>NZ_JBFBBS010000016.1:70284-148676 GCF_040682835.1 Streptomyces sp. NPDC051104 | reverse complement strand
GGCACTCCCCCAAGCTCTTCGAGCAGGGGGTACCCCCAGAGCACGCACCGGACGCCGCTCCTTGACGGGCAAACGTTGCCTGCCGCGGCACTAGCGATCAGTGTCGCCGCTCAGAATCAACGGCCCCAACTCATAAGGGAGTTGGGACCTCCTGCTTGGACCCGCACGGTGCACAGCAGTCTTGATCTCGGGTCGGATTTCTGCGTCTGCCGGCCGGATCAGGCGGCCTCGGCTTCGACGAGCCGCAGGGTCCGTTCCGCCAGCTCGCTGATGCGGACACCGTCGAAGCCGAAGACGGCGCTGCGGACCGTGTCCTCCAGGGGGTCCTTCCACCGCGCGGGGATGGCTTCCGCGCCGGTGAGGACGCCCGCGACCGAGCCCGCGGTCGCGCCGTTGGAGTCGGTGTCCAGGCCGCCGCGCACGGTCAGCGCGATCGTGCGGGTGAAGTCGCCGTCGCCGTACAACAGCCCGGCCGTGAGGACCCCCGCGTTCGGAACGGTGTGGATCCAGCCGAGCCCGGCGGTCTCCCCCGATACCGCGTCCAGCGTCTCCTCCCAGCTCAGCCGGGTCTCGTGGAGCGAGATCACCCGGCGTACGGTGCGGGCGAGGCGGCTGCTCGCGGGGATCACTGTCAGCGCGGTGTCGAGGGCGTGCCGGACGGTGGGCGCGGTGAACGCCGCCGAGATCAGCGCGGCCGCCCACATCGCCCCGTACACCCCGTTCCCGGTGTGGGACAGGACCGCGTCCCGGCGGGCCAGCGAGGCGGCGCGGCGCGGGACGCCCGGGCAGGTCCAGCCGTAGACGTCGGCGCGGATCAGGGCGCCGATCCACTCCTGGTAGGGGTTGTCGTAAGTGGCCGTCAGCGGGGGTTTGAGGCCGCCCGCGAGATTGCGGTAGGCGGCCCGCTCGGCCGTGAAGGTCTGCAGATACGGCAGCCTGAGCAGCCACTGGTCACCGACCTGCTCGGTGCTGAAGCCGAAGCCGTGCGTCTCCAGCAGGTCCAGGCCCAGGACGGCGTAGTCGACGTCGTCGTCGCGGCAGCTGCCGTGGATGCGGCCGCGTACGCACTGGCGCCACTCGGGGCGCAGGTCGAGGGCGTCGCTATCGGTGGCGGGCTCGGGCAGGTAGTCGGTGAGCGGCAGCGCCGAGGCCTGCCGCAGATAACGGTCGATGCGCTCCCGCGTCCACACATCGCCCCGCTCGACCGGCTTGCCGAGCATGTTGCCGGCGATCCGGCCCAGCCAGCCGCCGAGGACGCGGTCCGCGAGATCGGTGCCCACAGGGGTCATGGCTGAAGGTCTACCCGATTCCGGGGGCGCTCGCGCGGATTCCGGGGGCCGGACGGGGCATGACGGGGCAGGTGCGGTGCGGTTAGGGTCACAGCGGCGCGACTGCCCCGGCGTGTTCGACGTGCGCGGGGCTCGGAGAGCGAGGGGATTGCAGGTGGCGGACGCTGCAGTGGACGACACGCGATCGGCACAGCGGGTGCTCATCGCCGCGGACAAGTTCAAGGGGTCGCTGACGGCCGTCCAGGTCGCGGAGCGGGTGACCACGGGGCTGCGCAGAGTCGTGCCGGACCTCGAGGTGGAGGCGCTGCCCGTGGCCGACGGGGGCGACGGGACGGTGGCCGCGGCGGTCGCGGCCGGGTTCGAACGACGTGAGGTGCGGGTCGCGGGGCCGCTCGGGCACGAGGTGACGGCGGCGTTCGCGCTGCGCGGCGACACGGCGGTCGTGGAGATGGCGGAGGCGAGCGGGTTGCAGCGGCTGCCGGCCGGGGTCTTCGCGCCGCTGACGGCGTCGACGTACGGGTCCGGTGAGCTGCTGCGGGCCGCGCTGGACGCGGGGGCGCGGACGATCGTGTTCGGGGTCGGCGGGAGCGCGACGACGGACGGGGGCGCGGGGATGCTGACCGCGCTCGGGGCGCGGTTCCTGGACGCGGAGGGGGAGCCGGTGCCGCCCGGGGGCGGGGGACTGGCGGGTCTGGCCCGTGCCGACCTGTCGGGCCTGGATCCGCGGCTGGCCTCGGTCGACCTGATCCTCGCGAGCGATGTGGACAACCCGCTGACGGGGCCGAAGGGCGCCCCGGCCGTGTACGGACCGCAGAAGGGGGCTTCGCCGGACGATGTGGAGACGCTGGACGCGGCGCTCGCGCACTGCGCGAAGGTGCTGGAGGAGGCGGTCGGCGCGCGGGCCGCGGAGTACGCGGTGGCGCCGGGGGCCGGGGCCGCGGGCGGCATCGGGTACGGGGCCCTGCTCCTAGGCGCGCGGTTCCGCCCCGGCATCGAGGTGATGCTGGACGTCCTGGGCTTCGCGCCGGCGCTGGAGCGGGCCTCGTTGGTGGTCACGGGCGAGGGCTCGCTGGACGAGCAGACACTGCACGGGAAGGCCCCGGCGGGGGTCGCGGCGGCGGCGCGAGCGGCGAGCAAGGAGGTCGTGGCGGTCTGCGGCCGCCTGGCCCTGCCGCCGGAGGCGCTGGAGAGGGCGGGCATCGGGCGGGCCTACCCCCTGACGGAGGTGGAGCCGGACGTGGCGCGGTGCATCGCGGACGCGGGGCCCATCCTGGAGCGGGTGGCGGAAAGGATCGCGCGGGACCACCTGGGCTGAGGCGGGGCGGGTTGCGTCCCGCCGCCCCTACTGCCTGTTCCTGGGGGCTGCGCCCCCAGAGCCCCGCTGGTCGGCCTACGGCCTCGTCCTCAATCGCCGGACGGGCTGAATCATGCCGACCGGGGAAAATCAGTCCCTCCGGCGTTCGAGAAGCGGGGGTCCAGGGGCTGGCCCCCGGATGGGGACTGGGGCGGAGCCCCGGCGGGGTGCGGGGGCGGAGCCCCGGCGAGGTTGAAGGGGCGCAGCCCCTGGAGGACGGGAAGGGTAGGGGCGGCGGGGGCGAGACAACCCCCAGGTACACCCCGGGCACCAATGCGGAGGGCCCCGAACCAACCCGGTTCGGGGCCCTCCGCCAAGCGCAGCGCAGCGTCGCGCGCTACGGCAACTGCGCCGCCCGCGCCTCCCGGCGGTTGTCGCGGAAGTTGTTCACCCGGCGTGCCGTGGCGAACAGCGGGATCACCGCGCCCATGACCAGCTGCAGCGCGCAGCCCGTCTGCAGCAGCAGCTGACCGCTCGGCGCGTCGAAGGCCCACGCCGCCAGCAGCCCCATCGACAGGACGATCCACGACAGCATCGCCACCGCGAGCCGGCCCCGCGGCTTCGGGTACTCCACCCGGCTCACCATCAGCCACGCCGTCCCCAGGATCGCCAGCAGCGTGGCGAAGAACGGCAGCTCCAGCAGGACGATCGAGACGACCGTCAGCGCGCCGAACGGCGACGGCATCCCCTGGAACATCCCGTCCTTCATCGTCACGCACGAGAAGCGCGCAAGGCGAAGCACCACCGCCAGCAGCACCACGATCGCGCCGACCGCCGCCACCCTCTGGTGCGCGTCGTCCGCCACCATGCCGTAGACCAGCACGAAGTACGCCGGCGCCAGGCCGAAGCTGATCAGGTCCGAGAGGTTGTCCAGCTCGGCGCCCATCGGCGACGACCGCAGCTTCCTCGCCACCAGGCCGTCGAACAGGTCGAAGACCGCCGCGCACAGCATCAGGATGACCGCCGTGGCCGCGCTGTGCCGCGCCATGCCCGCCGACTCGTCGTTGCCCGTCAGGTGCGGGATGAGGATCCCGGTGGTGGTGAAGTACACCGCCATGAACCCGCACGTGGCGTTGCCGAGGGTGAGCGTGTCCGCTATTGAGAGGCGGAGCGAGAGGGGCATCTCCTCCTCGTCGTCCACCTCGTCGGCCTCCGGCACCCAGCCGGACTGGGTATCGGGATCAATCACGGTCAAGGCGCGTCACCCCAGCCACGGTCTTCTGGCCGACCTCCACCGCGATCTCGACACCCTCGGGGAGGTAGATGTCGACACGCGAGCCGAAGCGGATCAGGCCGATACGGTCGCCCTGCTCCACCTTCGTGCCCTGCGGGACGTAGGGGACGATGCGGCGGGCTACCGCGCCGGCGATCTGGATCATCTCGATGTCGCCGAGCTCCGTGTCGAAGTGCCAGACGACACGCTCGTTGTTCTCGCTCTCCTTGTTGAAAGCGGGAACGAAACCGCCCGGGATGTGCTCGACCGACGTGACCGTGCCGGCCAGCGGCGCACGGTTCACGTGGACGTTCAGCGGGCTCATGAAGATCGCGACGCGGGTGCGGCCGTCCTTCCACGGCATGATGCTCTGCACCACACCGTCGGCGGGCGAGATGACCCGGCCCTGGGTGATCTCGCGCTCCGGGTCGCGGAAGAACCACAGCATGCCCGCCGCGAGTGCGGTGGCGGGCACGGCCACGGCCTTCGCGGCGCCGGAGCGGCGCGCGCGGGCCAGGCTGAGGGCTGCGGTGGCAACGGTCGGGAGAAGCCACGGCGATGCTCCGCGCGCGAGGCGGACCCGGCCGCGTGGTGCAGAGGTTTGGCTGTGGGGCATGGATGACCTTCGTAACGGGTGATGCCGCGCTTCAACGGGGGACGGCGGCTTTCCGGCCGATCGTACCGGTCGCGGACCACAACTGGGCAAGCCAGAAGGCCGAGTCGGCGGCCGAAGAGTGTTGACGGGGTGTGATCTTCTTCGCGAAGAAAACACCCCGTATCGGCATATCTAACCCTGGAGTCGATACTCTTCGAGCAGTCGGCGACCGATGATCATTTTCTGGATTTCGGCGGTACCCTCACCGATCAGCAGCATCGGGGCCTCACGGTAGAGGCGCTCGATCTCGTACTCCTTGGAGAAGCCGTAGCCGCCGTGGATCCGGAAGGCGTCCTCCACGACCTCCTTGCAGTACTCGGAGGCGAGGTACTTCGCCATCCCTGCCTCGAGGTCGTTTCGTTCACCGGAGTCCTTTTTGCGTGCCGCGTTCACCATCATGGCATGCGCCGCCTCGACCTTGGTGGCCATTTCCGCCAGTTTGAACTGGATGGCCTGGTGCTGGGCGATCGGCTTGCCGAAGGTGTGCCGCTGCTGCGCGTACGACACGCCGAGCTCGAAGGCACGCTGAGCGACCCCGCAGCCACGCGCCGCGACGTTCACCCGGCCGACCTCGACGCCGTCCATCATCTGGTAGAAGCCCCGGCCGGTGACCCCGCCGAGCACCCGATTGGCCGGAATGCGCAGGCCGTCCATGATGAGCTCGGTGGTGTCGACCCCCTTGTAGCCCATCTTGTCGATCTTCCCGGGGATGGTGAGGCCGGGGCGGACCTCGCCGAATCCGGGCTCCTTCTCCACGAGGAAGGTCGTCATCGACTTGTGGGGCGCGGTGCCCTCGGGGTGGCCTTCGTCACTCCGGACGAGAACGGCGACGAGCGAGGACGTGCCACCGTTCGTCAGCCACATCTTCTGGCCGGTCAGGACGTACTCGTCGCCGTCCTTGACCGCCTTCGACGTGATCGCCGACACATCGGAGCCGAGCCCCGGCTCCGACATCGAGAAGGCGCCCCGGATCTCGCCGAGCGCCATCTTCGGCAGGAAGTAGTCCTTCTGCTCCTGCGTGCCGTGCTGTTTGAGCATGTACGCCACGATGAAGTGCGTGTTGATGATGCCGGACACCGACATCCAGCCCCGGGCGATCTCCTCCACGCACAGCGCGTAGGTCAGGAGCGACTCGCCCAGACCCCCGTACTCCTCGGGGATCATCAGACCGAACAGGCCCAGCTCCTTGAGCCCGTCGACGATCTGCTGCGGGTACTCGTCGCGGTGCTCCAGCTCGGTCGCGACCGGGATGATCTCTTTGTCGACAAAATCACGGACCGTCGAGAGGATCTCCTGCTGGACGTCGGTCAGACCGGCGGTCTGGGCGAGACGGGCCATGGCCTACTTCTCCTGCTGCTTCAGTTCCGGGCGGCCGGGCTGCTCGCCGCCGCGCTCCTTGATGTACGTCTCGGTCGGCACCATCACCTTGCGGCGGAACACGCACACGAGGGTGCCGTCCTGCTTGTAGCCCTTGGTCTCGACGTGGACGATGCCGCGGTCGTTCTTCGACTTCGAGGGCCACTTGTCGAGCACGGTCGTCTCGCCGTAGATCGTGTCGCCGTGGAAGGTCGGCGCCACGTGCTTGAGCGACTCGATCTCCAGGTTGGCGATCGCCTTGCCGGAGATGTCCGGCACGGACATGCCGAGCAGCAGCGAGTAGATGTAGTTGCCCACGACGACGTTCCTGCCGAAGTCCGTCGTCTTCTCCGCATAGTTCGTGTCCATGTGGAGCGGGTGGTGGTTCATGGTGAGGAGACAGAACAGGTGGTCGTCGTACTCGGTGACCGTCTTGCCCGGCCAGTGCTTGTACGTCGCCCCGACCTCGAACTCCTCGTAGGTCCGTCCGAACTGCATGCCGCTCACGCCTCCGGGATCTCGAACTTGCTGGTGCGCTGCATGCCGGCGGCGCGCCCCTTGCCCGCGATGACCAGGGCCATCTTGCGGCTGGCCTCGTCGATCATCTCGTCGCCGAGCATCGCGGAGCCCTTCTTGCCGCCCGCCTCGGACGTGTAGTAGTCGTACGCGTCCAGGATCAGCTCGGCGTGGTCGTAGTCCTCCTGAGAGGGCGAGAACACCTCGTTGGCGGCGTCGACCTGACCCGGGTGGAGCACCCACTTGCCGTCGAAGCCGAGCGCGGCGGCGCGGTCGGCGACCTCGCGGAAACCGTCGACGTTGCGGATCTGCAGGTAGGGGCCGTCGATCGCCTGGAGGTTGTTGGCGCGGGCGGCCATGAGGATCTTCATCAGGATGTAGTGGTAGGCGTCCGCCGGGTAGCCGGGCGGCTGCTCGCCCACGACCAGCGACTTCATGTTGATCGACGCCATGAAGTCGGCCGGGCCGAAGATGATCGTCTCGATGCGCGGGGACGCCTGCGCGATCGCGTTGACGTTGTTGAGGCCCTGGGCGTTCTCGATCTGCGCCTCGATGCCGATGCGGCCGACCTCGAAGCCCATCGTCTTCTCGATCTGCGTGAGCAGAAGGTCCAGGGCGACGATCTGCTCGGCGCTCTGCACCTTCGGCAGCATGATGCAGTCGAGGTTCGGGCCCGCGCCCTCGACCACCGTCACGACGTCCCGGTACGTCCACTCGGTCGTCCAGTCGTTGACCCGGACCACCCTGGTCTTGCCCGTCCAGTCGCCCTCGTTGAGGAACTTGACGATGGTGTGCCGCGCCTCCGGCTTGGCGAGCGGCGCGCACGCGTCCTCCAGGTCCAGGAAGACCTGGTCGGCGGGGAGGCCCTGCGCCTTCTCCAGGAAGCGGGGGTTCGAGCCCGGCACGGCCAGGCAGGAGCGCCGCGGGCGAAGGCGGTTGACAGGCGTGGTCATGCGGGGACCTCCAGGGGGTCGAGCTTGTTCGCTTTCCGGATCTCGTCGACGATACGGCCGATGATCCCGGTGATGTCGAAGTCCTTCGGGGTGAAGACCGCGGCCACTCCAGCGGCCCTGAGCTGCTCGGCGTCGCCGTTCGGGATGATCCCGCCGGCGATCACCGGGATGTCGGCCGCGCCGGCCTCGCGCAGCCGCTCCAGCACGTCCGGCACCAGCTGGGCGTGCGAGCCGGACAGGATGGACAGGCCCACCGCGTGGACGTCCTCGGCGAGGGCCGCGTCCACGATCTGCTCGGGAGTGAGCCGGATGCCCTGGTAGACCACCTCGAACCCGGCGTCACGGGCCCGCACGGCGATCTGCTCGGCGCCGTTGGAGTGCCCGTCCAGGCCCGGCTTGCCGACCAGGAAGCGGAGCTTGCCGACGCCGAGGTCGCGGGCGGTGGCGTCCACCCTGCGGCGCACCTCCGCCAGCTTGGTGCCCTCCTCGGCGGCCACCGCGACGGGCGCGGAAGACACGCCGGTCGGGGCGCGGAACTCGCCGAACACCTCGCGCAGGGCCCCGGCCCACTCGCCGGTCGTGACCCCGGCGCGGGCGCACTCCAGGGTGGCCTCCATGAGGTTCTCGGTGCCCTTGGCGGCCTCCTTCAGCCGCTCCAGCGCCTTGCAGGGGCGCGGGTGGTTGAAGGGCGGCTGGTAGCGAGTGTCACGCCAGCGCTGCAGCGACTCGATGACACGGGCCTCGACCGCCGGGTCGACCGTCTGGATCGCGGTGTCCAGGTCGGCCGTCAGCGGGTTGGGCTCGGTCCCCTCGAATATGTTGACGCCGACGATCTTCTCCTGGCCCGACTCGATACGGGCCCGGCGCGCCGCGTGCGAGGCGACCAGCTGCGACTTGAGGTAGCCGGACTCGACGGCGGCCATCGCGCCGCCCATCTCCTGGATGTGGTCGATCTCGGCGAGCGCCGCCTCGACCAACTCGCCCACCTTCGCCTCGATCACCTTCGAGCCCTCGAAGATGTCGTCGTACTCCAGCAGGTCGCTCTCGTACGCCAGCACCTGCTGGATGCGCAGCGACCACTGCTGGTCCCAGGGGCGGGGCAGGCCCAGCGCCTCGTTCCAGGCCGGAAGCTGCACGGCACGCGCGCGTGCGTCCTTGGACAGGGTGACGGCCAGCATCTCCAGCACGATCCGCTGGACGTTGTTCTCCGGCTGCGCCTCGGTCAGGCCGAGCGAGTTGACCTGGACGCCGTAGCGGAAGCGGCGGTGCTTGGGGTCCTCGATGCCGTACCGCTCGCGCGTGATCCTGTCCCAGATGCGGCCGAAGGCCCGCATCTTGCACATCTCCTCGACGAAGCGGACGCCCGCGTTCACGAAGAAGGAGATACGGCCGACGACATCACCCATGCGCTCCTGCGGCACCTGGCCGGAGTCGCGGACGGCGTCGAGGACGGCGATCGCGGTGGACATCGCGTACGCGATCTCCTGGACCGGCGTGGCGCCCGCCTCCTGCAGGTGGTAGCTGCAGATGTTGATCGGGTTCCACTTCGGGATGTGGGAGACCGTGTACGCGATCATGTCCGTCGTCAGGCGGAGGGACGGTCCCGGCGGGAAGACGTGCGTCCCGCGGGACAGGTACTCCTTGACGATGTCGTTCTGGGTCGTCCCCTGGAGCTTGGTGATGTCCGCGCCCTGCTCCTCCGCGACGACCTGGTAGAGCGCCAGCAGCCACATGGCCGTGGCGTTGATGGTCATCGAGGTGTTCATCTGCTCCAGGGGGATGTCCTGGAACAGCCGGCGCATGTCACCGAGGTGCGCGACGGGGACCCCGACCCGGCCGACCTCGCCGCGGGCGAGGATGTGGTCGGGGTCGTAGCCGGTCTGCGTCGGCAGGTCGAACGCCACCGACAGACCCGTCTGTCCCTTGGCGAGGTTGCGCCGGTACAGTTCGTTGGACGCCTCGGCCGTGGAGTGACCGGCGTAGGTCCGCATGAGCCACGGCCGGTCCCTGTCTTTTTGCGCCTGCGGCGCAGGGCGCTGTATGCCGGTGTCGACGTTCCTCGGCCCGCGGTCGCTGCGCTCCCTTGTCTTCGTCTCTTTCGCAGCATCCACCAGCGGCTCAGCCGCGGGCGGCGCGCCCTGCGCCGCAGGCGCGGTCTCCCGCCTTTCGGCGGGTTGACGCTCAGTCATGGAAGACCTCCGTCGCCTCAGACGTTCCGGAAGCGGTTGATCGCGTCGATGTGCTTGGCGCGCATCTCGTGGTCGCGCACGCCCAGGCCCTCCTCGGGCGCGAGGCACAGGACGCCGACCTTGCCCTGGTGGACGTTGCGGTGGACGTCGTGGGCGGCCTGGCCGGTGTCCTCCAGGGAGTACACCTTCGACAGCGTCGGGTGGATCTTGCCCTTGGCGATGAGCCGGTTGGCCTCGTACGCCTCGCGGTAGTTGGCGAAGTGCGATCCGACGATCCGCTTCAGCGACATCCACAGGTAGCGGTTGTCGTACTGGTGCATGTAGCCGGACGTGGAGGCGCAGGTGACGATCGTGCCGCCCTTGCGCGTGACGTACACCGAGGCGCCGAAGGTCTCGCGGCCGGGGTGTTCGAAGACGATGTCGACGTCCTCGCCGCCCGTGAGGTCACGGATGCGCTTGCCGAAGCGCTTCCACTCCTTGGGGTCCTGGGTGTTCTCGTCCTTCCAGAACCGGTAGTCCTCCGCGTTGCGGTCGATGATCAGCTCGGCGCCCATCTTGCGGCAGATCTCCGCCTTCTGCGGCGAGGAGACGACACAGATCGGGGTGGCGCCGCCCGCGAGCGCGAACTGCGTGGCGTACGAGCCGAGGCCGCCGCTCGCGCCCCAGATCAGGACGTTGTCGCCCTGCTTCATCTGGGCGCCGTTGCGCGAGACGAGCTGTCGGTACGCGGTGGAGTTGACCAGGCCGGGAGCCGCGGCCTCCTCCCAGCTCAGGTGGTCCGGCTTCGGCATCAGCTGGTTGGACTTGACCAGGGCGATCTCCGCGAGGCCGCCGAAGTTCGTCTCGAAGCCCCAGATGCGCTGCTCGGGGTCGAGCATGGTGTCGTCGTGCCCGTCGGGCGACTCCAGCTCGACGCTCAGGCAGTGCGCGACGACCTCGTCACCGGGCTTCCAGGCGTTGACGCCGGGGCCGGTGCGCAGGACGACGCCCGCGAGGTCGGAGCCGATGATGTGGTACGGCAGGTCGTGCCGCTTGGTCAGCGGCGAGAGCTTGCCATAGCGCTCGAGGAAGCCGAACGTCGACAGGGGCTCGAAGATCGAGGTCCACACCGAGTTGTAGTTGACCGAGGAGGCCATGACGGCCACCAGGGCCTCGCCCGGGCCGAGCTCGGGCAGCGGGACCTCGTCCACGTGCAGTGACTTGCGGGGGTCCTTGTCGCGGGTGGGCATGCCCGCGAACATCTCCGTCTCGTCCCTGTGCACGGTGACCGCGCGGTAGGACTCGGGGAGGGGGAGGGCGGCGAAGTCGGCGGACGTGGCGGTCCCCGACTGAATGGCGTCCAGGATGTCCTTCACGGTGGTGCCTCCGGCGAATGGCGTCTTGAGGGGAGACGCTGAGGGTTACGTCGGTGTGCTGCTGCTGGTGCGAGGGGTGCCGTCGGTTCGGCGGAGGTGGTGCTGGGCAGCGCTTTGTGGCGCGGAAGTTGCCTGTGACGCAGGCGTCCGGGCGCGCTCGCCGAAGGGCTTGCGGGGACAGCCGACGTACGAAGGGTCTCTGCACGCCGGCCGCCCGGACACCATCACCGTATGGCACCCCGTGTCACCCCGCAAGGCACTGGGTGCCAGAAAGTCCACTCAGATGAAATCTTTACGTAACAAATGAGCGATGATCGATCAAAGCTACTGTTGAGTAGACGCCAGGGAGACCCAGGTCGCAGCAGGTCGGGCCAGGCAGGCCGGGTAGGGCGGCCCACGGGTCGTCGGAGCGGCCCGCGGGCCGCCGGGACGAGGGAGTCCGACCGCGACCCCGACCGTCTCCGCCAGGGCCGCATCGAGGCGATCGCGCGGGCGGCACGCCCGTATCTGCCGGGGGCCGACTGGGACCGCCGGGAGCAGGAGTGGATGGGCCCGGCCCGATGGCCCGGGACGGGCTGCCGCAGGCCGGCCCGGTGCCCCGGCATCCGCGAGGTGGGCGCTCGCCGCCGGGCACGACATGCCGGGGACTGAGGCCGGGCCCGGCGACGGGGCGCCTGGTGGTGCAGACGGTGACCGGGGGAGCGGACCCGGAGCCGGCGGCGCGCCTCGCTCCGAGCCGCTCCCTGCGCCGCGGCCGGCCCGTGGAACGAGCTGGGGTTACGAACGTTCCTTGAGCGCCTGCTCGATGGTGCGCATGACCTCGTCCAGGGGCGCGTCCGTCCTGGCCACGGTGACCAGCACCTCCCCGTGCGTGGTCGCGGAGGTCTTCGCCGTCCGGGGCGAGGTGTCCCGCCCGGCCCCGATCCCCGTTCCGAACGTCTTGCGGACGATCGCGAAGGCGTGGTCCAGCTGCGCCTCCACGTCTCCCTGGCCGCCCGCGCGCAGCCAGCGCCGCAGTACGTGGTTGTGCGCGGTGACCACCGCTGAGGCGGCGACCTCGGCGAGCAGCGGGTCGTCGTTCGCGTCGTCGTCGTGCGCGTGCTCGTCGAAGTGGCCGAGGAGATAGCGGGTGAAGAGGCGCTCGTAGCGGGCGACCGAGGCGATCTCCGCCTCGCGCAGCGTCGGCACCTCGCGGGTCAGCTTGTAGCGCTGCACGGAGATCTCCGGCCGGGCCGCGTACATCTTCATGACTTCCTTGATGCCGCGGCACACGGTGTCGAGCGGGTGCTCGTGGGCGGGTGCGGCGTTGAGCACCGCCTCCGCCCGGATCAGGGTGTCGTCGTGGTCCGGGAAGATCGCCTCTTCCTTGGAACGGAAGTGGCGGAAGAAGGTGCGCCGGGCGACCCCCGCGGCTGCCGCGATCTCGTCGACGGTGGTCGCTTCGTACCCTTTGGTGGCGAACAGCTCCATCGCCGCGGCCGCCAGTTCCCGGCGCATCTTGAGCCGCTGGGCGGCGGCGCGAGAGCCGGCGGCACTCTCCGGCGCGTCGGGCGTAGCTGGTGTACGTGAGGACTTGGCGGGCTGGGACATGACCCGAACGTACTGCATCTGCGCAGGATGGTGCGCATGTCCCGGGTTCCCCCCGCCCCGCGCGGGCGGGGGGTGACCGGCCGGGTCGAGCAGTCCACCCCAGTCGGCGCCGCCGTGGAGCCGGTCGCCGCGCCGGTCAGCGCTTGGCATATTCGCGGAAGCCGCGGCCGGTCTTGCGGCCGAGGCAGCCCGCGGCCACCAGGTGTTCCAGAAGCGGCGCGGGGGCCAGGCCGGGGTCGCGGAACTCCCGGTGCAGCACCTTCTCGATGGCGAGCGAGACGTCGAGTCCGACGACGTCGAGCAGTTCGAACGGACCCATCGGGTAGCCGCCGCCCAGCTTCATCGCCGCGTCGATGTCGTCCAGGGACGCGTAGTGCTCCTGCACCATCTTCACGGCGTTGTTCAGATACGGGAACAGCAGCGCGTTGACGATGAATCCGGCGCGGTCGCCGCAGTCGACGGGGTGCTTCCTGATCGAGCCGCACAATGCGCGCACTGTCGCGTGGACGTCCTCCGCCGTCAGCACCGTGCGGACGACCTCGACCAGCTTCATGGCCGGCGCCGGGTTGAAGAAGTGCATGCCGATCACGTCCTGCGGGCGCGAGGTGGCGCGGGCACAGGCGACGACGGGCAGCGAGGAGGTGGTGGTGGCGAGGATCGCGCCGGGCTTGCAGACCTTGTCGAACGTGGCGAACAGCTGCCGCTTGACCTCCAGGTCCTCGGCGACCGCCTCCAGGGCCAGGTCCACGTCCGCGAAGTCGTCGTAGGAGCCCGTCGGCCGGATCCGGTCCAGCGTCTGCGCGGCCGCCTCCGTGGTCATCCGGCCCTTGTCGACCGAGCGCGCCAGCGACTTGCCGATACGGGCCTTGGCGGCCTGGGCCTTCTCCTCGGTTCGGGCCGCGAGCACGACCTCGTACCCGGCCTTGGCGAAGACCTCGGCGATCCCGGACGCCATCGTGCCCGAGCCCGCGACACCGACCGAGCGGACCGTGCGACCCGGGACGAGGGAGTCGTCCTCGAGGGGGGTCAGCGCGTCGCGGACGACGACCGGGCTGTTGGGCGCCTCGTAGGTGTAGAAGCCGCGTCCGGCCTTGCGGCCGGTCAGGCCCGCCTCGCTGAGCTGCTTGAGGATCGGCGCGGGCGCGTGCAGACGGTCCTGGGAGGCGGCGTACATGGCCTCCAGGACCGTGCGGGCGGTGTCGATGCCGATCAGGTCCAGCAGGGCGAGCGGGCCCATGGGCAGCCCGCAGCCCAGCTTCATCGCGGCGTCGATGTCCTCGCGCGAGGCGTACTTGGACTCGTACATCGCGGCGGCCTGGTTCAGGTAGCCGAACAGCAGGCCGTCGGCGACGAAACCGGGCCGGTCGCCCACCGCGACGGGCTCCTTGCCGAGGTCGAGGGCGAAGTTGGTGACCGCGGTGACGACCGCGGGCGCGGTGAGCACGGACGAGACGATCTCCACCAGCCGCATCGCCGGGGCCGGGTTGAAGAAGTGCAGTCCGAGGACGCGCTCGGGGCGGGCCGAGTCGGCGGCGAGCCGGGTCACGGAGAGGGCGTTGGTGCCGGTGGCGAGGATGGTGTCCGGGCGCACGATGTCGTCGAGGGCGCGGAAGACCTGCTGCTTGACCTCGTACGACTCCGGGACCACCTCGATCACCAGGTCGGCGTCGGCGGCGGCCCGCAGGTCGGTGAAGGTGCGGAAGCGGGCGAGGGCGTCCTCGCGTTCCCGCTCGGTCATGCGGCCGCGGCTGACGGCGCGGGCGGTGGCGGTCTCCAGGGTGGCGACGGCCTTCGAGGCTGCGGCCTCGTCGATGTCGATGCCGACGACCTCGCGGCCGACCCGGGTGAGCACCTCGGCGATACCGGTGCCCATGGTGCCGAGGCCGACGACGGCAACGGTCTTGAGCGGGGACAGGGGGGTGTCGGAGAAGGGAGTGGCCATCGCGGGACTCCAGGAAATGAGGGTGACGACTGAGGGAGCGCACCTGGGTGCGCCGAGGGCGCACCGCAGGGCGGAGAGTGCGGGTGCTTGCCGGGCTGACGAGCGCACACGCCCGGCGCCGTGTCACGGACGTGCACACGCCCGGAACGGCGATACCGACCGGCCCTGTCCCGGAGCCGAGTCGTACTGAGGTACGGGATGTACCGAACCGACCAGCACTCACGACGGCTGCGTCACCAGGCCGCCGCGAGTCTCGCGAGTGGGTAACTCGCTCGTCTGAGCTTAACCGGCGGGTAACGAGCGCGCCAGCCCTCGGGTTTGTGATCTGGGTCCCGCCGTACCGGCCGCGCGCCTAGGCTCGGGAGCATGGACGAAGCGTTGCGATCACTCACTGAGCGTGTGCGGGCCGAGAGCGGCGGGTCCCCGGCCTGCGAGCGGCTGGTGGCGACCGGTGACCTGGACGAGCTGGCCGCCGTGCTGACCGAGTCGGGGCAGCCGCTGTGGGCCCGGGAGCTGGCCGCCTTCCGGCTCGGCGTCACGGGCGACCGGCGGTCCTTCGAGACACTCGTCCTGCTGCTCAACCACCGCGACCCGCAGCGCTGCGCGTCGGCCGCCCACGCCCTGGCCCGGCTCGGAGACCCGCGCACCGCCCGTGCGGCGGCCGCCCTCGCCACCAACGAGCTCCGCGTCGCCTACGCCCTCCATCCCGTACGCCTGCTCGTCGAACTGCGCGCCCCCGAGGCCGTGCCCGCGCTGATCACCACGTTGCAGCGCCGTCTCCGCCCGCACGATCCCTACCGCAAGGTGGCGCTCGCCTGCGTGGAGGGGCTGGGCGCACTCGGCGACCCCCGCGCCAGACCCGTCCTGAACGAGGCCCTCGCCCACCCGGTCCTGGCGGAGGCGGCGGTCCACGCACTGGCTCGCATCCCCGGCGGGCGGTGACCACCGCGCGGGACCATCGAGCCACGGATCAGCCCGCCACGATCGCGTACGCCTCGATCGCGTACGCCTCGATCTCCATCAGGAACACCGGGGGCACCAGGGCCGCCACCTGCACCGCCGACGACGCGGGCAGCCGGTCGTCGGGTATGTGCGCGGCGCGGGCCTCGCGGGTCGCGGGCATATATCCCATGTCTGTCACGAAATAGGTGAGTTTGACGACGTCGTCGAATGTGGCTCCGGCGGCCCCCAGGCAGCGGCGCAGGTTCTCGAAGACCTGCCGGGCCTGTGCCGCCGGGTCGCCTTCGCCGACCGGTTTGCCGTCCTCGTCCAGGGCGAGTTGGCCGGAGATCGCGACGAGTCGGCCGGTGCCCATGACGACGTGGGAGTAAGGGGCGGCGGGGGCGACCCCGTCGGGGGCGGGAATCCTGGTCAGCTCGCTCATGGGTCCATGGTGGACCACGGGTCTGACAGTGACCTCCCACGCCCCCGACGGGCGCCGCCCCCCCGGCCGCTCAGCCGTGGAAGCCCAGCAGCCCGTGCAGCGTCGAACTGTGCTCCGCTCCGGACGCCTCCGGCGACGCGGGCTTGCCGGTCAGCGGCTTGGGTTCGGGGAGCTTCTGGCACACCGCGTCGATGTCGCCGGCGCCGCGCGGCACCGTACCGTCGGCCAGGTAAGCCGCCAGATGTCTGTCCAGGCAGGCGTTCCCGCTCAGAGTGACGCCGTGGTTGCCGCCGCCCTGTTCGACCACCAGGCTGGAGTCGCGCAGCAGGTGATGCGCCGTCAGCCCCCCCTGGTACGGTGTCGCGGCGTCGTCGGTCGCCTGGAACAGCAGCGCCGGCGGCAGCGCGTCGTTGGACACGTCCACCGGCCGCAGCGATTCCGTCGGCCAGAACGCGCACGGCGCGTTGTACCAGGCGTTGCTCCAGGTCATGAACGGCGCCTTGGCGTACACCGCCCATGTGTCCGCGCGCCACCGCGACCAGTCGCGCGGCCAGGAGGCGTCACGGCACTGCACCGCGGCATAGACGGAGTAGTTGTTGTCCCCGGAGGCGTCGACCGCGCCGTAGCGTTTGTACGCCTCGACCAGCGGATGGGGGTCCTTGTCGTTCACATAGGCCGCGAACGCCTCGGCGAGGTGCGGCCAGTAGCCGTCGTAGTAGCCGCCCGGCATGAAGGTGTCCTCCAACTCCGAGGCACCCACCTTCTTCTCGGCCGGATTCATGGCCAGCGCCGCCCGCATCGCCCTCCACTTGACCTCGACGACGGCCGGATCGGTGCCGAGCCCGTAGGCCGCGTCGTGTCGCGCCACCCATGCCAGGAACGCCCGGTGACGGTCGTTGAAGGCGTAGTCCTGCCGGATGTTGTTCTCGTACCACACCCCCTCGGGGTCGACAATGGAGTCGAGCACCAGACGGCGCACCCGCTGGGGGAAGAGCTTCGCGTAGACGGCGCCCAGGTAGGTCCCGTACGAGTAGCCGAAGTAGCTGACCTTCTCGGCCCCCAGCGCCTGCCGGATCGCGTCCAGGTCGCGCGCGGTGCTCACCGTGTCGATGTACGGCAGCACGTCCGCGTACTTGGTGGCGCACGCCCGGGCGAAGGAGGCGACGCGGGCCAGGTTCGCCTTCTCCCGGGAACGGGTGAGGGGAATCGTGTCCGGGCGGACCGGGGCGAAGTAGCCGGGCGTGCAGTTCAGGGCCGGCTTGCTCTTTCCCACGCCCCGCGGGTCGAAGCCGATGACGTCGTACTGCGCCGCCACCACCTTGGGCAGCGAGGAGGCGACGTATCCGGCGAGGGCCAGACCGCTGCCTCCGGGCCCGCCGGGGTTGACCAGCAGCGGTCCCTGATAGGTCTTCGCGGTGTGCGGAACGCGGGACAGCGCCAGGGTGATCTGCTGTCCGCGCGGGTTGGCGTGGTCCAGCGGCACCGTGACGGTCGCGCACTGGAGCGTCGGATACTTGGTGGTGCCGCACTTCTTCCAGGTGAGGGGCGCCGCCGGTGCGGTGCCCGTGGTGCGCGGTGTGCTCGCGTCGGCAGGGACCGCGGTGAGCATCCCGGCCACCACCAGGGCGGCGCCGCACAGCACGGCTGCGCGGTGTGTCATGTCGGACCTCCCAGGACGGAGGGGTTCGGACCACGAGTGCCGGGTCCTCGCCGCATCGTGCCGGAAAGGCCGTCCGGAAGAGCGTTGTTCAGGTTGCGGTTGACCCGATTGGGCCGCGCAAGCCGCTCGTATGCGCGTCGATCACAGGAGCGACAGCTGCGGCGGGCCGGTCACCGTGGGGTCCGCCGCCACGGCCTCGGGCCGGCCGACAGCTCGCCCGACCGCCAAGGGCCCAGGGCAGACGGCATGCTGCCCTGGGCCTCACGTTCGGTCAGCAGGTTGCCGCGCTGGAAATGCGCACGGCGTCGAGCTGTCCGCCGGAGACGTTGAAAGTGCTCTGCGGCGGGAGGCACGCGGTGGAGCCGCCCACCCAGCGGATGTACGCCACGTCGTCATGCCGGGTGTTCACCACGCTGAGCGGTGCACTCGGCTTCGACGGCAGGGCCTGCCAGCCCGCCGTCACGTCCTTGAACCGGCCGATGACGGATCCGCTCCTGATGAAGCAGACGTACGGGTAGGAGCAGGTCGCTGTGGCGCTCTGCTCCGCTGCCCGAGCTGTGACGGTTCCGCCCGCCAACAGGGCCCCCGTCGCCGCCAGCACGGCCGTGGCCGCGCGAAGTCTGCCGACTCTCCCGGTCGTATCGATCGATTTCATGGTGTTCCCCCTTCTGGTCATTGGTCATGACGATGTATAGGGGAAGTGCTGTGAGTGCAATAGGTGTCAAACAGGCCATGCTGCTCCGCGGCGCCCAGAAGGTGCTGCCGACGATCCCGGGGTGGGCTGCGGACGGGTGACGGCGGGCACGCGATCGCCCGCGCGTCCCGGTCGCGGTCTCCGGTGGTCCACCACCGATTCCGGGCCGAATGCCGCATGCGCGCCGTGCCCTTCAGCCTCGACTATGCTCTATGCGTTTTTGCATGTTTGGCATGCTCCAGA
Organism: Streptomyces sp. NPDC051104; assembly: GCF_040682835.1. Classification (NCBI taxonomy): domain Bacteria; kingdom Bacillati; phylum Actinomycetota; class Actinomycetes; order Kitasatosporales; family Streptomycetaceae; genus Streptomyces; species Streptomyces sp. NPDC051104. Next base: position 130,283 of record NZ_JBFBBS010000016.1, on the reverse strand, counting down.
CGATAAATGTTTCGGCTCGCTTCATGGAAGGTGCGCGTGGCGTCCCCAGGAAGATTAAGACAGCTGGCCGTGGTCGCGGCCGCGGCCGCCCTGTTCGCCGGGCTGACGGGACAGCCGGCGACGGCGGCGGACACACCCACGGTGACGCAGCTGACGCTCAGCGGCGACCAGTTCAAGATGACGGACACCAGTTACGTCGCCGCGACGAACAACCTCTACAACAACTACCTGACGGACCATGCCGGTCTGACGGACGTCATCACCACGAACTACACCACGAACTCGTCGGGCGCCACCGACTCCTGGCTGAACCTGCGTTCGATGCGAACCTGCTCGGGCAACGAGACCAAGGCGCTGCCGCCGGTGACCACCAAGGTCGCCTGGTGCTGGTCGTCGGCGCACGGCGACGACACCACCCAGCACTGGTACCCGCAGGGTCTGAGCACCACCGGTACGGCCGACGGCAGTGACGGCGCGGTCCAGGGAGACCACGTCGCCGCGGTCTCCTGGCACTACGAGACGCTGTCCGGGGAGACCTCCAGCGGCTGCAAGACGGACAACCTGCTGAAGCTCACCTTCATCGACCGTGACACCGGCAAGTACCGCCACGTCCTGCTCGCCGAGCCGACCAGCACCTCGTCGAGCGCGTCGAACTTCAAGTTCGTCACGGGCCATGGCGGTGGCATCGTCTGGTACGCCAACTACATCTACGTCACGGACACCGCACACGGCATCCGGGTGTTCGACATCAACAAGCTCGCCAAGGTCGACGACTACGGCTCCGGCGTCAGCACCTACGGCATCAGCGGCGGCCGCTCCAGCGCGTGCGGCTACCCGTACGTCCTGCCCGAGGTGCACTACTACCAGCAGTCGGGCACACCCACCGCGTGCGACTCCGACGCGAACGCCGGCAGCCTCGACCTCGACCACCTGTGCTACTCCTGGCTCTCCCTCGACAAGTCCGGCGGCAGCCCGTACAAGCTGGTCACCGGCGAGTGGTACGGCGGCGTCGACGGCGGCCGCATGGTGCGCTACCAGCTCAACCCGACGAGCTCCTCGACCTACCCGGGGCTGCTCGACATGTCCAGCGGCAAGACCGTCATCCAGGACGCCTACGCGGCCTCCCGCTACCGGGGCCTGCAGGGCGGCATGACCTGGACCGACGACCGCGGCGTGCTGAACTTCGCCTTCCACAAGGGCTGCGGCACCCAGCCCGGCGTGTACTCCCACACGTGGCTCGGCGACACCAGGGCCGGGACGACCTGCGCGGCCGGCGGCAACTGGGCGGCCGGGCCGCCGCAGGCCCTGAGTTACTGGCCGAAGCTCGACGCGACCCAGGTCGACGAGCTGTGGGGGCTGACCGAGGGCATCTGCTACAGCCCGAGCGACCCGCGCTACGACGAGCACACGCCGACGAGCACGCTGGACGCCTGCTACGGCTACAACGGCTCGACGACCTCGTCCCTGCGCACGGTCTTCGCCGTCGGCTTCACCGACCCGGCGGTCCAGGGCCTGCACTGACCTGACGCACGTCGGGCGGGCCCGTTCCCGGCGTCAGGTGGCGCCGGGAACGGGCCCCGCAAAGCTCGCCGGACCGGCATGGAATCAAGAGGCGCTCGTATGTGCGTCGATCACAGGAGCGAGAGCTGCGTCGGCCCGGTCGCCGTCGGCTCCGCCGCAACCGGTTCGGGCTCGGGCCGGCGGATCCTGCGCGGCATCCCGGGGCGCGTCGGGCCGATGCCGTACTCCTGGGCCAGTTCGTGCACCTGGCCGGTGATCCGGCGCTGGTACCACTTCGGGGCGTAGGCGCCGTCCGCGTACAGCCGTTCGTAACGGCGTACGAGGTACGGATGCCGGCGCTCCAGCCAAGCCATGAACCATTCGCGCGCGCCCGGGCGCAGATGCAGCACCAGCGGGGTCACCGAGGTCGCCCCGGAGGCGGCGATCGCCCGTACGGTGGCACGGAGTTGGGCCGGGTCGTCGCTCAGATAGGGGATCACGGGGGCCATCAGGACACCGCAGCCGATGCCGTGCTCGCCGAGCGTGCGCACGACGTCCAGCCGGCGCTCCGGGGCGGGGGTGCCCGGCTCGACGGTGCGCCACAGTTCCTGGTCGGTGAAGCCGACGGAGACGGAGATGCCGACGTCGGTGACCTCGGCGGCCTGTTTCAGCAGGTCGAGGTCGCGCAGGATCAGGGTGCCCTTGGTGAGGATCGAGAAGGGGTTCGCGTGGTCGCGCAGCGCCGCGATGATGCCGGGCATCAACCGGTAGCGGCCCTCGGCCCGCTGGTAGCAGTCGACGTTGGTGCCCATCGCGATGTGCTCGCCGTGCCAGCGGGGGGAGCCGAGGTGGGTGCGCAGCAGTTCGGGTGCGTTGACCTTCACCACGATCTGGGTGTCGAAGCCGAGCCCCGTGTCGAGGTCGAGGTAGCTGTGCGTCTTGCGGGCGAAGCAGTACACACACGCGTGTGAGCAGCCTCTGTACGGGTTGACCGTCCACTCGAAGGGCATGCGGGAGGCGCCCGGCACCCGGTTCACGATCGAACGCGCCCGCACCTCGTGGAAGGTGATGCCGCGGAACTCCGGGGTGTCGAAGGTGCGGGTGGTCACCGCGTCCGCGTCGAACAGCGCGGCGCCCCGGGCCGCGGCGGGGTTCTCGGCCAGATGATCCCAGCGCATGGGCGCCTCCTCGGTAGCACTGGGCCACAGAATAGAACACACGTTCCCTTGATCGCGATGTGGATTCGGTCGCAGATTCGAATTAGGCGAAGGTCGACCCCGACCTGCGGCTTTCCGGGGCAGGCAGTCGCGCGCCGCGCGCAGGACGTCGGCGCGCCCCTCACCCCCGTGGCTCCGTCTGCGTCATAACAGAGGGATGCAGCAGCCGAGACCGCCGGGGAGCCTCTCCACGGGCGTACGTCACCTCACCCTGGAAGCCGCGGGCGTCACCCTGTCCTGCCTGCTCGCCGAGGTCCCGGACGGCGAGCCGCGCGCCACCGTGGTCGCCCTGCACGGCGGCGGCATGACGGCGGGCTACTTCGACGGGAAGGCCCACCCCGACCTGTCCCTCCTCAGCCTCGGCGCGCGCCTCGGCTTCACGGTGCTCGCGGTGGACCGGCCCGGCTACGGGCTGTCCGCCGGCCGGCTGCCCGACGGGCAGACCCTCGCCGAGCAGGCCGAGGTGCTCCAGGCTGCCCTGGAGGCGTTCGCGGCGCGGTATGCCACCGGAGCGGGCTTCTTCCTGCTGGCGCACTCCTACGGCGGCAAACTCGCCCTCGTGACGGCCGCGCGCGCCGACGGCCTGCTCGCACTGGACGTCTCCGGCTGCGGCCACCGCTACGGCGTCGAGCCCGCCGAGCTGCTCGAGATCGGGCGCGGCGCGCACCGGGGGCGCAACTGGGGTCCGCTGTGGCTGTATCCGCCGGGGACGTTCCGCTCGATCGGCTCGCTCATCGCTCCCATGCCGGTCCGCGAGACCGCCGAAGTCGCCCACTGGCCCGCGCTGTTCGAGGACCTGGCGCCGCGCGTCCGGATCCCCGTGAGGCTGACCTTCGCCGAGCACGAGGCGTGGTGGCTGCACGGGGAACGGGACCTCGCCGACCTCACCGCGCGCCTCGCCGCGGCACCCGTGGTCCGCGTCGAACGCCAGCCTGCGGCGGGCCACAACATCAGCCTGGGCTGGGCGGCGCGCGCTTACCACCTGCGCGCGCTCGCGTTCTTCGAGGAGCGCCTGTCGGTGTCCGCAGAGGATGAGCGGCAGTCGACGGCACGGGTGCGGTCCGGGGCCACGCCCCGGGTGTGATGGGATGGCGCACACCCCATCACACGTACAGGAAGAGGAGGGTCATGGCGCAGGTCGAGGCCACCACGGAGCGGACCATCGCGGCGGACGCGGAGACGGTGTTCGACGCGCTCGCCGACTACAGCGGCACCCGCGCGCGGCTGCTGCCCGAGCAGTTCAGCGAGTACGAGGTGCGCGAGGGCGGCGACGGCGAGGGCACCGTCGTGCACTGGAAGCTCCAGGCCACCAGCAAGCGCGTCCGTGACTGCCTGCTGGAGGTCAGCGAGCCCACCGACGGCGAACTCGTCGAGAAGGACCGCAACTCCTCCATGGTCACCACCTGGCGGGTCACCCCGGCCGGTGAGGGCAGGTCCCGGGTCGTCGTGACCACCACCTGGAAGGGCGCCGGCGGCATCGGCGGCTTCTTCGAGAAGACCTTCGCGCCCAAGGGCCTCGCCCGGATCTACGACGCGATCCTCGCGAAGCTCGCCGCCGACGTGGAGAAGTGACGGGGCGTACGGCGTCGGGCGCGAGCGGCGGGAGTCCGTTCGCGCCGCCATGACTCCCTGTGCGCTCCGGGGGGCTCGGGACCGGTGTCCCGCTCCCCGGAGCGCACGCCGTCAGCCGACGGGCTGATTCTCGCGCTCACCGTTTCGAGTGGTTTTCCGCGGGGCGCGGTGGTGCGCCGTAGCGCTCCGACCGGCGCATACCTTCCGCGGCCCGTCTCACGGGTGGCTCGTCGCGCTTGATCCCTGTTGTCGCGCAATGCGAGAAATGTGCGGCGCAGACGCGACGAGGGGAGCGGTACGTGGGCGGGACGACTGCGGTGGACGTGGACGACGAGCGGGCCGTGCTGTCCGTGATCCCGGACGCGCACCGGGAGCCGGCCGGCGTCGAGCCGCCCGAACCGCCCGTGGCGCTCGGCCCCCGCCGGATCCGGCTGGTGTTCGTCGGGCTCATGCTCGCGCTGCTGCTCGCCGCCCTCGACCAGATGATCGTGGCCACCGCGCTCCCCAAGGTCGTCGGCGAACTGCACGGCCTGGACCGGATGTCCTGGGCGATCACCGCCTACCTGCTGACCTCCACCGTCGGCCTGCCGGTCTACGGCAAGTGCGGTGACCTCTTCGGCCGCAAGGGCGTCTTCCAGTTCGCGATCGGCGTGTTCGTCGTCGGCTCCGCGCTCGCCGGCCGGGCGTCGACCATGGACCAGCTGATCGCCTTCCGCGCGATCCAGGGCATCGGCGCCGGCGGCCTCATGATCGGTGTGCAGGCGATCATCGCGGACATCGTCCCGCCGCGCGAACGCGGCCGCTACATGGGCATCATCGGCGCCGCCTTCGGTCTCGCCTCCGTCGCCGGGCCCCTGCTGGGCGGCTACTTCACCGACCACCTCTCCTGGCGCTGGTGCTTCTACGTCAACGTGCCCTTCGGCCTGGTCACCTTCGCCGTCGTCACGGCGGTGCTGAAACTGCCGAGGCCCGCAGTCAAGGCCCGGCTCGACGTGCTCGGCACCCTGCTGCTGGCCGCGACGTCGACCTGCCTGGTGCTGCTGACCAGTTGGGGCGGCACCGAGTACGCCTGGGACTCGCGGGTCATCCTGGGCCTCGGCGCGGGCGCCGCCCTCGGATGCGTCCTCTTCCTGGTGGTCGAGCGGTTCGCCGTCGAACCCCTCATCCCGCTGCGGCTGCTGAGGGACCCCGTCTTCAACGTCACCGCCCTCGTGGGTCTCGTCATCGGCGTCGCCCTGTTCGGCGCCGCCAGCTACCTGCCCACCTTCCTGCAGATGGTCGACGGGGCGAGCGCCACCGAGTCCGGGCTGCTGATGCTGCCGATGATGGCCGGAATCGTCGGCGCCTCGATCATCAGCGGACAGCTCATCAGCCGCACCGGCCGCTACAAGGCCTTCCCGCTCCTCGGCAGCGTCCTCGCCGCGATCGGCATGTGGCTGCTGTCCCGGCTCGACGTGGACACGCCCCGGCTGGAGTACAGCGTCTGGATGGCCGTCCTCGGCGCGGGTATCGGCTTGGTGATGCCGGTGCTGATCCTCGCCGTGCAGAACTCGGTCCGCCCGGCCGACCTCGGCACCGCGACCAGCGCCAACAACTACTTCCGGCAGATCGGCGGCAGCGTCGGCGCCGCCGTCTTCGGGACCCTGTTCGCCCACCGGCTCTCGGACGCCCTGCGCGAACGCCTCCCGGCGAGCGCGGGCGCCCGTCTGCCCGACCCCGAGTCCATCACGCCGCAACTCGTCCACGCACTGCCGCCGACGCTGCGGAACGCGTACATCGAGGCGTACGCCGAGGCCATGCCGCGGATCTTTCTCTACCTCGTCCCGGTGATCGTCCTCGGCCTGCTCATCGCCTTCTTCCTCAAGGAGAAACCACTGGTGTCCCACAACGCCCCAGCCGACTGCCCGCCCTCCGCCCAGGTCCCGCAGGCGCGCGCGCCGTACGCCGCCGGCGTGCCCGTCTGCGGCACGGTCCAGCACCCCGACGGCACCGTCGTCCCCCGCGCGGCGCTCACCCTCATCGACGTCGCGGGCGTGCAGATCGGGCGGGGCGCGAGCGGTGAGGACGGGCGGTACGCGCTGTCCACGCCCGGCTCCGGGTCCTACGTCCTCATCGCCGCGGCCGGCGGCCACCAGCCGCAGGCCGTCTCGGTGACCGTCGGGGAGCGCCCGGTCGAACTGGACGTCGTGCTCGGCGGCGCGGGACGGCTCGCGGGCAGCGTGGTCACGGCCGACGGCACCCCGGTGCGCGACGCCGCCGTCACGCTCACCAACGTGCACGGAGAGGTGGTCGCGACCACCCGCAGCGGGCGCGAGGGAAGCTACGTCATCACCGAGCTGGTGGCCGGTGAGTACACCCTCGCCGCCAGCGCCCCCGCTTTCCGCCCGGCCGCGCTCCCCGTCAGCGTGCAGGCCTCGCGCGAGACCCGGCAGGACGTCGAACTCGCGGGCGGCGCGGTGCTGCGGGGCACGGTCCGTGCGGGGGACGGACGGCCGGTCGAGGACGCGCGGGTGACGCTGCTGGACGCCGCGGGCAACGTCGTCGACACGCTGACCACCGGGGCCGACGGGACCTATCGATTCGTCGATCTGTCGTCAGGGGAGTACACGGTGATCGCGGCGGGGTACCCGCCGGTGGCCACGGTGTTGCAGGTCGCCGGGGGCGGCAGGACTGAGCGTGACTTGCAGCTGGGGCATGAGGACTGAGGGGGTGGGGGCTCAAGGTCTGTCGGCTGCGGGCTGTTCGTGGCTGGTCGCGCCCACACGGCGGAATCGCAGAATGTCACCGCCCCGCGCCCCTTCGGGGCGCGCCTCTGCGCCCCCATGGGACCAATTCGCGTAATGCTGCACATCCCAACCAGTCGGGGCCCTACCGTGTTGGTGGCTGCACAGATCTTGCAAGCGGGGAGAAAGGGCCTGGGCCATGGACCATGGCACCGAGACGGGCGCCTCGGCCAGGCACGGCGCGGCGGAGTACGCCGCGGCCGGCCGTATCCCGCTGGCCGTGGTCGTGGTGGACCGCGAGGGGCTGGTCTCGCACTGGAGCCGGGGTGCGCGAAGGTTGTTCGGCATCCCCAGGCAGGACGCGCTCGGCCGGCCCGCCGTCGATCTGCTGCCCGTCTCCGGCGCCCTGCCCGAAGGTGAGGACACCGGACCCTACGGGGCGTACGCGGCGTACGACGGACTCGGCCCCGGCCTGGAGTCCTCGCTCGACGGGCGGCTGTCGTACCCGGCCGCGGGGCGCGCCCGGCTCTCCGTGCCCGACACCGAGCGCGTGGACGTGCTGTGGTGGGCGTACCCTCTGGTGGGTCCGGGCCCGGAGCGGCTGCTGGTGCTGGCCGCAGACGCGGGCGCGCTGCATCACCAGGACGACGGCACGGCGGTCGAGCGCATCGCGCCCGGTTTCGCCCTGCACACCGACTTCCCCGGCGCGGAGGAACTCGCCCGCAGGCTGCCGGAGATCCTGCCCAGCATGAGCGTGGGCGAGAGCGCCCGCATCGTCTCGCAGGTCCTCGAACTGGGCTATCCGATCCTGGAGTTCAGCCAGAACGACCGGGTGCCCGTCACCCCCGACTGGGGCGTGCCCCGGCGCGCGGAGCGCAGGGCACGCCGGGAGCGGGCGGCGCGCGCCGTGGCAGCCGGGCAGCCGGTGCCGCAGGACGTTCAGGACGAGGGCGAGGACCTCGAGTACGCCGCGGTGCGCGAGCGGCTGGAGTTCCTCAACGAGGTCAGCGGCGAGATCGGCACCTCCCTCGACCTGGCGCAGACCATCGTCGAGGTCAGCAAGGCCGTGGTGCCCCGCTTCACGGACGTGGCCTGCACGTATCTGCGCGAACAGGTCGTCGCCGGCGAGGGGTTCCCCGACGGCGTGCCCGACACCACCACCATGTGGCACCGGGTCGCCCTCGAACACACCGACGAGCCGGGCCGCTGGGAAGACGTCGTGCCGGTCGGCGAGGCCATGCCGTTCCCGGCGGAGACGCCCTTCTTCCAGTGCATGACCACCGGGCAGCCCGTCGTCATCCCGCGCATCAGCGAGGAGATGGGGCACGCCATCGCCTCCCAGTTCGACAAGCGTGACATCCGGCCCCTCATCACCCACCGCTCCATGCTGATCGTGCCGCTGAAGGCGCGCCAGGTGGTCCTCGGGTTCATGGCGCTGATGCGCCATCCGGAGCGTCCCGAGTTCAACGACATGGACCGTGTCACGGGTGCCGAACTCGCCGCCCGCGCGGCCCTCGTGCTGGACAACGCGCGTATGTACACGTACCAGGAGAACGTCGCGGACACCCTCCAGGACAGCATGCTGCCGCACATCCCACCGCGCATGACGGGCTGCGACATCGCCACCCGCTACCTCCCGGGCACCCTGCTCGGACGCGTCGGCGGCGACTGGTTCGACTCCGTGAAACTGCCCGGCGCCCGCACCGCCCTCGTCGTCGGCGACGTCATGGGGCACGGACTCAACTCCGCAGCCATGATGGGCCAGTTGCGTACGGCCGTACAGACCATGGCCGCGCTCGACCTGCCGCCCGCCCAGCTGCTGCGCAATCTCGACGACCTCGCCCAGCGGCTCGGCGACACCTACCTCGCGACCTGCCTCTACGCCGTCTACGACCCGATCGCGAGCGAACTGCACCTCGCCAACGCCGGCCACATCCCACCGGTGATCGTCCGCGCGGAGGACGGGCGCAGTGAACTGCTCGACCTGCCCACGGGCGCGCCGATCGGCGTCGGCGGGGTGCCGTTCGAGTCGGTACGGGTGCCGGTGTCGCCCGGCGACCGGCTGGTGATGTGCACCGACGGACTGGTCGAGGTGCGCGGCGAGGACATCGGTGTCGGGCTCGCCACGCTGTGCGAGTCCGCCGCGCACCCGGCGGCCTCCATGGACGACGCCTGCGACACGATCATCCGCGCCCTCAACACGTGCGGCGGCCGCAAGGACGACGTGGCGCTGCTCATGGCCCGGCTGGCGGGCATCGAACCCGAGGACGTCGCCGTGTGGCGGTTCGCCCTGGACCCCGTCGAGGTGGGCCGGGCCCGCGCGGTGGTCCGTGAACAGCTCCACGACTGGGGGCTCGACACGCTCGCGTACAACGCCGAGTTGATGGTCAGCGAACTGGTCACCAACGCCGTACGGCACTCCCACAGCCGCCCGGTCGAACTGCGGCTCGTGCGCGGCGACACCCTGCTGTGCGAGGTGGACGACGACGACCACACCCTGCCCACGCTGCTCAGCGCGGGCCCCGGTGACGAGTCCGGCCGCGGCCTGCGCGTGGTGAGCACGCTGGCCCGCGAATGGGGGACCAGCCGGACGAGCGCCGGAAAGACCGTCTGGTTCGAACTGACGCTGCCGCGCGCTGCCCGACGCTGACCGGCCGCCGCGGTGCCGCAAGCCATGTGTCAGGCCGATGGCCCGCTCGTCGTCCCCCTCACCTTGAGCGCCGGTGTCGTCAGGACCAGTTCCTCCGGGCGGGCCGGGTCGGCGATGCGGTCCAGGAGGCGCGCGGCGGCGCGGCGGCCCACGTCGTGGCTGCCGTTGTCCACCGTGGTGAGCCACAGGTGCCGCAAGCGCGACAGGTAGGTGTTGTCGTAGCCGACGAGGGACAGGTCGCGCGGCACCCGCAGCCCCAGCTCCTCCGCCGCCGAGAGGGCGCCCACGCAGGCGATGTCGTTGAAGGCGAAGACGGCCGTGGGGCGTTGGCGGGCGCTGAGCAGGCGGATCGCGGCCCGGTGGCCGCCCTCCTCCGTCAGGTCGCCCTGTTCCACGATCGCCGAGTCCTCGAGGCCGTGCTCGCGCATCACGGTCTCGAAACTGCTCCGGCGCAGTGCGCCGACCACGCCCTGCCCGGCGATGTGGGCGATGCGACGGTGGCCGAGACCGATCAGGTGTTCGGTGGCGAGGCGGGCGCCCTGCTCGTCGTCGTTCGCGACGATGTCGACGGCGGGCAGTTCCGGCTCGCGGGCCCCGGCGACGACGGTGGGGATCCGGGCGGCGGCCCGGCGCAGGGCCTCGGAGGGCGGCAGGGTGCCGACCGCGATCAGCCCGTCGACCCGCAGGTCCGTGAAGGTGCGGGTCAGATCCTCGCCGAGGCGCCGGTTGAGGTGGCCGTCGGCCAGCAGCATGCGCAGACCGGCGTCGTGCAGCCGGGAGTTCAGGCCGTCGAGCAGCTCCACGAACCAGGGGTTGCGCATGTCGTTGAGCAGGACGCCGACCGTGCGGGTGCGGCGCTCGCTGAGGCTGCGTGCGGCGGCGTTGGGCCGGTACCCCAGCTCCTCGACGGCGGCCAGCACCGCCCGCCGCTTCTCCGGGCGCACCTGGTCGGAGCCGCGCAGCACCAGGGAGACCAGCGACTTCGACACTCCGGCCCGTTCGGCCACATCGCGGATCGTCGGCGGTCTCATGCGTGGACCGTTCCATACGGTTGACGCGCTTGTCAAAGGGATTGACAAGTGGGGGTATGCCCTTCAGTGTGGGCGGCGCATGTTCTGGAACGGTCCAAAGAGGGGCAGTCATGGTGAGTACGCTCGGCGTCGCCGTCGTGGGATTCGGCTGGATGGGGCGGGTGCACACCCAGGCCTACGTCCGCCTGCCGCACCACTTCCCGCAGCTGCCCCTGCGCCCCGAACTGGTCGCCGTCGCCGACGAAGTTCCAGGCCGGGCGGAGGAGGCCGCCGCTCAGTACGGCTTCGCCGCCGCGGTCCGGGACTGGCGTGAGATCGCCGCCGATCCACGGGTGCGGGCGGTGAGCATCGCCGCCCCGAACTTCCTGCACCGCGAGATCGGCGTCGCCATGGCCGAGGCGGGCAAACACATCTGGATCGAGAAGCCGGTCGGCCTGACCGCCGAGGACGCCCGCGCGGTCGCGGGCGCCGTCGCCAAGGCCGGGGTGCAGGGCACGGTCGGCTTCAACTACCGGGGTGCGCCCGCCGTCGCCACCGCCCGCGAACTGATCGCCTCCGGTGGGATCGGCACCGTCACCCACGTCCGCATCCGCCTCTTCAGCGACTACGCCGCCCACCCCGAGGGTGCCCTGACCTGGCGGTACGAGCGGGAGCGCGGCGGCAGCGGAGTCCTCGGCGACCTCGCCTCGCACGGTGTGGACCTGGCCCGCTTCCTGCTCGGCGAGATCGAGTCGCTGGCCGCCGACACCGCCGTCTTCATCCCGGAACGCGCCCGGCCCACCGGCGCCACCGCCGGCCACGCCCGAGCGGCCGGCGGCGAGCCGGGCCCCGTGGAGAACGAGGACTACGTCAACTGCCTGCTGCGCTTCGCCTCCGGCGCCCGCGGCGTCCTGGAGGCGAGCCGGGTCTCGGTCGGCGAACAGAACAACTACGGCTTCGAGGTCCACGGCACCAAGGGCGCCGTCTTCTGGGACTTCCGCCGCATGGGTGAGCTCGGCGTCAGCCGCGGTACGGCCTTCCAGGACCAACCCGTCAGCACCCTCTACGTCGGCCCCGGCCACGGCGAGTACGCCGCCTTCCAGCCCGGCTCGGCCAACAGCATGGGCTACGACGACCTCAAGGTCATCGAGGCGTACCACTTCCTGCGCTCCGTCGCGGAGGGCACCGCCCACGGCCCGACCCTCGAGGACGCCGTGCGCAGCGCCGCCGCCCTGGACGCCATGCGCCGCTCGGCCGAGCGGCGCACCTGGGTGGACCTGGCGTGAACCCGGCCGGTCAGGGCCGCACCAGCAGCTGGAAGTCGAAGGAGTAGCGCGAGGCGCGGTAGATGTGGGTGCCGTACTCGACGGCGCGGCCGGTGTCGTCGTACGCCGTGCGCTGCATGGTCAGCAGGGCCGCGCCCTCCGGCTCCCCCAGCCGCTCGGCCTCCTCTGCGGTGGCGCAGCGGGCGCCGACGGTCTGCCGGGCGCTGTGCAGGGTGATGCCGACGCCCCGCAGCATCCGGTACAGGCCCGTGGCCCGGAGCCGCTCGGTGTCGAGGTCCAGCAGGCCCGCCGGCACGTAGTTGGACAGGAACGCCATCGGCTCTCCGTGGGCGAGGCGCAGGCGCTCCAGGTGGTGCACCTCGCCGCCCTCGGCGATCCCCAGCGCGGCCGCGACCTCGGCGGACGCCCGCACCACCTCGTTGCGCAGCACCTGGGTCGCCGGCTTCTGTCCCGCGGACTCCAGGTCGTCGTAGAGACTGCTCAGCTCCAGGGGGCGCTTCACCTGGCTGTGCACCACCTGTGTGCCCACGCCCCGGCGGCGGACCAGCAGGCCCTTGTCGACCAGCGACTGGATGGCCTGGCGCACCGTGGGCCGGGACAGGCCGAGCCGCCCGGCGAGCTCGATCTCGTTGCCCAGCAGGCTGCCCGGGCCCAGCACGCCGTGCTCGATCGCCGCTTCCAGCTGTTGCGCCAGCTGGTAGTAGAGCGGGACCGGGCTGCTGCGGTCCAGGGCGAAGTCGAGGGCGCCGGGTGCGGAAGTGGTCACGGCGGGAGAATATGCCGCCGACTGGTTGACCGGAACACTTGCCATCATTTTGTCCTGACAATGAGGGAGAGCGCGGCCGGTGCGGGAGGCCACACGCCCGCTCCCGCACCGGCCGCCGCTCTCATCAGGAGTTGCTGGGGAACCCGAGGTTGATGCCGCCGTCGGCCGGGTCCGGCCAGCGCGTGGTGATCACCTTGCCCTGGGTGTAGAAGGCGACGCCGTCGTTGCCGTAGATGTGCAGGTCGCCGAAGAGCGAGTCCTTCCAGCCACCGAAGGAGTGGTAGCCGACGGGCACCGGGATCGGCACGTTGACGCCGACCATGCCCGCCTGCACCTCCAGCTGGAAGCGGCGGGCCGCCCCGCCGTCCCGGGTGAAGATCGCGGTGCCGTTGCCCCAGCGGGAGCTGTTGATCAGCTTGATCGCGTCGTCGTACGTCTCCGCGCGCACCACGCACAGGACGGGGCCGAAGATCTCGTCCTTGTACGCGTCAGCCGTCACCGGCACCTTGTCCAGCAGGGAGACACCGATGAAGAAGCCGTTCTCGTGGCCCTCCACGGAGTACCCGGTGCCGTCCACGACGACCTCCGCGCCCTGTTCCGCAGCGCTCGTCACGTACGACGCCACCTTGTCGCGGTGCTCGCGCGTGATCAGCGGTCCCATCTCCGAGGCCGGGTCGTCTCCGGGGCCGATGCGGAGGTTCTTCGCGCGCTCGGCGATCTTCGCCACCAGCTCGTCACCGGTGTCGCCCACCGCCACGACCACGGACACGGCCATGCAACGCTCGCCCGCCGAGCCGTACGCCGCGTTGATCGCCTGGTCGGCGGCGAAGTCCAGGTCCGCGTCCGGCAGGACCAGCATGTGGTTCTTGGCGCCGCCGAGGGCCTGCACGCGCTTGTCGTGCTCGACCGCCTTGAGCTGGATGTACTTGGCGATCGGGGTGGAACCGACGAACGAGACCGCGGCGACGTCCGGGTGCTCCAGAAGCCGGTCGACGGCCACCTTGTCGCCCTGGACGATGTTGAACACGCCGTCCGGCAGGCCCGCCTCCGCGAGCAGCTCGGCGAGGCGGAAGGAGGCCGACGGGTCCTTCTCGCTCGGCTTGAGCACGAAGGTGTTGCCGGTCGCGATGGCGATCGGGAACATCCACATCGGGACCATCGCCGGGAAGTTGAACGGTGTGATGCCGGCGACCACGCCGAGCGGCTGCCGGATCGAGGCGACGTCGACCCGGGTGGAGACCTGGGTGGACAGCTCGCCCTTCAGCTTCTCGGAGATGCCGCAGGCCAGCTCCACGATCTCCAGGCCGCGCGCGACCTCGCCGAGCGCGTCGGAGTGGACCTTGCCGTGCTCCGCGGTGATCAGCTCGGCGATCTCGTCGCGATGCGCGTCCAGCAGCTCGCGGAACTTGAAGAGGACCGCCGTGCGCTTGGCGAGCGAACTCCGTCCCCAGCTCTCGAACGCGGCCCTGGCGGTGGCGACCGCGGCGTCGACCTCGTCGACCGTGGCGAACGCGATCTGCTTCTCCTGGGCGCCGGTGGCCGGGTTGTAGACCGGGCCGAAGCGGCCCGAGGTGCCCTCGACGGGCTTGCCGCCGATCCAGTGGGTGATGGTCTTCATGGCGCGGTGTGGGACCTTTCGTTCAGCGGGGGAGTCAGAGGTGGCGTCGGCGGTCGGCGGCGTGCCGGTCGTAGCGCGCGCGGGCGGACACGGCGGCCTCGCGGGTGGCGACCTCGGCGACGGGCACGTCCCACCAGGCCTCGGCGGGCGGAGCGGTGGGCGTCGGATCGGTCTCGACGTACACGCAGGTCGGCCGGTCGGAGGCGCGCGCCGCGGCCAGCGCGTCGCGCAGTTCCCGTACGGTCTTGGCGCGCAGCACGTCCATGCCGAGGCTGGCGGCGTTGGCGGCCAGGTCCACCGGGAGCGGGGCCCCGGTGAAGGAGCCGTCGGCGGCCCGGTAGCGGTAGGCGGTGCCGAACCGCTCGCCGCCGGTCTCCTCCGACAGGCCGCCGATGGAGGCGTAGCCGTGGTTCTGGATCAGGACCAGGTTGACCGGCAGGCCCTCCTGGACCGCGGTCACGATCTCCGTCGGCATCATCAGGTAGGTGCCGTCGCCGACCAGCGACCACACCGGTGTACCGGGCGCGGCCTGCTGGACGCCGATGCCGGCCGGGATCTCGTAGCCCATGCAGGAATAGCCGTACTCCAGGTGGTACTGGCGCGGCGAGCGGGCCCGCCACAGCTTGTGCAGGTCGCCGGGGAGCGAGCCGGCCGCGTTGATCACCACGTCGTCGTCGCCCACGACCGCGTCCAGGGCACCGAGGACCTGGGTCTGGGTCGGCACGGAGTTCTCGTCGTCGGCGCGGTAGGCGGCCTCGACGACCTGCTCCCAGCGCTCCTTGCCCGCCCGGTACTCGGCCGCGTACGCCTCGCTCACCCGGTGGCCGGTCAGGCCCTCGGCGAGTGCGGAGAGGCCCGCCCGGGCGTCCGCGACCAGGGTGAGGGCCGAGAGCTTGTGGGCGTCGAAGGCCGTGATGTTGAGGTTCACGAACCGCACACCGGGGTTTTGGAACAGGGTGTTCGACGCGGTGGTGAAGTCGCTGTAGCGGGTGCCGACGCCGATGACCAGATCGGCGGTGCGGGCGATGTCGTCGCAGACAGCCGTGCCGGTGTGGCCGATCCCGCCCAGGTCGGCGGGGTGGTCGTGGCGCAGTGAGCCCTTGCCGGCCTGGGTGGAGGCCACCGGGATGCCGGTCGCGTCGACCAGCGCCTCGAGGGCTTCCTCGGCCTCGCTGTGGTGGACGCCGCCGCCCGCCACGATCAGCGGCCGCTCGGCTTCACGGATCGCGCGCACCGCCTCCGTCAGCTCCAACGGGTCGGGGGCCGGACGGCGTACGTGCCACACGCGCTCGGCGAAGAACTCCTCCGGCCAGTCGAAGCCTTCCGCCTGCACGTCCTGCGGCATGGCCAGGGTGACCGCGCCGGTCTCCGCCGGGTCGGCGAGGACGCGCATGGCGTTCAGCGCGGACGGGATCAGCATCTCCGGGCGGGTGATCCGGTCGAAGTAGCGGGAGACCGGGCGCAGCGTGTCGTTGACCGACACATCGGCCTCCACCGGGTGCTCCAACTGCTGGAGCAGCGGGTCGGCGGCGCGCGTGGCGAAGTAGTCACCGGGCAGCAGCAGCACCGGCAGGCGGTTGATCGTGGCCAGCGCGGCGCCGGTGACCAGGTTGGTGGCGCCCGGGCCGATGGAGGTGGTGACCGCCTGTGCGGAGAGCCGGCCCCGCTGGCGGGCGTAGCCGACGGCGGCGTGCACCATGGCCTGTTCGTTGCGGCCCTGGTGGAAGGGCATGGTGCCCTCGCCGGCCTCGAGCAGCGCCTGGCCGATGCCGGCGACGTTGCCGTGGCCGAAGATGCCCCAGGTGCCGGCGATCAGGCGGTGGCGTACGCCGTCGCGCTCGGTGTACTGCGCGGACAGGAACCGCACCAGCGCCTGGGCGACGGTCAGACGGCGGGTAGTGCTGCTCATCAGGGCTTCTCCGGTGCCGTGTAGAGGGGGAGACGGGAGTCGACCGGCTGGGCCGGCCAGGTGTCGCGGATCCACGCGTGGTGGGGGTGGTCGCAGATCAGCCAGGCTCGGTCGGGGTCGGGGCCCGCCATGACGTTGAGGTAGTACATGTCGTGGCCGGGCACGGCCATGGACGGTCCGTGCCAGCCGTCCGGGATGAGCACGACGTCACCGTCGCGCACCTCCGCCAGCACGTCCGTGCCGGTGCCGTGGCCGGAGGGGGAGACCCGCTGGTAGCCGAGTCCGGGGGTGCCCTCGTGGGCCGCGAACTCGAAGTAGTAGATCTCCTCCAGCTCCGACTCCTCGCCGGGCCGGTGCTCGTCGTGCTTGTGCGGCGGGAAGGACGACCAGTTGCCGCCCGGCGTGATCACCTCGACGGCGATGAGCTTGTCGCACTCGAACACGCCGGCGGCCCCGAAGTTGTTGACCTGGCGGGAGCAGTTGCCGGTGCCGCGCAGCTCGACCGGGACGGAGGAGGCGGGCGCGTAGCGGGCGGGCAGCCGGCGCTCGCAGCGGGCGCCGGTGAGCGCGAAGCGGCCGCCGTCGCGGGACGCGAGGGAGACCTGGGCGTCGCGCGGCACGTACGCGAAGTCGCTGACACCGCTGAACACGCTCTCGCGGCCGTTCAGGCGAAACGTGTCACCGCCGACGGCGACGGTGCAGGAGCCCGACAGCGGGAGCACGATCCACTCGCTGTCGCCGGTTTCGAAGGAGTGCCAGCCGCCGGACGGCAGTTCGAGCACCTTCAGGCTGGAGTAGCCCCAGCGGGCCGACTCGGGGGTGACGCCGACCGCGTAGGCGCCGGTTGCGGCCTTGCCCGCGGGGAGGTGGTGCGCGGTGGTCATGATGCCCTTCTTCAATGGCGTTCGGGACGTTCATGGCGTCGGGATGTTCATGGCATCGGGATGTTCATGGCGTCGTGGCGTTCGGGGCGGGGGCTCGGGGCGGAGTCACAGCAGGGAGACCGCGGTGTCCACCGCGGCCTCCACGCCGCCCTCCGCGGGGTACAGCAGGGACCGGCCGACGACCATCCCCTGCACGGTGGGCAGGCGCAGCGCCTTGCGCCACTTCTCGTAGGCGCCCTCCTGGTCCTTGCCGACCTCGCCGCCGAGAAGCACGGCGGGCAGCGTGGAGGCCTCCAGCGCCTCGGCCATGTCGTCGATGTCGTCGGTGACGGGCAGTTTCAGCCAGGTGTAGGCGGAGGTGCCGCCGAGACCGGAGGCGATGGCGATGGACCGGGTGACGGCCTGGCCGGTCAGGTCGTTGCGCACGCGGCCGTCGACACGGCGGGATATGAACGGTTCGATGAACAGCGGCAGCCGGCGCGCCGCCATGTCGTCCACGGCCCTTGCCGTGGACTCCAGGGTCTTCAGGGAGCCCGGGTCGTCGTAGTCGATGCGCAGCAGCAGCTTGCCCGCGTCGAAGCGGAGCCGTTCGATGTCTTCGGCGCGGTGTCCGGTGAAGCGGTCGTCCATCTCGAAGGACGCGCCCGCGAGACCGCCGCGGTTCATGGAGCCCATGACGACCTTGTCGTCGAGGACGCCGAGGAGCAGCAGGTCCTCGAGGATGTCCGCGGTGGCCAGCACGCCGTCCACGCCGGGCCGGGACAGCGCGATGCACAGGCGCTCCAGCAGGTCGGCGCGGTTGGCCATGGCCAGGTGGTGATCGCCGACGCCGAGGGCGCCACGGGCCGGGTGGTCGGCGGCCACGATCATGAGGCGGCCGCTGTCGCCGATCAGCGGGCGGCGGACACGGCGGGCGGCGGCCTCGGCGATGGCCTCCGGGTGCCGGGCGCGTACCGTGGCGAGGTCGGGGATGCTGATGCTCAAGACGGGCTCCGTTCAGGGGTGGCGGCCGTGGGGCCGCGTGCGAGAGGCCTCGAGGCGGCGGTCAGCCGCGGGCGACGAGGTCGGCGACCTCCGACTCGGTCGGCATCGCGGAGGAGCAGGCGAGGCGGGAGGCGACGAGCGCACCGGCCGCGTTGGCGTACCGCATGGTCTTCTCCAGCGGCCAGCCGGCGAGCAGTCCGTGGCACAGGGAGCCGCCGAAGGCGTCCCCGGCGCCGAGTCCGTTGACGACCTCCACCGGCACGGGAGGCACCTCTGCCGTCGTCCCGTCGCGGTGCACGGCGAGCACGCCCTTGGGGCCCTGCTTGACGACCGCGAGCTCCACACCGGCCTCCAGCAGCGCCTCGGCGCAGGCCCGCGGTTCGCGTACGCCGGTGGCGATCTCGCACTCGTCGAGGTTGCCGACGGCCACGGTGGCGTGGCGCAGCGCTTCGCGGTAGTACGGGCGTGCGGTGTCGGGGTCGTGCCAGAACATGGGGCGCCAGTCCAGGTCGAACACCGTGGTGCCCGCCTTGTCACGGGCCTTGAGGGCGGCGAGCGTGGCCGAGCGGCTGGGCTCCTCGCTCAGGCCGGTCCCGGTGATCCAGAAGATCCGGGCCGAGCGGATGGCGAAGAAGTCCAGCTCGTCGGTGTGGATCTCCAGGTCGGGGGCCTTGGGGCGGCGGTAGAAGTACAGGGGGAAGTCGTCCGGCGGGAAGATCTCGCAGAACGTGATCGGGGTCGGGTAGGCGTCCACCGGCGTGACGAACCGATCGTCGACGCCGAACTCCTTCAGCTGCTGGTGCAGATAGGTGCCGAAGGGGTCGTTCCCGGTCCGGGTGATCACCGCCGTGTCGCGGCCGAGACGCGCCGCGGCCACCGCGACGTTCGCCGCCGAGCCGCCGAGGAACTTTCCGAAGGTCTCGACCTGGGGGAGCGGCACACCGGTCTGCAGCGGGTAGAGATCGACCCCGATGCGGCCCATGGTGACGAGATCGAAATGTTCGGCGGGCTCAGGCATGTGCGACGCTCCTCATGCGGGGGATGCGGGCGACCGGGCGCCGGGAAGGCGGGCATCCGGCGCCGGATGCCTCACAGGTGTAGGCCGCACGAGGAGCCCCTGTCAAGGCTTTGTACTTACATTCGGACCTGCTTCTGAAATGATGTCTTAACAAAGTATTGACAGGTGGGTCCGGCAGGGGTTTGTATCCCGTGCCATCGAAACCGCCGGTTCACCGGCATACGACCCCGAACGTCCGTCCGGGCCCCGCGTGGGGTACCGTCCGGCGCCGTCCCTCTCCTTCCCCGGTCGCACAGTGAGGTGCAGGTAAAGATGGTCCGCACGTTTCACCCTCGCCGCTCCCGCAGAATCGCCCCAGTCGTCGCGCTGGCCGCCGCCTCCGCGCTGCTCCTCGCCGGCTGCTCCAGCAGCTCGGGCGGGAAGAAGGCGGAGGACGCGAGCTCCAACGTCTCCGCCGGCAAGGCCGGCACTCCCCGTATGACGGTAGCGCTGGTGACCCACCAGGCGCCGGGCGACACCTTCTGGGACATCGTCCGCAAGGGAGCCGAGGCGGCGGCGGCCAAGGACAACATCAAGCTCGTCTACTCCAGCGACCCCAACGCGGGCAACCAGGCCAACCTGGTGCAGAACGCCATCGACCAGAAGGTCGACGGCATCGCGGTCACCCTCGCCAAGCCGGACGCGATGAAGGACGTCATCAGCAAGGCCACCCAGGCGAAGATACCCGTGGTCGGTCTGAACTCGGGTCTGAGCGACTGGCAGAAGCTCGGCCTCATGGAGTTCTTCGGGCAGGACGAGACGGTGGCGGGTGAGGCGTTCGGCAAGAAGCTGAACGAGCTGGGCGCCAAGAACACCGTGTGCGTGATCCAGGAGCAGGGGAACGTCGGCCTCACCCAGCGCTGCGACGGACTGAAGAAGACGTTCACCGGCAAGACGCAGATCCTGTACGTCAACGGCACCGACATGCCGTCCGTGAAGTCGACGATCAGCGCGAAGCTCAAGCAGGACAGCTCCGTCGACTACGTGGCCACGCTGGGCGCGCCGTACGCACTGACCGCGGTGCAGTCGGTCTCCGACGCCGGCAGCAAGGCGAAGGTCGCCACGTTCGACCTGAACAAGGACCTGACCGACGCCATCAAGAAGGGCGACATCCAGTTCGCCGTCGACCAGCAGCCCTACCTGCAGGGCTACCTGGCGATCGACTCCCTGTG
Organism: Streptomyces sp. NPDC051104; assembly: GCF_040682835.1. Taxonomy (NCBI): domain Bacteria; kingdom Bacillati; phylum Actinomycetota; class Actinomycetes; order Kitasatosporales; family Streptomycetaceae; genus Streptomyces; species Streptomyces sp. NPDC051104. Next base: position 109,935 of record NZ_JBFBBS010000016.1, on the reverse strand, counting down.
GCTCTACAAGAACAACGGCAACTACAGCGGCGGCGGTGAGCAGCCGGTGCTGACCGGCCCGGCCTTCGTCGACAAGTCCAACGTCGACACCGTCGCGACGTTCGCCGCCAACGGCACGAGGTGATCCCATGACTCAGCAGGCTGTGCCGGCGGTGACCTCACCGCCGGCCTCCGGCACCAAGGAACGCGACGGCCGGACCGTACAGCGCTCCCTCGTGGTGCGGCTGCTCGCCCGGCCGGAGGTCGGCGTCTTCCTCGGCGCCGTCGCCGTGTTCGTCTTCTTCTTCGCCATGGCCCCCACGTTCCGCTCGGGCAGCGCCATGGCCACCGTGCTCTACCAGTCGTCCACCATCGGGATCATGGCGCTGCCCGTGGCCCTGCTGATGATCGGCGGCGAGTTCGACCTCTCGGCCGGTGTCGCGGTGATCACGTCGGCGCTGACCGCGAGCATGGTCAGCTTCCAGCTGACGATGAACGTCTGGGTCGGCGTGCTCGTCGCCCTCGTGGTCTCGCTCGCGATCGGCGCCTTCAACGGCTGGATGATGGTGCGCACCGGACTGCCCAGCTTCCTGGTCACCCTCGGCACCTTCCTCGGCCTGCAGGGCATCAACCTCGCGGTCACCAAGCTGGTCACCGGCAACGTGGCGACCGACGACATCAGCGACATGGACGGCTTCGACCAGGCCAAGGCGGTCTTCTCGTCGAGCTTCACCGTCGGCGGCGTCCAGTTCAAGATCACCGTCCTGTGGTGGCTGTTCTTCGCGGCCCTGGCGACCTGGGTGCTGCTGCGCACCAAGTACGGCAACTGGATCTTCGCGGTCGGCGGCAACAAGGACAGCGCCCGGGCCGTCGGCGTGCCGGTGAAGTTCACCAAGATCTCGCTGTTCATGCTGGTCGGCTTCGGCGCCTGGTTCGTCGGCATGCACCAGCTGTTCGCCTTCAACACCGTGCAGTCCGGCGAGGGCGTCGGCCAGGAGCTGATCTACATCGCCGCGGCGGTCATCGGCGGCTGCCTGCTCACCGGCGGCTACGGTTCGGCGATCGGTCCCGTCTTCGGTGCCTTCATGTTCGGCATGGTCAGCCAGGGCATCGTCTACGCCGGCTGGAACCCCGACTGGTTCAAGGCCTTCCTCGGCGTGATGCTCCTCGGTGCCACGCTCATCAATCTGTGGGTCCAGAAGTCCGCGACCCGGAGGTGACCACCCATGACGACTGCTGACCTCGACCAGAACGACGGCACGGCCACCCCGGCGGACCAGGCCCCCGTCGTGGAACTGCGCGGCGCCGGCAAGGCGTACGGCAACATCCGGGCCCTGCACGGCGTCGACCTCGCCGTCCACCCCGGCAGGGTCACCTGCGTCCTCGGCGACAACGGTGCCGGCAAGTCCACCCTCATCAAGATCATCTCCGGGCTGCACCAGCACACCGAGGGCGAGTTCCTCGTCGACGGTGAGCCGGTGAGGTTCACCACCCCGCGTGACGCCCTCGACAAGGGCATCGCCACCGTCTACCAGGACCTCGCGACCGTGCCTCTGATGCCGGTGTGGCGCAACTTCTTCCTCGGCTCCGAGATGACCAAGGGCCCCTGGCCCTTCCGCCGCCTCGACATCGCCCGTATGAAGAAGACCGCGGACGAAGAGCTGCGGAACATGGGCATCGTCCTGGACGACCTCGAGCAGCCCATCGGCACCCTGTCCGGCGGCCAGCGCCAGTGCGTCGCCATCGCCCGCGCCGTCTACTTCGGAGCCCGCGTCCTCATCCTGGACGAGCCCACCGCCGCACTCGGCGTCAAGCAGTCCGGTGTGGTGCTGAAATACGTCGCCGCCGCCCGCGACCGCGGCCTCGGCGTCATCTTCATCACCCACAACCCGCACCACGCCTACATGGTCGGCGACCACTTCAGCGTGCTGCGCCTGGGCACCCTCGAACTCTCCGCCTCGCGCAGCGAGGTCAGCCTCGAGGAACTCACCAACCACATGGCCGGTGGCGCCGAACTGGCCGCGCTCAAGCACGAACTGGCACAGGTCAGCGGCGTCGACGTCCAGGAGCTCCCGGAAGTGAAGGACCTCCAGGCACCTGTGGCGGCATCACCCGAAGGGAACTCCTGACATGACCACTGTCCCCTCCCTGGACCGCATCCGGGTGGGCTCCGCCCCGGACTCCTGGGGCGTCTGGTTCCCCGACGACCCGCAGCAGGTGCCCTGGGAACGCTTCCTGGACGAGGTGGCCGAGGCCGGCTACTCCTGGATCGAGCTCGGCCCCTACGGCTACCTGCCCACCGACCCGGCGCGGCTCACCGACGAGGTGAACAAGCGGAACCTGAAGGTGTCGGCCGGCACGGTCTTCACCTCCCTGCACCGCGGACCGTCCGTATGGGAGTCCACCTGGGAGCACGTCAGCCAGGTCGCGGCCCTCACCCAGGCCATGGGCGCGAAGCACCTCGTGGTCATCCCCTCCTTCTGGCGGGACGACAAGACCGCCGAGATCCTCGAGCCCTCCGAACTCACCGCCGAACAGTGGGCGCACCTGACCAAGGGCATGGAGCGGCTCGGTCACGAGGTCAAGGAGACCTACGGCCTCGACATCGTCGTCCACCCGCACGCCGACACCCACATCGACACCGAGGACCACGTCGAGCGCTTCCTCGACTCCACCGACTCCGACCTCGTCAACCTCTGCCTGGACACCGGGCACTACGCCTACTGCGGCGGCGACAGCGTCAAGCTGATCGAGACCTACGGCGAGCGCATCGGCTATCTGCACCTCAAGCAGGTCGACCCGGAGATCCTCGCCGATGTCGTCGGCAACGGGGTGCCGTTCGGGCCCGCCGTGCAGCGCGGCGTGATGTGCGAGCCCCCGGCCGGCGTGCCGCCGCTGGAGCCGGTCCTGGCGGCAGCGCAGGGCCTGGGCGTCGACCTGTTCGCCATCGTCGAGCAGGACATGTACCCCTGCGAGCCGGACAAGCCGCTGCCCATCGCCGTCCGCACCCGCAAGTTCCTCCGCTCCTGCGGCGCCTGACCCCCGAAGGGACCAGCAAGACCATGACTCAGCGTGGAACGCTCGGAGTCGCCGTCATCGGGACGGGCAGGATGGGCGCCGACCATGTGCGCCGCATCAACGAGGTGATCAGCGGGGCGCGGGTGGCCGCCGTCGTGGACGTCGACGGGGAGCGGGCCAAGTCCGTCGCCGCAGGCGTCGAGGGCTGCACCGCCTACACCGAACCGGCCGCCGCGATGGCCGCCGCCGACGTCGACACCGTACTGATCGCCTCACCCGGCCCCGCCCACGAGGCCGCACTGCTCACCGCCTTCGAGCACGACCTGCCGGTGCTGTGCGAGAAGCCCCTCACCCCGGACGCGGCCTCCGCGCTGCGCATCCTTCAGGCCGAGCAGAAGCTGGGTCACCGGCGCGTCCAGGTCGGCTTCATGCGGCGCTACGACGCCGAGTACATCAAGCTCAAGGCGCTGCTGGACAGCGGCCAGCTGGGCCGGCCGCTGATGCTGCACAACCGGCACCGCAACGCGGGCAGCCCGCCCGGCTTCACCGAGGCGATGCTCATCAACGACTCCGTCGTGCACGAGATGGACGTCACCCGCTGGCTGCTCGGCCAGGAGATCACGGCGGTGACGGTGCTGCGCCCGAGACCGTCGGGCAACGCGCCCGACGGGCTGTCCGACCCGCAGTTCGTCGTCTTCGAGACCGACGGCGGCGCGCTCGTCGACGTCGAGATCTTCGTCAACTGCGGCTTCGGCTACCAGGTGCAGGCCGAGGTGGTCTGCGAGTCGGGCACCGCCCGGATCGGCGACGGGCACGCCATGGTCACCAACATGGCGGGCCGCTGGGGCGGCACCATCGCCCCGGACTTCGTGGAGCGCTTCGCCGAGGCCTACGACCGCGAGGTGCAGGCCTGGGTCGACGCCACCCGGCGCGGCGAGGTCACCGGCCCGAGCGTCTGGGACGGCTACGCGGCGGCGGCGGTCTGCGAGGCGGGCGTGCGCGCGCAGGCGGAGGGACGGCGCGTCGAAGTCGAACTGATCGAGCGCCCGGCGCTGTACCGCTGAGCGGGCGGGGCACCCTGGCCCGTGATGTCGGCGCGTGGCCGGTCGAGGGACCGGTCAGGCGCCGACGTCTTTCACACCGAGGACCGGAAGCCCGGTGGGGGACACTCGTCCACAGGGCTGGTCACGCACAGTCACCGACGCGTACGGTTCTGGCATGAAGATCCTCATCAGCGCCGACATGGAGGGCGCCACCGGTGTGACCTGGCCGGCCGACGTGTTGCCCGGGACGCCGCAGTGGGAGCGGTGCCGGGCGATGTTCACCTCCGACGTGAACGCCGCCGTACTCGGCTTCCTCGACGGCGGTGCCGACGACGTGCTGATCAACGAGGCCCACTGGACCATGCGCAATCTGCTCCTCGAACAGTTGGATGAGAGGGCGCAGATGCTCACCGGACGGCACAAGTCGCTGTCCATGGTGGAGGGCGTGCAGTACGGCGACGTGGACGGTGTCGCGTTCGTCGGCTACCACGCGGGGGCGGGGATGGAGGGCGTGCTCGCCCACACCTATCTCGCCAACTCCATCACGGGGGTCTGGCTCAATGACGTGCGCGCCAGCGAGGGCCTGCTGAACGCGCACGTCGTCGCCGAGCACGGCGTGCCCGTCGTCCTCGTCACCGGCGACGACCTGGCCTGCGAGGACGCGCTCGGGTACGCGCCCGAGGCGCTCAAGGTGGCAGTCAAGGACCATGTGTCACGGTACGCGGCGGTGTGCCGCACCCCGGCCAGGACCGCCGCCGACATCCGCGCGGCGGCCAAGGACGCCGCCTCCCTGGCGGTGCGTCACGAGCCGGCGGCCAGAGGGCCCTTCACCGTCGCGTTGGAGTTCGACGCCGAGCATCTGGCGATGGCCGCCACTGTCGTACCGGGAGTGGACCGCATCGGCGAGCGGAAGGTGGCGTACACGAGCGCGACCATGTATGAGGGGATCCGGACGTTCAAGGCGATCACCACGATCGTCTCGGCCGCGGTGGAGGAACAGTATGGCTGACCGGCAGGCACTCGACGAGGTCGTGCGGTTCACGTCCGACCTGATCCGCATCGACACCACCAACCGCGGCGGAGGCGACTGCCGGGAGCGGCCCGCCGCCGAGTACGCGGCCGAGCGCCTGGCCGAGGCCGGCCTGGAGCCCGTGCTCCTGGAACGCGCCAAGGATCGGACGAACGTCGTCGCGCGCATCGAGGGCACCGACCCCTCCGCCGACGCCCTGCTCGTCCACGGCCATCTCGACGTGGTGCCCGCCGAGGCGGCGGACTGGAGCGTGCACCCGTTCTCCGGCGAGGTGCGCGACGGCGTCGTGTGGGGACGGGGCGCGGTCGACATGAAGAACATGGACGCGATGATCCTCGCCGTCGTACGGCACTGGGCGCGCTCGGGCACCAGGCCCCGGCGCGACGTCGTCATCGCCTTCACCGCCGACGAGGAGGCCAGCGCCGAGGACGGCTCGGGATTCCTCGCGGACCGGCACGCGGACCTCTTCGAGGGATGCACGGAAGGCGTCAGCGAGTCGGGGGCGTTCACCTTCCACGACGGCGACGGACGGCAGATCTACCCGATCGCGGCCGGTGAGCGCGGCACCGGATGGCTGAAGCTGACCGCGCGCGGCCGGGCGGGCCACGGCTCCAAGGTCAACCGCAGCAACGCGGTCACCGGACTCGCCGCCGCAGTGACCCGCATCGGCGCCCACGAATGGCCGCTCCGGCTCACCCCCACCGTGCGCGCCGCGCTCACCGAACTCGCCGCCCTGTACGGGCTCGAGGCCGACCTCGACGACGTGGACGGCCTGCTGAAGAAGCTCGGCTCGGCCGCCGCGCTCGTCGAGGCGACCGTCCGCAACAGCACCAACCCGACCATGCTGAGCGCCGGTTACAAGATCAACGTGATCCCGGGCGAGGCTGTCGCCTACGTCGACGGACGCTACCTGCCCGGCACCGAGGACGAGTTCCGTACGACGCTGGACGAACTCACCGGGCCTGACGTGGAATGGGAGTTCCACCACCGGGAGGTCGCCCTCCAGGCGCCCGTGGACTCGCCGACGTTCGCGCGGATGCGGGCCGCCGTCGAGGAGTTCGCGCCCGAGGGACACGTCGTGCCGTACTGCATGTCGGGCGGCACGGACGCCAAGCAGTTCTCCCGCCTCGGCATCACCGGCTACGGGTTCACGCCGCTGAAGCTCCCCGAGGGCTACGACTACCAGGCGATGTTCCACGGCGTCGACGAACGCGTGCCCGTAGAAGCGCTGCACTTCGGCGTCCGCGTCCTCGACCGCTTTCTGCGCACGGCCTAGGAGGGATGGGGGAGATGGTGCGGACCCTGCCGTACGGGGCATGGCCCTCGCCCGTCGACGCGGCGCTCGCCGCCGCGCACGGCGGGCAGCCGGAGGCGGTCGGCTTCGTGGGCGAGGAGGCGTGGTGGACCGAGCCCCGCCCCGCCGAGGGCGGCCGGCGCACCCTGGTCAGGCGCACGGCGGACGGCCGGGAGGTGTCGGTCCTGCCCCCGCCGTGGAACGTGCGCAGCCGGGTCATGGAGTACGGCGGCCGGCCCTGGGCCGGAGCGATGCGCCCCGAGGGGCCGCTGGTGGTGTTCGTGCACTTCGCGGACCAGCGGCTGTACGCCTACGAGCCCACGGCGCCGGGCAGCCGACCGCGCCCGCTCACCCCGCTGTCACCGGTGGGCGGCGGACTGCGCTGGGTCGACCCCCGGCTGCACCCGGAACGCGGTGAAGTGTGGTGTGTCCTGGAGGAGTTCACCGGCGACGGGCCCACGGACGTGCGGCGGGTGCCGGCCGCCGTACCGCTGGACGGCTCGGCGGCCGAGGACCGGGACGCCGTCCGCGAACTCACCGACGCGGGCCACCCGTTCGTCACCGGCCCCCGTCTCTCGCCGGACGGGCGCAGCGCGGCCTGGCTCGCCTGGGACCATCCGCGCATGCCCTGGGACGGCACCGAGCTGCTCGTCGCCGAGGTCACCGGCGAGGGGACGCTCCGGGAGCCGCGTACGGTCGCCGGCGGCCCCGAGGAGTCCATCGCCCAGGCCGAGTGGGCGCCCGACGGCTCCCTGCTGTACGTGAGCGACCGCACCGGCTGGTGGAACCTCTACCGGGACGGCACGCCCCTGTGCCTCCGCGAGGAGGAGTTCGGCGGGCCGCTGTGGAAGGTCGGACTGCAGTGGTTCGCTCCCCTGGACGACGGCACCATCGCCGTGGTGCACGGCAGGGGAGCGGGCCGGCTCGGGATCCTCGACCCGGTCGGCGGCGAGGTCGTCGATGTGGCCGGTCCCTGGACCGAGTTCGCCGCCACACTCGCCGTGCACGGCAGCCGCGTCGTCGCCGTCGGGGCCGGCCCGCGCACCGCGCCCGAGGTCGTCGAACTGGACTCCGCCACCGGCCACGCCCGCGTGATCGGTGCCGCGCACGAAGACCCCGTCGACCCCGCCTACTACCCCAAGCCGCAGGTCCGCACCTTCACCGGACCCGGCGGCCGCGAGATCCACGCGCACGTCTATCCGCCGCGCCACCCCGAGTGCGTCGCGCCCGACGGCGCACCGCCGCCGTACGTCGTCTGGGCGCACGGCGGCCCCACCGGCCGCGCCCCCCTCGTCCTCGATCTGGAGATCGCCTACTTCACCTCGCGCGGCATCGGCGTCGCCGAGGTGAACTACGGCGGGTCCACCGGCTACGGACGCGCGTACCGCGACCGGCTGCGCGGGCAGTGGGGCGTCGTCGACGTCGAGGACTGCGCGGCCGTCGCGCTCGCCCTCGCCGACGAGGGCACCGCCGACCGCAACCGGCTCGCCGTGCGCGGCGGCAGCGCCGGCGGCTGGACGGCGGCCGCGTCCCTGACGTCGACCGACGTGTACGCCTGCGGCACGATCGTCTATCCGGTCCTGGACCCGGCGAGCTGGGGCTCGGGGGAGACCCACGACTTCGAGTCGCGGTACCTGGAGACGCTGGTCGGACCGTATGCCGAGGTGCCCGGCCGGTACGCCGAGCGGTCGCCCGTGGAGCACGCAGACCGGATCACCGTCCCCTTCCTGCTGCTGCAGGGGCTCGATGACCCGATCTGCCCGCCCGCGCAGTGCGAGCGGTTCCTGGCCCGGCTCCAAGGGCGGCGCATTCCGCACGCCTACCTCGCCTTCGAGGGGGAGGGGCACGGCTTTCGGCGGGCTGAGACCATGGTGCGTGCCCTGGAGGCCGAGCTGTCCCTGTACGCGCAGGTCTTCGGGCTGAACCCGCCCGGCATCCCCACCCTGGAGCTCACCGAGTGACCCACCTGATCAGGCCGCCCAGACTCGCCCCCGGCGCCCGCGTGGCCGTCGTCGCGCCCAGCGGACCCGTCATCGAGGAGCGGCTCGCCGCCGGTCTCGACATCCTGCGCGGCTGGGACCTGGACCCGGTCGTGGCCCCGCACGTGCTCGACCGGCACCCCGAGTTCCCCTACCTCGCGGGCACGGACGCCGACCGGGCCGCCGACTTCCAGGCCGCCTGGTGCGACCCGGAGGTGTCCGCGGTGCTGTGCGCCCGCGGCGGGTACGGGGCGCAGCGCATGATGGATCTGCTCGACTGGGACGCGCTGCGCGCCGCCGGGCCCAAGGTGCTGGTCGGCTTCAGCGACATCACCGCGCTGCACGAGGCGTTCGCGGCCCGCCTCGGCCTGGTCACGCTGCACGGGCCGATGGTGGCGGCCGCCGACTTCCTCAAGAACACGCGGACGCAGGACCACCTGCGGGCCACCCTCTTCGAGCCGGAGTCCGTACGGACCATCACCTCCTCCGGCACCGCGCTCGTGCCCGGCCGCGCCCGGGGCGTCACCTCCGGCGGATGCCTCGCCCTGATCGCGGCCGAACGGGGCACGCCACACGCCCGCTCCGGCGAGACGGGCGGCCTGCTGCTGCTCGAGGACATCGGCGAGGAGGCCTACCGCGTCGACCGGCTCCTCACCCAGCTCCTGCGCTCGGGCCGGCTCGAGGGGGTCACCGGGATCGCGCTCGGCTCCTGGGAGGAGTGCGGCCCGTACGAGCTGTTGCGCGCCGTCTTCACCGACCGGCTCGGCGGGCTCGGGATACCGGTCGTGGAGCGGTTCGGGTTCGGCCACGGCGAGGGTGCCCTGACGATGCCGCTCGGCGTCGCCGCGGAACTGGACGCGGACACCGGGGCGCTCACGCTGGAGGTCCCGGCGCTGACATGACGGGGACTCAACGCTTCGGTCACCTGTCCGGTCCACCCGCCGGGCGGCGCCGCGCCGCGCCGTCCATCCTGGGCCCATGAACCCGAAGACCTCCCGCCAGGCCACGACGAGCGGCGGGACACGCCGGGGGCGGCAGGGCCTCACGCCGCGCAGGGTCGCCGTCCTGGTGCTGGCCGCGATCGTACTGGTCTTCGTCTTCGAGAACACCCAGCACACCCGGATCCGGCTGCTCGTGCTCCTGGTGACCATGCCGCTGTGGCTGGCGCTGCTCGGCACGGGGCTGATCGGGGCGCTGTGCGGGGCCCTTCTCGTCAGCCGACGCCAGTGACCACGGATCACGTACGGTGTCGCCGTGTCCGATACCCGTGAACACCTCGCCGAGGGCCCCCGCGTGGGCATACGCCCCTTCACCCACGACGACGCGGCCGAGTTCACCGCCCGGGCGCGGGAGAGCAGGGAACTGCACCACCCCTGGCTGTTCCCGCCGACCACGCCCGAGGAGTACGCCGCCTACGCGGGGCGGCTGATCGACGACCCGACGAGGGCGGGGTTCCTGGTGTGCGAGAGGGAGACCGGGGCGATCGCCGGGTACATCAACATCAACAACATCGTCCGGGGTGGCTTCCAGAGCGGGGCGCTCGGCTACGGGGCCTTCGCGCACGCGGCCGGGCGCGGGCTGATGACGGAGGCGCTGAACCTCGTGGTGCGGTACGCGTTCGGGCCGCTGGGGCTGCACCGGCTGGAGATCAACGCGCAGCCCAGTAACACCGGATCGATCGGCCTGGCCCGACGTTGTGGCTTCCGCCTGGAGGGCTTCTCACCCGACATGATCTTCGTCGACGGGGCCTGGCGGGACCACGAGCGCTGGGCCATCACCGCCGAGATGCTCCGCACCTGAGCGGTACCTGAGCGGTGATGGCCCCCGTGCGGCCCCGGTACGGCCGTCCTCGGCCCGCGCGCCGTGCCGCCGTCAGTCCGCCGACCGTACGGTGGGCGTCGCGAGGCTCACCGGCCCGCTGCGCCTGCCGCTCTTGCAGGCGTCGTGGCAGTCCTTCTCCAGGCTGCAGCACAGCGAGCAGACCGCGCCGGAGTGGAACGGGCAGCCCGCCATGTCGGGGCGCTCGAAGGTGTCCGCGCACACCGAGCAGGTCAGCGTCACCGCCGAGGGCAGCCCCCGCTCGTCGAGCAGCGGCTCGTCGAGGGCGTCGACGCGGGCGATGTAGTACCTGCCCTTGGTCGCCACCGCGAACAGCGGCGAGAGCACCATGGCCAGGAACAGGGCGATGAACGGCGAGTACGCCTTGCCGTAGGCGCCGAACGCCTCGAAGTACGCGGCGATGGACACTGCCGAGGCGATCAGCATCGAGCCGAAGCCGACCGGGTTGAAGTTGTACAGGTGCGCCCGCTTGAACTCGATGTACGACGGGCTGAGCCCCAGCGGCTTGTTGATCACCAGGTCGGCCACGACCGCGCCGATCCACGCGATGGCGACGTTCGAGTAGAAGCCCAGCACCGTGTTGAGGAACCCGAACACTCCGCCTTCCATCAGTGCGAGCGCGACACCGACGTTGAGGAAGATGTAGACGACGCGTCCGGGGTGACGGTGGGTCAGTCGGGAGAAGAAGTTCGACCAGGACAGCGAACCGGAGTAGGCGTTCGTCGAGTTGATCTTGATCTGGGAGAGGATCACGAAGAATGTCGCCAGCCCCAGGGCGACCGGCGCCGCGAACGTCCTGAACCCGTGCACGTACTGCTGGATGGGCTCGTTCGCCTTCGCGAGCCCCACGCTCCCGGCGATGTAGAAGGCCAGGAACGCCCCGCCGATCTGCTTCGCCGCGCCCAGCACCACCCAGCCCGGACCGGCGGACAGCACCGCGCCCCACCACTGCCTGGCGTTCTCGGGCGTCTTGTCCGGCATGAAGCGCAGATAGTCGACCTGTTCACCGATCTGCGCGATCAGCGACAGCGCCACGCCGGCGCCCGCGCCCACCCCCAGCATGCTGATGCTCGATCCGGTGGGAGAGTTGCCCGCGAAGTGGGTGAACTCCGAGAACTTCCCCGGCTCCTGGATCGCGATGGACACGAACGGCGCGACCATCAGCACCAGCCAGATCGGCTGGGTCCACACCTGCATCTTCGACAGCGCGGTCATGCCGTAGATCACCAGCGGCAGGATGATCAGGGAGCAGATGACGTAGCCGATCGCCAGCGGTATGTGCAGGCCGAGTTCCAGGGCCTGCGCCATGATCGAGCCCTCGAGGGCGAAGAAGATGAAGGTGAAGCTGGCGTAGATGACCGAGGTCAGCGTCGAGCCCAGATAGCCGAAACCGGCGCCCCGGGTCAGCAGGTCCATGTCGATGGAGTACTTCGCCGAGTAGTACGAGACCGGGATGCCGGTGAGGAAGATGACCACCGCCGCCGCCAGGATCGCCACCATGGCGCTGGAGAAGCCGTTGGAGATCGCGATCGACCCGCCGATGGCGAAGTCCGCGAGGTAGGCGATGCCGCCCAGGGCCGTGGTGGCCACCACGTACGGCGTCCAGCGGCGGAAGGACTTCGGCGCGTACCGCAGCGAGTAGTCCTCGAGCGTGTCGTTCCGCGTCCAGCCGTTGTACGTCCGGCTCGTGGTGTCCGGCGGCGTCTGCCTGTCGGCGATGTCCGTCATGAACCTTCCCTCTCCCGCGAGCTCGCGTCACCTCCCCGACGACCGGGGCAGTGCTGTTGCACGGAAGAGTCCCGCCGTGTTGTTTCCCGGCCGTTTCGATGCCTTTACGACGATGGAGTGCGTCATTCCGCCTGGCGGCGGTCCACGTACTCGTACACCGAACCGTCCGGATGCACGGCGATCAGGTTGCGGCCGACCGGGGTCGGCACCGGGCCGGCGACGATACGCGCGCCGAGATCGCTCAGCACCCGGTGGGCCTCCTCGACGTCCTTCACCGCGATCGTCGCCGCCACCTTGCGCAGGATCTCCAGCTCGGACTCGGGCCCGCTCATCAGCAGGAAGAAGCCGACCGCGGCCATCGAGACGCCGCCGCGTTCGAAGCGGAGCGCGCGGGCGCCCGTCAGTCTCTCGTAGAACGGGACCGAAGCCTCCAGGTCGTCGACGCAGATCCTCCCCCACTCTCAGCTTCGTTCGAGCGGGGGGACCCCCGCCGTGGCTCCCGGAATCTCCATGCGGAGGAGCCTAGTGCCGCGGCAGGCAACGTTTGCCCGTCAAGGAGCGGCGTCCGGTGCGTGCTCTGGGGGTACCCCCTGCTCGAAGAGCTTGGGGGAGTGCCGGCCGGAAGTCCTCGTACTGGATGTACTTGGGCTTTCGGCCGGTGCGGCGAGTGGGGGTCCCCCCCCGCTCGAAGAGATTGGGGGTGGGGGTCCCCCCTGCTCGAGCGAAGCCGAGAGCTTGGGGGAGTGCCGGGCGTCGCGACGGGGCGAACGTTGCCTGTTGCGGCACGAGTTGCGGCCGGCCGGGAGGGAGATCGTTTCGCACCGATCCGGGCGCCCACCTGCCGTTACGCGTGCCCGGGCACGGGTACCCGGCGGACATGAACCGCTTGGATCACCTGGAACATCTGGACAAGCATCTGGTCGACGAGCTGGCGCAGGTGGCCCGGGAGGCCGTGCGCGACGAGTTGCGCGAGCAGACCCGCAAGCAGCGCCGCACGGCCGCGCTCTACGCGGCCTCGGGCGCCACCGGCCTGTACGCCGGCGCCGGGGTGGCGCTCGCCCTCGGTCTGGCGCTGGCCCTGGTCCTGCCCGGCTGGGCCGCCGCGCTGATCACGGCGGCGGTGCTCGGCGTGGCCGCCTACCTGCTGCGGGGCGCCGCCCGCGCCGACGGGCACGGAACCGGCTCGCACCACGCTGCCCACGGCCTCCGCGGTACGCCGCCCGCCGCCCCGCAGAGCGGGCTCGGGACGCCGTACCCGCCGATGCCGCACACCCCGCCCACGCCGGGCGTGACCGATCCGGCCGCGCCGGGTACCGCGGGTCCGGGAACGGACCCCCAGGCGCCGCAGCACCGGGCCCGGTGAGCCGCATGGCCAGGGCATGGTCGGCAGCCCTGCCGAAGCACCGCCGGGCAGTCGTGGTGACCGGGGCCAGCGGCGGCGTGGGCCGAGCCACTGCCGTGGCCTTCGCCGCCCGGGGTGACCGGGTCGCTCTGCTCGCCCGCGGACGCGAGGGCCTCGCCGCGGCCGCGGACGAGGTGCGGCGCGCCGGGGGTGAGGCGCTCGTCGTCCCCGTCGACGTGTCGGACGCGCGGGCGGTCGAGGACGCGGCGGAGCAGGTCGTCGAGGAGTTCGGACGGATCGACGTCTGGGTCAACAACGCGTTCGCCGGTGTCTTCGCGCGGTTCACGGACATCGCTCCGGACGAGTTCCGCCGGGTCACCGAAGTGACGTACCTGGGATATGTGTTCGGCACCCGGGCCGCGCTGCGGCACATGCTGCCCGCGGACCACGGGACGATCGTCCAGGTCGGCTCCGCGCTGGCCTACCGGGGCATCCCGCTGCAGTCGGCGTACTGCGGGGCCAAACACGCGATCCAGGGCTTCAACGAGTCGCTGCGCTGCGAGCTGCTGCACGACGGCTCGAAGGTGCGCACGACGATGGTGCAGTTGCCGGCGCTCAACACCCCGCAGTTCGACTGGGTGCTCAGCCGGATGCCGGGGCGGGCGCGGCCGGTGGCGCCGGTCTACCAGCCGGAGGTCGCCGCGCGCGCGATCGTCCACGCGGCCGGGCACCCGCGGCGCCGGGAGTACTGGGTGGGAGGGTCCACGGCGGCCACGCTCATCGCCAACGCCGTGTTCCCGGGGCTGCTGGACCGCTACCTCGCCCGTACGGGGTTCGACTCGCAGCGCGACGAGGGGCAGCAGGGCACCGCGGGCAACCTGTGGTCGCCGGCGGACGGACCGCACGGCCACGACTACGGTGCCCACGGCCGCTTCGACGCGGAGTCCCGTCCGGACAGCGTGGAGGAGTGGCTGTCCCGCAACCGGACGCGCATCGGTGCGGGCATCCTGGCCGGGGGCCTGGGTGCCGCGGTGACAGCGGCCGGCCGGCGCCGCCGTGGCTGAAACCGCTGAAACCGAGGAAGAACGACGGAAGGCCGAAGACGGAAAGACGGTGGGCGGGCCGGGTCACTGACCCGGCCCGCCCACCGTCGTCTCCGGGGTTCTACCGCGGCAGCTGCGGCAGCACCTTCGTCCGGTAGAAGTCGAAGAAGCCGCGCTGGTCCGGGCCGATCTGGTTGACGTAGACCACGTCGAAGCCCGCGTCCACGAACGCGGTGAGGGCGGACACGTGTTCCTCCACATTGTCGCCGCACACCCTGTTCTCCCGCACCATGTCCTCCGAGACCAGCGGCATCAGCTGCTCGAAGTGCCTCGGCGTCGGCAGCACCTGCCCCATCTCGCCGGGCAGCAGCTCGTTGGACCACAGCTCGCGGACCGTCCGCACGCACTCCTCGCGGTCCGTGCCGTAGCAGACCTTCGCGCCCCCGCTCACCGGCTTGGTGCCGCCCCCGCCCTTGCGGAACTGCGTCACCATCGCCTCCTCGGGCATCATCGTGATGTAGCCGTCGCCGATGCGCGCCGCCAGCGCCGTCGCCTCGGGCCCGAAACCGGAGATGTCGATCGGGATCGGCTCGTCGGGGATCGTGTACAGGCGGGCGTTCTCCACCTTGTAGTGGGTGCCGTAGTGGGTCACCTGCTCGCCGGTGAACAGCCGGCGCATGATCTGGATCGCCTCTTCCAGCATCTCCAGGCGCACGGTCGTGGGCGGCCAGGGATCGCCGAGGATGTGCTCGTTCAGTGCCTCACCCGTGCCCACGCCGAGCCGGAACCGCCCGCCGGTCATCACCGCGCTGGTCGCGGCGGCCTGCGCCACCACCGCCGGGTGTATCCGCACGGTCGGGCAGGTCACCGCGGTCTCGATGGGCAGCGACACCGCCTCCGAGAGCGCACCGATCACCGACCACACGAACGGGCTCTGGCCCTGTGCGTCGTTCCACGGGTGGTAGTGGTCCGAGATCCACAGCCGCTGGAAACCGGCCTGCTCGGCCATCCTCGCCTGTTCGATCAGATCCGCGGGGCCGAACTCCTCGCACGAGAGGAAGTAGCCGTACTCGGTCATGGGTGAACCTCCGGGGAGGGGGTACCGCGTCGGTCCCCGGCCGGGTAACCGTGCGGCACACGGACGAAACGCCCGCCCGGCGGCGTTTGGGCGCCCTGACCCGGGGGACGCGGAAGGTCTCGCACGGGTGGCGCATCCGTGCGTCCGCCAGGCAGACGACGTACGCGCGAGAACGCCGGAGGCGAACGTGAGTCGACCCCGCATCCTGATCGTCGGTGCCGGATTCGCCGGGTACCGGACGGCCCGCACCCTGGCCCGGCTGACCCGGCACCGGGCCGACATCACTCTGCTCAACCCGACGGACTACTTTTTGTACCTGCCCCTGCTGCCACAGGTTGCCACCGGCATCCTGGAACCGCGACGGGTCGCCGTCTCGCTCTCCGGCACCCTGCGCAACGTCCGCCTGGTGCTCGGCGAGGCCGACGGCGTCGACCTCGACGCGCGCACCGTGCACTACACCGACCCGGAGGGCAACGGCGGCACCCTCGGCTACGACCGGCTCGTCCTCGCCGTCGGCAGCGTCAACAAGCTGCTGCCGATCCCCGGCGTCTCCGAGCACGCCCACGGCTTCAGGGGCATGCCCGAGGCGCTGTACCTGCGCGACCACGTGACCCGCCAGATCGAGCTGGCCGCCACGTCCGACGACCCCAAGACCTGCGCCGCGCGCTGCACCTTCGTGGTGGTCGGCGCCGGTTACACCGGAACCGAAGTCGCCGCCCAGGGCAAGCGGTACACCGACGCGCTCGTGCGCAAGCAGCCGCTGCGCCAGGGCATCAAGCCACGCTGGATGCTGCTGGACATCGCCCCGCGCGTGCTGCCGGAGATGGACGAGCGGCTCTCCCGCACCGCCGACCGAGTCCTCAGGCGGCGCGGCGTCGACGTGCGGATGGGAACCTCCGTGAAGGAGGCCACGCACGACGGAGTCCTGCTGACCGACGGGGAGTTCGTCGACACCCGCACCCTGGTGTGGTGCGTCGGCGTACGCCCCGACCCGTTCGTGCAGGGCCTCGGCAAGCCCCTCGAGCGCGGCCGGCTGCTCGTCGACCCCTACCTGCAGGTGCCGGGCCACCCCGAGGTGTTCGCCTGCGGCGACGCGGCCGCCGTGCCCGACCTGGAGAACCCCGGCCAGTACACGCCGATGACGGCGCAGCACGCCTGGCGGCACGGCAAGGTCTGCGCGCGCAACATCGCCGCCTCCCTCGGTATCGGCTCCCGCCGCGCCTACCGCCACCACGACCTGGGCTTCGTCGTGGACCTCGGTGGCCCGCAGGCCGCCGCAGCCCCGCTCGGCGTGCCGCTGTCGGGGCCGCTCGCCTCGGCCGTCACGCACGGCTACCACCTCGCCGCGATGCCCGGCAACCGCATCCGGGTCGCCGCCGACTGGCTGCTGGAAGCCCTCCTGCCGCGCCAGGCCGTCCAGCTGGGACTGGTGCGCTCCTGGTCGGTGCCGCTGGAGTCGTCGTCCCCCGAACTGGCTCGCGTACCGGGAGGCAAGGGCAACGGCAACGGCAACTCGGGCAAGGAGGAACAGACATGAACAGCCGTCAGCTCACCGAACTCGCCCAGCAGCTGCGCGTCGACAGCGTCCGCGCCTCCGCGGCGGCCGGCTCCGGGCACCCCACCTCCTCGATGTCCGCCGCGGACCTGATGGCCGTCCTGCTGGCCCACCACCTCCGCTACGACTTCGAACGGCCCGCCCACCCCGCCAACGACAGGTTCGTCCTCTCCAAGGGGCATGCCTCACCCCTCCTGTACGCCGCCTACAAGGCCGCGGGCGCGATCAACGAGACCGAGCTGCTCACCTTCCGCAAGCTGGGCAGCCGTCTGGAGGGGCACCCCACACCGCGCCGGCTGCCCTGGGTGGAGACGGCCACCGGCTCGCTCGGCCAAGGACTGCCCGTGGGTGTGGGCATCGCGCTCGCCGGGCAGCGACTCGACCGCACCGGCTACCGCGTGTGGGTGCTGTGCGGCGACAGCGAACTCGCCGAGGGCTCCGTGTGGGAGGCCGCCGAGCACGCCGGGTACGAGCACCTCGACAACCTGATCGCGATCGTCGACGTGAACCGGCTCGGCCAGCGCGGACCCACCCGCCACGGCCACGACCTGGACGCCTACGCGCGCCGCTTCAAGGCCTTCGACTGGCACACCGTCGAGGTCGACGGCCACGACGTCGAGGCGATCGACCGCGCCTTCGCCGAGGCGGAGTCCACCGCCGGACAGCCCACCGTCATTCTCGCCCGCACCCTCAAGGGCAAGGGCGTCACCGCCGTCCAGGACCGCGAGGGCCAGCACGGCAAGCCGCTGCCGGACGCCGACGAGGCGATCGCGGAACTCGGCGGCGTACGCGACCTCCACGTCGAGGTGCAGGCGCCGCCCGCCGCGCGCATGCTGCACGCCGTGCAGAGCGGCCACCTGGAGCTGCCGCGCTACGACATCGGCGACGAGGTCGCCACCCGCGACGCCTACGGCCAGGCGCTCGCCGCGCTCGGCAACGCGCGTGGCGACGTCGTCGCCCTCGACGGCGAGGTCGGAGACTCCACCCGGTCCGAGTACTTCGGCAAGGAGCACCCCGAGCGCTACTTCGAGTGCTACATCGCCGAACAGCTGATGGTCGCCGCCGCCGTCGGCATGGCCGCGCGCGGCTGGGTGCCGTACGCCTCCACCTTCGCCGCGTTCCTCACCCGCGCCCACGACTTCGTGCGCATGGCCTCGATCAGCGGCTCCGGCATCAACCTCGTCGGCTCGCACGCCGGTTGCGCCATCGGCCAGGACGGCCCCTCGCAGATGGGCCTCGAGGACCTCGCGATGTTCCGCTCGGTGTACGACTCGACCGTGCTGTACCCGTGCGACGCCAACCAGACCGCCCGGCTCGTCGCCTCGATGGCCGGCCGAGAGGGCATCCGCTACCTGCGCACCTCGCGCGGGAAGACACCGGTCATCTACGGGCCCACCGAGGACTTCCCGATCGGCGGCAGCAAGGTGCTGCGCGCCTCCCATGAGGACCGGCTCACCATCGTCGCCGCCGGGGTCACCGTCCACGAGGCGCTCAAGGCCGCCGACGCCCTCGCCGGACAGGGCATCCGCGTACGGGTCATCGACCTCTACTCGGTCAAGCCCGTCGACCGCGAGACCCTGCGCGAGGCCGCCGACCGCACCGGCTGCCTGCTCACCGTGGAGGACCACCGCGAGGAGGGCGGCCTCGGCGACGCGGTGCTCGACGCCTTCCTCGACGGGCGGCCCGTACCGCGTCTGGTGCGCCTCGCCGTCCGTACGATGCCGGGCTCGGCGACCCCCGAGGAGCAGCTGCACGCCGCCGGCATCGACGCCGAGTCGATCGCCGCCTCGGCCCGGCTGCTGGTGGAGCACGCCGTGGTGCCGTGAGCGAAGGGAGCGACATGAGCAGCACGCGGACCGTGCGGGCCGGCCGCCGCACGGTCGAGGTGCACCGGCCGGACAAGGTGCTCTTCCCCGGCGACGGGGACGGCAAGGAGTACACCAAGGCCGACCTGGTGGCGTACTACCGCTCCGTCGCTCCCTTCATGCTGCCGCACCTGCGCGGCCGGCCCCTGATGCTGGAGCGGCACCCGGACGGCGTGGACGGGCCCCGCTTCATGCAGAAGAACACCCCGGAGCACTACCCGGAGTGGATCCACCGCGTCGAACTCCCCAAGGAGGGCGGCACCGTCTGCCACACCGTGTGCGACGACACCGCCACCCTCCTCTACCTCGCCGACCAGGCCTGCCTCACCCTGCACCGCTGGCTCTCCCGCGCCGACCGGCTCCAGCGGCCCGACCGGATCGTCCTCGACCTCGACCCGGCGGACGGCGACTTCGGCCAGGTCCGCGCAGCCGCCCGGCTGGTGGGGGCGCTGCTCGACGAACTGCGGCTGCCGTCCGGCCTGATGACCACCGGCTCGCGGGGCCTGCACATCGTCGTCCCGATCAGCGGCGACCACGACTTCGACGAGGCACGTCGGTTCGCGAGGGACATCGCCGACGTCCTCGCCGCCGCCCACCCCGACCTGCTCACCACCGCCGCCCGCAAGAAGGACCGCGGCGACCGCCTCTACCTCGACGTGCAGCGCAACGCGTACGCGCAGACCGCGGTCGCCCCCTTCACCGTACGGGCGCTGCCGGGCGCACCGGTCGCCACGCCGCTGTCCTGGGGCCAGTTGGACGACCCGGATCTGAACGCCCGCCGCTGGACCGTCGCCGACGCGGTGGACCAGGCCCGCACCGACCCCTGGGCGGACGTGCCGCCCCGGGGGCGTTCCCTCGCACGTGCCCGGCGGCGGCTCGACGACCTGCGCGGTTGAAGCCCGGTCGAAGCCCTCGGACATTCGAAGGTTTGGCCAACGCCCTTGTGGCCACCCGGTGGTCGAGGTGGCCATGTCGAACACATCACGTACACATTCACGGAACTCTCCCGAGAACAGCGACCGGGCGGACGGCCGGCCGAGCCCCATGGAGGTGCTGCGCCATGCGCGCGCACAGTTCACGGAGCTCACCGGACTGGCCGCCGAATCCGTGTCGTCCTTCGAACCCACCGAGGACGGCTGGACTCTCGAGATCGAGGTCCTGGAACTCGCCCGGGTCCCCGACACCATGAGTCTGCTCGCGAGCTATTCGGTGGACGTGTCCGCCGACGGCGAGCTCACCGGATACCGGAAGGTTCGCCGCTACGAGCGCGGGAGGGCCGACACACGCAGGGGCGGCGGCAACTAGCCCGCCGCATGCACCGACACACAGACAAGGAGGGCCGGTCGGCATGACCGTTGTCCCGGCACAGCAAACTTCCGGAGGCGGCTCCAGCGGCCTGTACGACGTCCTGGAACTCGTCCTCGACCGAGGGCTCGTCATCGACGCGTTCGTCCGCGTCTCCCTCGTCGGCATCGAGATCCTGAAGATCGACGTACGGGTCGTCGTCGCCAGCGTCGACACCTATCTGCGCTTCGCCGAGGCGTGCAACCGGCTCGACCTGGAGGCCGGCCCGCGCAAGAACCCCGGACTGCCCGACCTGGTCGGGGAGATGACGGAGTCCGGCGCGCGCGGCAAGTCCAAGGGCGCGCTGTCCGGCGCGGCCGAGACCATATCCGACGCCTTCCGGCAGGCCCGCGAGGAGTCCCAGGCCGAACCGAGCCGGCGCAGCCGTAAGTCGACGGCCTCGCGCGAGAAGGGGGAACAGGAGTGAGCACGTACGTCTACGGCATCGCCGCGGCCGACCACCCCTCGCTCCCCGACGGCATGGGCGGGGTCGGCGACCCGGCCCGGACGGTGCGCATCCTGAAGCGGGGCGAACTGGCGGCGATCGTCAGCGACGCCCCCGAAGGGCTGCGCCCCAAGCGCCGTGACCTGCTCGCCCACCAGAACGTACTGAGCGAGGCGGCCGCGGGCGGGCCGATCCTGCCCATGCGGTTCGGCAGCCTCGCACCGGACGACGACGCTGCCACCGGCGTCCTCGAAGAGCGCGCGGACCACTACCGGGAGCGGCTCGGCACCCTGGACGGCAAGGTCGAGTACAACATCAAGGCCAGCCACGACGAGGAGGCCGTCCTGCACCGCGTGATGGCCGAGAACCCCGAGGTCCGGTCCCTCGCGGAAGCCAACCGCAAGGCGGGCGGCGGAAGTTACGAGGAGAAGCTGAAGCTCGGTGAGATGGTGGCGGCCGCAGTGCAGAGCTGCGAGGCCGAGGACGCCAGGGAGCTCCGGCGCACCCTGGAGTCCGCCGCCGAGGCCGTCAGCGTGGGCCCCGAGTCCACCGGCTGGCTCGCCAACGTGTCGTTCCTGGTGGCGCGTGACACGGCCGACACCTTCCTGGCCGCCGTCGAACAGCTCCGCAAGGCGCACCCGCACCTCGACGTGCGCGTCAACGGACCGCTGCCGCCGTACAGCTTCGTCGAGCCGGGGCCGTCCGAGCCCGCGGGGACCACCGCAGGCACCGACGCCGGCGCTCATTAGCGGGGCTTCCGGCCCGAGCGGAAGGAGGACACCGTGGGACTGATCGGTGAGGTGCTGATGCTGCCGTTCGCCCCCGTGCGCGGCAGCGCCTGGGCCATCAGGCAGGTGCTCCGTGAGGCGGAACGGATCTACTACGACCCCGCCACCGTGAGGGCCGAACTCGCCGGCCTCGAGGAGCGGCTGGGGGCGGGCGAGATCACTGAGGAGGAGTTCGACCGGCGCGAGGACGAACTGCTCGACCGGCTGGAGTTCGCGCTGCGCTCCGGCGACACCACAGGCAACGGGACGTGACATGAACCGAACCGGACTGGGCCTCGCCGTAGGGGCCGGATATTTTCTGGGACGCACCAAGAAGCTGAAATTGGCGCTCGCGGTCGGCTCGTTGGTGGCCGGCAAGAAGCTCGACCTCGGCCCGCGGATGCTCGCGAACGTGGTGAACCAGCAGCTCATGAACAATCCGCAGTTCAAGGAGATCGGCGCCCAGTTGCGCCAGGACCTGCGAGGCGTCGGCAAGGCCGCCACCGGGGCCATGGTCGAGCGGCGGATGAACGCACTCGCCGACCGGCTGCACGACCGTACTGCCCAGATGCGCGACGAGCTGCCCGAGGCCGGCTCCGGCGAGGGCCGGGACGAGGACGGCGACCGCGCCGAGCGGGAGGACGACGACCGCGCCGAGCGGGAGGACGACGACCGCGCCGAGCGGGAGGACGACGACCGCGCCGAGCGGGAGGACGACGACCGCGCCGAGCGGGAAGGAGGCGACCGCTTGCCGCGCGGCGACAGCGACCGCGAGAGCCGGCGGGAGAAGCCGTCCGGCAAGAAGGCGGCCAAGAAGGCCCCGGGGAAGAAGGCCGCGGCGAAGAGGACGGCCCCCGCGAAGAAGGCGGTGGGCGGCTCGGCCGGCGCGGCCCGCAGGACGGCCGCGAAGAAGACCGCCGGCGCCCGCGGCGCGGGCTCGTCGAAGGGCGGTGACGACCGATGACCGAGACCCTCGGATCGGCGACCTCTGCGGCCGGCAAGGCCACGGGCGCGACCACGGACAACCCCTTGACGCACCTCGCCCGCAGCGAGGCCGCCGACCGGCTGAAGGCCGAGGCCCAGGAGTATCTCGCCGCGCAGGCCACGAAGCTGCTCACCGGCCTCGGCCGCAAGCTCGGCGAGACCACTCTCAAGCTCAACGACATCGCCGAAGGCAACAGCCCCGACTTCGCCAAGCTGGCGCTCGACGGCGGCCGCAAGCTGGCCGAGGGCAAAGGGCCGCTGCGCTCCGCCCTCGAACTCGGCGCCGCCCGCGCGAAGGACAACGTGAAGGAAGCCGTCAGCAACCTGGGGGGCGGCAAGGGCAGGAAGAAGGGCGGGGGCGGAAAGAAGCCCACCGTCATCATGGAGTCCGTCGATGTCGGCGTGCCGCTGCGCACGGCCTACGACCAGTGGACGCAGTACCAGGACTTCTCCACCTTCGCCAAGGGTGTCAAGAGCGCGAACAGCGCCGACGACACCCACTCCGACTGGCAGGCGAAAATCTTCTGGTCCAACCGCAGCTGGAAGGCGCACACCACCGAGCAGCTCGCCGACCGGCGCATCCAGTGGACGTCAGAGGGCGCCAAGGGCACCGCGAAGGGTGTCGTGACCTTCCACCCCTTGGGCGAGAACCTCACCCGGGTCCTGCTGGTCATGGAGTACTACCCGAGCGGCCTGTTCGAGAAGACCGGCAATCTGTGGCGGGCGCAGGGCCGCCGGGTCAGGCTGGATCTGAAGAACTTCGCCCGGTTCATCACCTTGAAGGGTGAGGCGGAGGACGGCTGGCGCGGCGAGATCCGTGACGGCGAGGTGGTCCACAGCCACGAGGACGCGGTGGCGGATGAGGAGGCCGAGGAGGCCGAGGAACCCCGCGCCGAGGACGAGAGCGCCGAGGACGAGAGCGCCGAGGACGAGAGCGCCGAGACGGAGGACGGGGAGGACGAAGAGGGCGAGGAGCTCCACCCGGACGAGGAGGAGCCGGAGGAGTACGCGGACGAGGAAGAAGGACCCTACGCGGACGCGGAGGGCGACGAGTACGCGGATGAGGAGCCCGGGGACGCCGCGCGCGGGGGCCGTCGATGACGACGCCCGGCCGGTTTCCCGAGCCGTACGGCGCCGGCAGTGGAGCCAACCTCGCCGACATCCTCGAACGCGTCCTCGACAAGGGCGTGGTGATCGCCGGCGACATCAGGATCAACCTGCTCGACATCGAACTGCTCACCATCAAGCTCCGCCTCGTCGTCGCCTCCGTCGACCGGGCGAAGGAGATGGGCATCGACTGGTGGGAGACCGACCCGGCGCTCTCGTCCCGCGCCCGCAACAACGAACTGGCCCGCCAGAACGCCGAGCTGCGCGACCGACTGGCCGAACTGGAGGGCGTACGCGGCGAGAAGGAGGCACCGTGAACGGACTGCGGTACGTGTACGCCGTCTGCCGCCCCTTTCGCGCGGCGCTCGAGGACGGCCCGGCGGGCGTCGCGGGCGTGCCGCCCAGGCAGTTGGCGCACGACGGTCTGGTCGCCGTCGTCAGCACGGTCCCCGAGGCGGAGTTCGCCGAGGAGCCGCTCCGTGCCCGTCTGGAGGACTTGGACTGGCTGGCCGCCACGGCCCGCGCCCACCAGGGCGTCGTGGACGCGCTCACCGCCGTCACCACGCCCCTGCCGTTGCGGCTCGCCACGGTGTTCCGGGACGACGGCGGTGTACGCGCGATGCTCCAGGAGCGCGCGGACGACTTCCACCGCGCCCTCGACCGCCTCGACGGACGGGTCGAATGGGGCGTCAAGGTGTATGCACAGGCGGAACAGGCGCAAGTGGCGGAAGGGGCCGGCAAGGCTGCCGAGCCGCCGCGGAAACCGGTCTCCGGCCGGGACTACCTGCGGCAGCGTCGTGTGAGCCGACAGGCCCACGGGGAAATGCGGGAGAACACCGAACGGTTCGCGCGCCGGCTGCACGAGAATCTTTCCGGCTGCGCCGAGGATTTCCGTCTGCACGCCCCGCAGAATCCCGCGCTCTCCGGTTCTTCAGGTCGCAATGTGCTCAACGCGGCTTATCTGGTGCCGCGTTCGGAGTCCGAGGCGTTCGTGACAAAAGTCGACCAGGAGAAAAGCGGAATTACCGGGGTGCGGGTCGAACTCACCGGGCCCTGGGCGGCGTACTCGTTCAGTGGTGTCGAAGGGCGGGAGGGGGCGTGACCGCCGGCGGACTCCAGCACCGTCAGGTCGCCCTGGTGGACCTGCTCGACCGGCTGCTGGCCGGCGGCGTCGTCATCACCGGCGACCTCACCCTGCGCATCGCGGACGTCGACCTCGTCCGCATCGACCTCAACGCGCTGATCAGCTCGGTCGGCGACCAGGTGCCGGCCCCCTGGCCGGAGGAGCGGTGACATGAGCAACGGACGCAACCGACTCGACCTGGAACCCGACACCGTGGAGCGTGACCTGGTCAAGCTCGTGCTGACCGTCGTCGAGCTGCTGCGCCAGCTCATGGAGCGACAGGCGCTGCGCAGGTTCGACACCGGCGAACTCACCGAGGACCAGGAGGAGCGCATCGGGCTCACCCTGATGCTCCTCGAGGACCGTATGGCGGAGCTCCGGGAGCGCTACGGACTGCGGCCCGAGGACCTGAATCTGGACCTCGGGCCGCTTGGATCGTTGCTTCCGCGGGAGTGATCGCCGAAGGATCACGGGAATCAGGTGCCCGGGCGGATCACCGCCCGGGCACCTGATTCACCAGCGATACCATCGGCCCCGTCCGCCGGCCGCCGTAGTGCCGCGGGCCAGGAAGCCCACGAGCCAGACGACCAGCACCGCCAGGGCGATCCACCACAGTGCCTTCACGGCGAATCCGACGCCGAAGAGAATCACGGCCAGAAGAAGAACGAGCAGGATCGGAACCATAGTCACACCTCCTGCCGTTCATGTTTCCCGAACAGCGGGAATCAGGCCTCTTTTCGGCAGAGAATTTCTCCGTGCAGCACCGAGAACCATCCGTCCTCGTGCCGGCCCCATTCCCGCCAGGCCGCCGAAAGGGCCCTCAGGTCTTCCGTGGTCGCATGGCCACCACACGTCGCCCGGTCGGCGTATGCCGAGGCGAGCGTACGGTCCGCCCACAGCCCGCTCCACCAGGCCCGCTCCTCGGCGGTGGCGAAGGTCCAGGTGCCGGAGGTGGCGGTGACGTCCCTGATGCCCGCCCGCAGCGCCCAGGACTTCAGGCGCCGCCCCGCGTCGGGCTCGCCGCCGTTGGCGCGGGCGACCCGCTCGTACAGGTCCAGCCAGTCGTCCAGGCCCTGCGAGGCCGGGTACCAGGTCATGGCTCCGTAGTCGGCGTCGCGCGCGGCGATGAAACCACCCGGCCGGGTGACCCGGTGCATCTCGCGCAGCGCCTGCACCGGGTCACCCACGTGCTGGAGCACCTGGTGGGCGTGGACCACGCAGAACGTGTCGTCCGGGTAGTCCAGCGCGTGCACGTCCGCGACCGCGAAGTCCACGTTGGTGACCCCGCGGGCGTCGGCCGCCGCCCGGGCCTGGTCCAGGATCTCCGGGGCGCGGTCGACGCCGGTGACATGACCGTCGGGAACCAGGGCCGCCAGGTCCGCGGTGATGGTGCCCGGCCCGCAGCCGATGTCCAGGATCCTCATGTGCGGCTTCAGCGAGCCGAGGAGGTACGCCGCGGAGTTGGCGGCGGTCCGCCAGGTGTGCGAGCGCAGCACGGATTCGTGGTGGCCGTGCGTGTAGACGGCCGTCTCCTTCGGCATGACGATCCTCTTCCCCTCGTACGGACCCCGGGCGTCGCCGCGGGGCGGTACGCGTCACGGTAGGCGATCACGCCGAATAATGAGACTGTCATCTTGCTATGTGGACAGAGCAGACGGCTGGGCCGTACGGGCACGCGTGGTCCGAAGTCGACTGAAACCGACTGAGGTCGACTGGAGCCGGGTGGCACTGGGGTCAGTCGGCGGGAAGCGGCCGGTAGACGGTCAGCGCCTCGGGCAGGGCCTCGAGGGTCACCTCGCCCTGGACGGCGGTGACCTCTCCGTCGTAGGCGAGGAGGGTGCCGGGGGCGACCCCGTCCAGGTGCAGTCGCCGGACCCGTAGGGCAGCGTGGAACGGCGAGCGCGACAGTGGGCCCGCGAACGCGGCCGCCAGCAGACGGGCGGCGGGCCGGCGCCCGCCGTGCACGACCCGCACGTCGAGCAGCCCGTCGGCCAGGTCGTAGCGGCGGCCGGGCACCAGGCCCATGCGGTGGTAGGTGCCGTTGCCCGCGAACAGCAGCCACAGCGGGTGGGTGCGGTCGCCGACGCGTACGGCCAGGGGGTGGCGGTCGGCCCGCAGGACGCGCCAGGCGGCGAGCACACCGGCCGGCCAGCCGCCGATCCGTGGGGACCAGCGTTCCCGCTCGCGCACCAGCTCCGGGTACACGCCGAGGCTGCAGGTGTTGAGGAAGCAGCCCTCGGTCTCACCCGAGGTGAACCGGCCCACGTCGACCCGGACGGCGTCGCCTCGCGTAAGGGCGCCCACCAGGTCACGGGGGTCCTCCACGCCGAGGTCCAGCGCGAAGTGGTTGAGGGTGCCGCCGGGCAGCACGGCGAGCGGGAGGCCGTGGCGCAGGGCGACGCCGGCCGCCGTGTTCACCGTGCCGTCGCCGCCGCACACGCCCAGGACGCGGGCGCGGGCGGCCGCCTTCTCCAACTCGGTGCGCACCTCGGGCGGTTCGCACTCCACGGTCTCCGCGCCGGGGAGCGCGTCCGTGAGGGCCTGTACCCGGTCCCAGGTCGCCGCGCCCTTGTTCACGACGACCACGAGCCCCGTGCCGTCGCCGAGCGCGGGCGCGAGGGGTTCCGGCGAGGCGGCGGCCTCGAGGGAGCGCCGGCGGTCGGGCGGCGGCAGCAGATCGCGGGTCGGGACGAGGCCCCGTACGGCGTAGGCGGCGCCCACACCCAGGGCCGCGCCCGCGAGGACGTCGCTCGGGAAGTGGACGCCGGTGTAGACACGGGAGACGGCGACGGCGGTCGCGAGCGGCGCGACGGCGGCACCCCAGCCACGCGACTCCAGCGCGACACCGGTGGCGAAGGCGGCGGCCGAGGCGGAGTGGCCGGACGGGAAAGATGTCGTGATCGGCTGCCGCTTGAGCCGGCGCACGGCCGGGACCGGATCGAGGACGGGACGGGGGCGGCGGACCGAGCGCTTGCCGAGGGTGTTGATGGTGGCGGAGGCGAGCGCGAGGGAGGCGACACCGCGGGCGGCCGCGCGGCGGGCCCGGGGGCTGCGGGTGGCGGCGAGGGCGGCGGCGGTGGCGAACCACAGCACTCCGTGGTTGGCGGCCCGGCTAAGGCGGGGGAGCAGGGGGTCGGCGCCGGGCCAGTGGCGGGCGGCGACGGACTCGAACAGCCGGCAGTCGAGGCCGAGGAGGCGGTCGCGGAGGGGGTGCGGGCCGGGTGGCTGGGTGGTGAGGTCGACATCAGGGCTCATGGCCCTGCGGGTACCCCGACGAAGGCTTTTCGCCCCCGCCGCCCCTACCCGTCCCACCCCCAGGGGCTCCGCCCCTCCAACCCCGGCGGGGCTCCGTCCCTAACCCCGGACTGCGTCCTTAACCCCGGCGGGGACTGCGTCCTTAACCCCGGAGGGGACTGCGTCCTTAACCCCGGGGGGGGCTCCGCCCCTGCACCCCGCTGAGGCTCCGCCCCAGACCCCGTTCGGGGGCCGGCCCCCGGGCCCCCGCTCCTCAAACGCCGGAGGGGCGTCCGGGGGTCCCCCTGCTCCAAGAGCTTGGGGGAGTTCGAGGACGAGGCCGTTCAGGCCGAAGCGGGGGTCTGGGGGCGCAGCCCCCAGGGACGGGAAGGGTAGGGGCGGCGGGGGCGAAAACCCTTTGCTCGACTTCGGCGCGGCCGCTCACAATGCGCCCCATGGGACACCTTGAAGCCGCGCACCTCGAGTACCACCTCCCCGACGGGAGGACCCTGCTCGGCGACGTGTCCTTCCGCGTCGGTGACGGCACCGTCGTCGCACTCGTCGGCCCCAACGGCGCGGGCAAGACCACCCTGTTGCGCCTGCTCTCCGGCGAGCTGAAACCCCACTCCGGCACCGTCACCGTCACCGGCGGCCTCGGCGTCATGCGACAGTTCGTCGGATCCGTCCGCGACGACACGACCGTACGCGACCTCCTCGTCTCGGTCGCCCCGCCCCGCATCCGCGAAGCGGCCCGCACCGTCGACACCGCCGAGCACGCCATCATGACCGTCGACGACGAGGCCGCCCAGCTCCGCTACGCGCAGGCGCTCGCCGACTGGGGCGAGGCCGGCGGCTACGACGCCGAGA
Source organism: Streptomyces sp. NPDC051104 (assembly GCF_040682835.1). NCBI lineage: Bacteria > Bacillati > Actinomycetota > Actinomycetes > Kitasatosporales > Streptomycetaceae > Streptomyces > Streptomyces sp. NPDC051104. The sequence goes on along the minus strand of NZ_JBFBBS010000016.1, from coordinate 81,271 downwards.
CCCTGTGGGACATCTGCACCACCGCCGCACTCGGCGTCCCCTACGACAAGGCCCAGTGGCGCCAGGTCCGCACCCTCTCCGGCGGCGAGCAGAAACGGCTCGTCCTGGAGGCCCTGCTGCGCGGCGGCGACGAGGTCCTGCTCCTCGACGAGCCCGACAACTACCTCGACGTACCCGGAAAACGGTGGCTCGAGGAACGGCTGGCCGAGACCCGCAAGACGGTCCTGTTCGTCTCCCACGACCGCGAACTCCTCGCCCGCGCCGCCGAGAAGATCGTCACCGTGGAGCCCGGGCCGGCCGGCGCCGACGCCTGGGTGCACGGTGGCGGCTTCGCCACGTACCACGAGGCCCGCCGCGAGCGGTTCGCCCGTTTCGAGGAGCTGCGCCGCCGCTGGGACGAGAAGCACACCCAGCTGAAGAAGCTGGTGCTGAACCTCCGCCAGGCGGCCACCGTGAGCCACGAGCTGGCGTCCCGTTACCAAGCCGCCCAGACCCGGCTGAGGAAGTTCGAGGAGGCCGGCCCGCCACCGGAGCCGCCGCGCGAGCAGAACATCACCATGCGGCTCAAGGGGGGCCGTACCGGCGTACGGGCCGTGAACTGTCAGGGGCTCGAACTGACCGGGCTGATGAAACCGTTCGACCTCGAGGTCTTCTACGGCGAACGCGTCGCCGTCCTCGGCTCCAACGGCTCCGGCAAGTCGCACTTCCTGCGCCTCCTCGCCGGTGACGACGTCGCCCACACCGGGCAGTGGAAGCTCGGCGCACGGGTCGTACCGGGCCACTTCGCCCAGACCCACGCCCATCCGGAGCTCCAGGGCCGCACCCTCCTCGACATCCTCTGGAAGGAGCACGCCCAGGACCGCGGCGCCGCCATGTCCCGGCTGCGGCGCTACGAGCTGACGGGCCAGGCCGAGCAGCACTTCGACCGGCTCTCCGGCGGCCAGCAGGCCCGGTTCCAGATCCTGCTGCTGGAACTCGAGGGGGCGACCGCGCTGCTGCTCGACGAGCCGACCGACAACCTCGACCTGGAGTCCGCCGAGGCGCTCCAGGAGGGGCTCGACAGCTTCGAGGGCACGGTCCTCGCCGTCACCCACGACCGCTGGTTCGCCCGCTCCTTCGACCGCTATCTCGTCTTCGGCGCCGACGGTCGGGTACGGGAGACATCGGAGCCCGTGTGGGACGAACGCAGAGTGGAACGCGCACGCTAGGTGCACGCCCGGCGCATGCCGCGTGGGGTGGGCGCGCCGCCTACGCCCAGCGCAGCAGCGCGCCCACTCCGCCCACCGGGCCTTCCTGGCTCCTGGCGGCCGTCACCGAGACGGCCGCCGCGCCCGTCTCCACCGCGGAACGCAGCAGCGCGTCGTCCGCGCGGGCCGACCACGCGTGCCGCTCGCCCACCGCCTCGAGGTCCGTGCGGCGCACCGCTACCTGGTCCGGGTCCTCGCCGATCCAGACCTCACGGCGGGTGTCCGGGCCGTCCGGATCGATCAGGAGTTCGTCGATACGGTGTTCGCGTGCCGCCTCGATCACCGCCGGCACACCCTCGACCGCGCCCGCACGACCCTCCTCGTCCGGTGCCCGGGCGGCAAGGAAGCGCTCCAGCTCCTGTTCGGCGCGGCGCCGCACGTGCTCGGTGCGGATCCGCTCCACCTCCTCGTCCAGCAGTCGGCTCCCCGCACCGTGCGTCGTCTCGGCCACCTGGTCCTGGAGCCGGCGCGGCAGCCGCTCGTGCACCGAGCGCCGTTCGCGCTGCTCGCCGACCAGGACCACCAGGTCGGCGCCGGTCTCCTCCTGGCAGACGGCGAGCGCGTCCGCGATCTCCGCCGCGTTGTGCTCCCAGGTGTTCTCCACACGCAGCTGGAAATGGCGCACCGACCAGTCGGCGCTGCTCGTACGGTGCAGCGGGTGCTGCTTCCCGGTCACCGACCCGGCCTCCCGGCTGCCCAGGGCCCCTCGCAGCTCGAACTCGGCGCCCTTGCGGTCGATGTACGCCACCACGCACACCGGTTCCTCGTTCGCGAGCTCCAGCAGCGGCGCCGTGTGCGGCAGCGTGGCCCACAGCGCGGAGGAGCCCTGCGGCGGCGCGGCGAGCGGCGGATCGAGGGCCACCTCGCCCGCACGGGCGAACAGGGCCCTGCCGTGCGGCTCGGGGGAGTGGGCCAGGTCCTCGACCGCGGACTGCACGGCCCGGCACGTCGGCTCGTCCGCGCCCTGCTCGGCGAGCTCCCGGTACAGGGACTGAGCGGTCAGAGAGCGTTCGTGAGGCGTGGACTCCGTATGCCGGGAGGTGTCGACGTATACGGAGGCCCAGGGGCCGGGATGTTCGTACAGTGGATGGAGAAAAGCGAGATCCATGGCTCCCTCCCGGATGCCGCTCGGGGTATTGCTTTTCCGGGCGGGTACCCGGACCGCACCGACGAACACGACGAGCGGGGTACCACCAATGACCGGAGTCGACCCGGGCCGGCTGACCGACCAGCAGCTCATGAAGGAGCTGGAGACGATCCACCGCACGCGCCACGACACGCTGCTCTACGGCTCGAACGACGCGCTGCGCGCGCACAACGACCGGATGGCGCAACTGGAGGGCGAATACCTCCGCCGCCATCCGCGCCGCCCGACCGCGGCCGGCCGCACCCGTGACGGCGCCCGGGAGCGCGGCACCTGTGAAGAACCCCAGGAAGCCGAACCGACCCGCTGACCGCCTGCGAGAGGACCCGCCCCGCGGCCCCGATGGGGGGCCGCGGGGCGGGTCGTTTCCGCGTGTTCCGCCGGTTTGACGATGGTTACGGTTGTGCTTCCGACGATGCATGCCTTCGGTTCACACGTCTCGGTTTTCCATGTCTCGCTCAGACGTGCAGGCGATGCAGGCGATGCAGGCGATGCAGGCGTGCAAGTGTTCAAGCGTTCTGGCCGGTGAACTCCGTCAGGATCGCCTCGTCGAACGCCTTCAGATCGTCCGGCTTCCGGCTGGTGATCAGCACGTTGCCGTCGCGGTCGATGTGCACCTGCTGGTCGACCCAGGTGCCGCCCGCGTTGCGGATGTCCGTCTTCAGGCTCGGCCACGACGTCAGGGTGCGGCCCCGTACGACGTCGGCCTCGATCAGCGTCCAGGGGCCGTGGCAGATCGCGGCGACCGGCCGCCCCTGGTCGAAGAACGCGCGGACGAACCTCACCGCCTGCTCGTCCGTCCGCAGGAAGTCGGGGTTCGCCACCCCGCCCGGCAGCACCAGCCCGTCGAAGGACTCGGCCTGCACCTCACCGACCACCGCCTCCACCGGGAACGTGTCCGCCTTGTCCAGGTGGTTGAACGCCTGCACCTGTCCCGGCTTCGTCGACACCAGGACCGGCTGGTGGCCGGCGTCCTTCACCGCCTGCCAGGGCTCGGTGAGTTCCACCTGCTCCACGCCCTCGGGCGCGGTCAGGAACGCGATACGCATGATGTTCACAGTCCTTTCTCTGCCTGTGTGTGCCATATGGCTGCCTGCCACACGGCCTCGTCGCCCGCTTCCTCCTGCGCCTTCTCGTCGCGCGCGCGGCGCCGTGCGGCCCGGACACAGCGCAGCAACTCCTCGCCGTAGGGCAGGGCCACACACGCGCCGATCGCCGCCGCGATGCCCACGACATAGCCCCGTGGCAGCGGCCGGCGCCGCCGGACCAGCCGCCAGGCGCGCGGGTCGCCCCGGCCGCCGCGCAGCAGCGACCGCACCTGGTCGGCGTGCAGACACCCGAGCGCGGCGAGTGCCGCGAACGGCAGCGACTCCAGGAAGCTGTGAATGTGCTGCTCCACCGGCTTGACCTCACGGTCGCTGTCCTCGGCGGTGCGCACGTCCCACAGCGCGGTCGCCTCGTGCACCGCGGTCCCGGCCAACTGCGCGCACAGCAGCAGCGGGTTGACCTCGTAGCGCAGGGTGAGCGCGATGGGCATGCCCACCTCGGTCATCATCAGCGCGTGGATCAACGACTCCTTCGTGCCGGACGTGTCCTCGATCCCGGTGCGCCGGTGCATCAGCCAGTCGGCGAGGCCCGGCGCGAACCAGAACGGCAGCAGCCCGTACAGCAGGTAGCGGGTCGTCGCGTCGCCGACGTCCACGGTGGCGCCGTACGCACTGACCCGGCCGGCCCGGCCCCGGCGGCTCACGCGGGCACCCCGCCGCGCCCGCCTCCGGGCTCGGCCTGGCTGATGGCCGCGAGCGCCGACGTCGGGTCCTGCGCGACGGCCAGGTCGCCCAGGCTCACCATGCCCACCGGCCGGCCGTCCTCGACGACCGGCAGCCGGCGGACGGCGTGCCCTCGCATCAGGTCCACGGCCGTGGCCACGGGATCGTCGGGGCCGACCACCACCGGGTCGGGGGTGCACACCGCACGGGCGCTCACGGTCAGCGGGTCCGCGCCGTCCGCGACGGCCCGCAGCGCGATGTCACGGTCCGTGAGTACGCCGACGACGTGCCCGTCCTCGGCGACCAGGACGTCCCCGATGTCCTCGGCGCGCATCAGCTGCGCCGCCTCCACCAGTGAGGCGTCCGGGAGGACCGCCACGACGCCCGGCGTCATGACCTCCCTGACGAAATCAGCCATGGCCTGCTGTCCTTTCCTGCTTCCCCCGGCCGGCAGGGGGTGGTGTGTCGGCGGGACGACGCCCGCAGTACCCGCGTGTCGGACACCTATGCGCTCCGGCCCGTCCCTTCGCCGCCCACGATCGCCTCCGCGAGCTCCTGCGCGTTGGCGTAGCGCGACGAGCGCGGCAGCCGCTCCAGGGGGGCGACCAGCGCGTCCGGGGCGTGGTGGCGGCGCAGGGCGTCGATCAGCTCGGGCGGGCGGCCCGGGAACGCCGTACGCCCCAGGATCCGTGCCAGCTCGAAGCGCACATCGGCCACGGACCGCGCGCCGCCCGGAATCACCGGACCAGCCCACACCGCCGGGTCGTCGTCGGCGGTCGGCTCGGGGTCGTGCCACTCCTCGGTCCGCGTCGGGTGGCCCGAGCGCAGCAGCCCCTGGAGTTCGTGCTTCATCTCGTCGTCGCGGTGGACGTTCAGCCGGTCGCTGCCTCGCTGCATGAGTCCCTCCATATGTCGCGTGGCCCCCGCGTGTACCCGAGGGGCGGCGGTCGACACGGCCGTCCGGCAGGTGATGGTCCGCTTTCGGCCGTGTTCGGGTCCCGATACGGCCCCTCACGACTCCTTGTCGCCGCGTCCGGGCAGGAACTCCTGCATCTTCGCCTTGAACCCCTGGCGGATCATCCCGAGGCGGTCCGCGTCGCCCTTCAGGACCGAGGCCGCCGTGGCCTGCATCTGCTCCCAGCTGGCGTGCGGCGGGATCGGCGGCACCGCCGGGTCGGTCAGGAACTCGACGACCGCCGGGCCGTCCGCCTCCAGCCCCGCGCGCCAGCCCGCCTCCACGTCCTCGGGCTTCTCCACCCGGACGCCGGTCAGGCCCAGGGACCGGGCGAAGGCGGCGTACTGCACGTCGGGGATCTCCTGCGACGGCAGGAACGACGGGGCGCCCTCCATCGCGCGCATCTCCCACGTCACCTGGTTGAGGTCGTGGTTGTTCCACACGCCCACCACCAGCCGCGGGTCCTCCCAGCGGTCCCTGTACTTCGCCGCCGTGATCATCTCCGCGAGGCCGTTCATCTGCATCGCACCGTCACCGACCAGCGCGACCACCGGCCGGTCGGGGTGGGCGAACTTCGCGCCGATCGCATAGGGGACCCCGCTGCCCATCGTCGCCAGCGTCCCGGACAGCGACCCGCGCATACCGGGCCGCATCGTCAGGTGCCGTGCGTACCAGTTCGCCACCGAACCCGAGTCGGAGGTGACGATCGCGTTCTGCGGCAGCATCGGGTCCAGGGCGCGGGCCACGTACTCCGGGTTGATCGGGTCCGCGGACAGCTCCGCCCGCTTCTGCATGACCTCGTGCCAGCGGGCCACGTTCGCGCACACGGTCTCGAACCACTCGCGGCCGCGGTCCTTGTCCAGCAGCGGGATCAGGCGCTGCAGGGTCGCCCTGGCGTCGCCGACGAGGTTCACCTCGTACGGGTAGCGCATGCCGATCATGTGCGGGTCGATGTCGATCTGCACGGCCCGCGCCTTGCCGAACTCCGGCAGGAACTGCGTGTACGGGAACGACGAGCCGATGGTGAGCAGGGTGTCGCAGTCGCGCATCAGCTCGTACGACGGGCGGGTGCCCAGCAGACCGATCGAGCCGGTGACGTACGGCAGCTCGTCGCTGAGCACGTCCTTGCCGAGCAGTGCCTTCGCCACGCCCGCGCCCAGCAGCTCGGCGATCTGCTGCACCTCGGTCACCGCGCCGGCCGCGCCCTGGCCGATCAGGATGGCCACCTTGTCACCGGCGTTGAGGACCTCCGCGGCCCTCTCCAGGGACTCCTGCGCCGGGACCGCCGTCCAGGCGCCGCGGCCGAGGCTCGAGGGGACCATCTTGAACTCGTGCGTCGGCGGCGAGTAGTCCAGCTCCTGCACGTCACCGGGGATGATCAGGGCCGTGGGGGCGCGGCGCGCGTACGCGGTGCGGATCGCGCGGTCGAGGACGTTCGGCAGCTGCTCGGGGACCATCACGGTCTCCACGAAGTCCGAGGCCACGTCCTTGAAGAGGGTGTGCAGGTCGACTTCCTGCTGGTAGGAGCCGCCCATCGCCGTGCGGTGCGTCTGGCCGACCAGCGCGAGCACGGGCACGTGGTCGAGCTTGGCGTCGTACAGGCCGTTGAGCAGGTGGATCGCGCCGGGTCCCGAGGTGGCCGCGCACACACCGAGACGGCCGCTGAACTTGGCGTAGCCGACCGCCTCGAACGCGGCCATCTCCTCGTGTCGTGCCTGCAGGAACCGGGGCCGGTCCTCGGCGCGGCCCCAGGCGGCGAGCAGCCCGTTGATGCCGTCGCCGGGGTAGCCGAAGACTTGCTCCACGCCCCATTCGCGCAAGCGCGCGAGGACGTGGTCGGCGACCTTGGTGGCCATCGGGAACCTCCCGTGGGAAGAGGGGGCGTACGGATCGCACCTGTCGAGTCACCCGGCCGATGCCGGGAAAACCTGCCGCCGGGACGGGCGAGCCCGGGGCGCCGCCGCGAAGGCACCGCGAGGTGTCCGGGCGCGGAGGGGAGGCGGCACCCCTGCGAAGCCGTACGGGGCGGACGCCTTGCGGAGCCTTGCGGGGTGGCACGGCTGCGGAACCGTGCAGGGTGGACGCCCCGCGGAGCCGCCGAGGATGCCGGGCGGGACGGCTCTAGCGCGGTACCTCTCTCGCGGTGCCGACGCGGGGCCGTGATGCGGGGCCGTAAGAGTTTCGAAAGACCGGTGTTTGCGGCGAATGCGCCCGGGCAGGCGCGACTCAGTGCTTCGGACAGGAGGCACGTCCGTGGGAGCGGTGAATCACGCCACGGTGTGCCCTGTCGCACCCGCCCGCCCCCTCCCACGGTGACCGTCCACCCAAGGCACCCAGCAAGGCACCAGCAAGGGAGTTGCGACGCACCATGCAAAACCGAGCTAGCGTGAAGCACCACCCCCACGACGACGCCCCCGACACGACGGAGGCCTTCCGCACGCTCGCCTCGCTTCCCCAGGGCCCCGAGCGCGACGCGCTCCGCGACGAGATCGTCGAGGCATGGCTGCCCATGGCCGAACGGCTCGCGGGCCGCTTCCGCAGCCGCGGCGAGAGCTTCGAGGACCTGCGTCAGGTCGCGTGCCTCGGCCTGGTCAAGGCCGTGGACCGGTACGACCCGGAGCGCGGACACGCCTTCGAGAGCTATGCCGTCCCCACCGTCACCGGTGAGATCAAGCGGCACTTCCGCGACCACATGTGGACCCTGCACGTGCCGCGGCGCGTCCAGGACCTGCGCAACCGCGTCCGTTTCGCCGTCCAGGACCTGTCGCAGACCGTCTCGGGCCGCCGGCCCACCGTCGCCGAGATCGCCGAGCACGCCGACATGAGCGAGGAGGACGTCCTGGTAGGCCTCGAGGCCCTGGAGAGCTTCACGGCGCTCTCCCTGGACGCCGAACTGCCCGGCAGCGAGGACGGGTACTCGCTCGGCGACTCGCTCGGCTCGCCCGACCCGGCGCTCGACACCGTCGTGGACCGCGAGGCGGTCAAGCCCCGCCTCAAGGCCCTCCCGGAGCGTGAACGCGCCATCCTGTACATGCGTTTCTTCGACGACATGACCCAGAGCAGCATCGCGGAGCGCCTCGGAATCTCCCAGATGCACGTCTCCCGCCTGATCAGCCGCTGCTGCTCCCGGCTGCGCGAGCAGGTGATGCGTGACGCCGTCTAACCGACGGCCCGCAGGGCCAGCGCCATGTGACGGGACATCATGTCCATCGCCTGCGCCTCCGCCATCGAGAACGCCGGCCGGGCCCCGCTGCGGAACAGCGTGAGCACTCCCCGCACGGTGCCCCCGTCGGTGAGCGGCACGCACAGCAGGGATGTCACGTTCGCGCGGATGAGGACGGGGGCCCCCGAGGCGTCACGTCCGAAGGCCTCCGGGTCCTCCGGCCGCACCCGCAGGACCGTGGATCCGCCGCGCGCCGCCTCGACGACGAGGGGGCACCCGGCGGGGTCCTGCGCGACCAGCGCGTCCACGTCCTCACCGGGCGGCCCCAGTACCGCCGTACGGGTCAGGCGCCCGTCTCCCGCGTCCGCCACCACCCAGTCCGCGAACCGGCCGTGCAGCACCCGGGCCGCCCGCTCCAGGACGGCCCCGGCCGGCGCGGCGAGCAGCGCACTTGTCATCGCGTCCAGCAGGTCCATCAGCGCCGCGTGCCGAGTGGTCTCGGTCAGTTTCGGGATGCCGCCGGGCGGGGTGTGCTCGCCGGCCGGCACTGGGGTGTCCGCGGGCTGCAGCACCACCATGACCGCCGTGCGCGGCTCCCCGCTCGGCCGCACCGCGACCAGCGTCGCCCGTACCGGCACCGACGGATGCTGCGGCAGACGTACCGCCATGCTGCGGTCACCCTCGCCGCGCGCCACCGCGGCCGTCTGCGAACGGAACGCCGCCCGGTCGGCGTGGGCCAGAAGTCCGGTCAGCGGGCGGCCCGTCGCATAGCCCGCGCGGACCCCGGTGAAGGAGATGGCCGCGAAGTTCAGCCTCCGCACCACCGTCTCCCGGTCCACCAGCGCGACCGGCACCGGGAGCCGCTGGAAGAGGCTCTTGAGCAGCTGCTGCTCCTGGCGCTCACCGGAACCGGCCGGGGCGGCCCCCGCCCCCGTGGACAGCCGCTGGTACCACGGCCACAACTGACCCGCGACATGGTCGAGTTCGAAGATCGCCGCGTCGAGCACCGCCGGCAGGTCGTCCCTGGGTATGGCACGAGCCGCCTTGAGTTCCGCCACCCGGCGGACGAAATCCGCCAGCTCTTCACCGAATTCCTCCGTCTGCGCCATGCGACGAACCTAACCGGTGCCTAACCGGTACGGAGTGCTTCCGAGGACTCGCGCACGGAACCGGCCACGTCGTCACGGACGCCGTTTTCCAGCGGGGTGAGCGGGCAGCCGCCCGAAGAGGAGGTGAAGAATGCCGGAGACCGGACAACTCGGTTACCAACCGGAGGCTTACCACCTGACGGCCGAATCCCCCGAGTCCGCCCTCCCGGGGCGCCGGCTGTCGGAACTCGTCGAACAGGCCGCGCGGTGCGCCCCCGGCTGTTGCGGTGCCAGCACCACGGTCGCGGAAGGCGGTGTCGAGGGCGGCACGGACCGGCCCGCCGCCGTCACCCACCCCGATCTCGCCCCGCTCGTCACCGTCCAGCTCCGCAGCGGCGACGGGCCGATCCCGGCGGCCCTGGAGTCGGGTGAGCCCGTCGAGGCATTCGACCTGCTGCGCGAGGAGCGCTGGCCGGAGTACCGCGCCTTCGCCCTCGACGCCGGCATACGGTCCAGCGTCACGATTCCCTTCCGGCGGTCCGGGCTGGCCGTCACGCTCAGCCTCTACAGCTTCCGGCCCGGGACCCTGAAGGGCGCCCCGCACGGCCCCGCCCGGGTGCTCGGCGACCTCGCCGTGGGCTGCCTGGTGCGCGACCGCTCCTACCGTGCCGCCCTCACGGAACTCGACCAGCTCGGCGCCGCCCTGCGCTCACGGCCCGTCGTCGACCAGGCGTGCGGGATCGTGATGCACGTCCTCGGCTGTGACGCCGAGACGGCCTTCCAGGTGCTGCGCCGCATCTCCCAGGGCGCCAACCGCAAACTCGCCGACGTCGCCGCCGGCGTCGTGGACAAGCGGGGCCGCGGCCTGGAGCGGGAGCTGCTCTCGCTGGCCGGCTGACCCCTTGGTGCGCGGCCTGCCCGTCACCCGCACGGCGGTGCCGGTCGCGCGAATGGGGCACGGCCGCGCGCGAGCCCCGGCCGGGCGGGCTGTCATGGAGGAACCCGGCCGAAGGAGCCTGCCCATGTGCTGCACTGCCCGAGTCCTGTCCGTCGCCGCTCTGGCCGGTGCCGCTCTGGGCGCCGTCGCCCCGAACGCGTCCGCCGATTCGTCCGCCGACGTCACCCCGCGCTCCGTCGCGCCCGGCGACATGGTGACCGTCTCGGTGTCCTGCGACGCGGTCGGCGCCGGCCTGCCCGACGCCATCGAGGGCGCCTCCCAGGCCTTCGAGGGGGGCAGGATGCGGCTGCACCGGGTCGACCGCGACGACGACGATGACTGGACCGAACGCCGGCGCGGCGTCCGCTACCGCGGCACGGCCCGCGTCCCGGTCGGCGGGAGCGTACACGCCATCGCCGAACTGGCCGGCCGCGAGGCGTCGTGGGGCGTCGACGGACGGTGCCCGGGGGGCCCTGGGGGCCGTGAAAGGCCGTGGACCGTCTCGTTCACCGTGTACTGGGAGGGCCACGGCCACCACCACGACGGTGACGCCCCGCCGAGCGCAAGGCAGCAGGAGGAGGGGGAGACGCAGCAGTCGGGGAAGCAGCAGGGCGAGGGGCAGTCTCAGGGGTCTGGGAGGCAGCAGGGGGACGGTCAGGGCAAGCAGCAGGGGGACGGTCAGTC
>NZ_JBFBBS010000016.1:0-70185 GCF_040682835.1 Streptomyces sp. NPDC051104 | reverse complement strand
CTCAGGGGTCTGGGAGGCAGCAGGGGGACGGTCAGGGCAAGCAGCAGGGCGAGGGTCAGTCTCAGGGGTCTGGGAGGCAGCAGGGGGACGGTCAGGGCAAGCAGCAGGGCGAGGGTCAGTCTCAGGGGTCTGGGAGGCAGCAGGGGGACGGTCAGAGCAAGCAGCAGGGCGAGGGACAGTCCCAGGGGTCTGGGAGGCAACAGGGAGACGGTCAATCCCAGGTGTCCGGGAAGCAGCACGGCGACAGCCAGGGCAAGCAGGGCGACGGCCAGGGCAAGCAGAGTGACGGCCAGTCCAGGCAACAGGGAGACGGCCAGACCAAGCAACAGGGCGACGGCCAGGTCCAGGGGTCCGGCAAGCAGGGCGACAGCCAGGGCAAGCAAGCCACGGGCAAGCAGCAGGGCGACCAGGGGAAGCAGAGCGGGGTGCAGCCTCCCGTCGGCGCCCAGCACGGCGTGCACGCCGGGGAAGGCGGCGCCTTCACCGACTCCGTGCCCGCCCTGGCCGCCGGCGGTCTCCTGATCGCGGGGGCGCTCGGTGCCGCGGTCCACCGGCTCTGGGGCCGCGGACGGTCCGGCCACGCCTGAATCCGCACGCGTGATCCGAACACCTGACCTTGTGATCCGGGCAACCCGGCCGGACGCCCATGACCGGCCCGCACCCTGGGTACTCAGAGCCCGAGGGCGTCTTCGACACCGTAACCGTAGAGGAACAGGAGTACGACAGCGGCGGCGGCCACGGGTCTAGGGCGTGGAGCGAGCCGGAGCACGGGGGACCGGCGACGGCACCAGGGACTGCGCGGAGGCACGCATGCGGCGGACGGATCCGGAAGGGCACGGCCCCGTCCGTTACGGACCGCCCCTCCCCGAGCAGGGGCTGCCCCTCCTGCCGGGCCTGTCCGCGGCGCTCGTCGAGGCCGCCGACCACGACGACTCCGGCCCCTCCCGTTCGCCCGCCCTCCTCGACGCCGCCTGCGGCTACTTCGCCCGGCGCGGACTGCCCGCCGAGCCCGACGACATCGCCGCCGCCCCCGGCGCCCCCGCGCTCTTCGTCGCCGTCACCGCCGCGCTCGGCGGCGACGTACTCGTCCCCCGGCCGTGCCCGGCCTGGTGGGCGCCCCAGGTCCGGGCGCTGGGGCGGTCGGTGTTCCATGTGCCGACACCCATGGAGTGCGGCGGCGTACCCGACCCGTACGCCCTCCTGGAGACCGTCCGCAGAATCCGCGCCGAGGGTGGCGACCCCCGCCTCCTCGTGCTCGCCGTCGCCGACGACCCCACCGCCACCGTCGCCCCGCCCGAACTCGTGCACGAGGCCGCCGAGGCCGCCGCCGGGGAGGGGCTGCACCTGGTCAGCGACGAGACCTGGCGCGACACCGTGCACCGGCCGCACGACACCGTGCTGCTCAGCCCAGCCGAGATGCTGCCGGACCGGGTCACCGTCGTCACCGACCTCGCCGGGCCCTTCCTGCCGCCCGGCTGGCCCGCGGCCGTCGCCCGCTTCCCGGCCACCGCCGACGGCGCCGGACTGCGCGCCCGCGCCCTGGACGTGCTCACCGCACTCGGTGCCCGGATCGCCGACCCGGTCGCCGCAGCGGCCGCGTACGCGCTCGACGAGCCCGCCGACGTCACCCAGCGCCTCACCGCCGGCACCGCGCTCCACGCGCGCGTGGCCGACGCCGCGCGCCGGGCCGTCGTCGCGGCGGGCGCCCTCGTCCTGCCCCCGCAGGCCGGTCGCCACCTCTACGCCGACCTGGAGCCGCTTCGCTCCGCGCTCGACGCGCGCGGCGTCGGCGACGCGCAGGAACTCGAGGACCTCCTCACCGCCCGGCTCGGCATGCCCGCACCCGGCGGCCACCGCTTCGGGGACGACCTCGCGGCGCTCCGCGTCCGTCTGTCCACCGGACCACTCCTCGGCGCGACCGCCGCGGAACGGGCGCAGTGCCTCACCTCACCGGAGCCGCTGGAACTGCCACACGTACAACGCGCGTTGACCCATGTGGGATCGGTCTTCGCCGATCTCCGCGACGACGCTCAGCGATGGGAGCCTCCTCGATGACGCAGCAGTCCGAGTCGACCACGAGCACCGTTGCGGCACACCGGGACACCGGTGAGCCCGCGCCCACGCCCCTGCTGAGCCAGGACCCCGCGGCGCTGGCGCCGCCGCTCGCAGCGCCCCGCCCGCTCGGTGAGCGCCGTATCTGGCCGCGCTCCTTCACGGACCGGCTGACCACACCGCTGCCCGGCCTGAAGGCCATGGCCCGCTTCGCCCGCGAGGGCGCGGTGCGGCCCGGACCCGAGGGTCTGAAGGACATCCCCCGGCTGCCGTACGAGCCGGGCCCGCTGCCGCGGGTCGACGCGCGCACGGTCGCCGTCTCCTGGGCGGGCCACGCCAGTTGGGTGGTGCGGATCGGCGGGCTGACGGTCCTGACCGACCCCGTCTGGTCCCGGCGCATCCTCGGCACACCCACCCGGATCACGCCCGTCGGCATCGGCTGGGACGCCCTGCCGCGCGTCGACGCGGTCGTCATCAGCCACAACCACTACGACCACCTCGACGCCCCGACGCTGCGCCGCCTCCCGCGCGACACGCCGGTACTCGTACCGGCCGGGCTCGCCGCGTGGTTCCGCCGCCGGCGGTTCCGTTGCGTCACCGAGCTGGACTGGTGGGAGGCCGCCGCCGTCAAGGGTGTCCGGTTCGACTTCGTGCCCGCCCACCACTGGTCCAAGCGCACCCTGACCGACACGTGCCGTTCGCTGTGGGGCGGCTGGGTGCTGACGGCGCCCGACGGGCAGCGGGTCTACTTCGCGGGCGACACCGGGTACGGGCACTGGTTCGAGCGGATCGGGCAGCGCTACCCGGGGATCGACCTGGCCTTCATGCCGATCGGCGCGTACGACCCGCGCTGGTGGCTCAGCGACGTCCACTGCGACCCGGAGGAGGCGGTCCGGGCGACGCTCGACCTGGGCGCACGGCGGATGGCGCCCATGCACTGGGCCACGTTCGTGCTGTCGGCGGAGCCGGTCCTGGAACCGCTGACCCGGGTGCGGGCGGCCTGGGACAAGGCGGGACGGGCCCGCGAGGACCTGTGGGACCTGCCGGTGGGGGCGTCACGGGTGCTGGAGTGAGCCGGCGCCCGGGGCTCACGAGGTGGCGGCCCTGCGCATCCGGCGCCACAGGCCGGGTACCGTGCTGATCACGACCGTCAGCACGACCGCCGCCACCACGCCCTCCCACGGCTTCGGGAACAGCGAGCCGCCGAGGATGCCGATCAGCTGGTACGTCGCGGTCCAGGCGAGGCAGGCCGGGGCGTCGCCGCGGGCGAACTCCCGCACCGGCATACGGGCCAGCAGGCAGGCGAGCATCACCGGAATGCGGCCCGCCGGGACGAGCCGGGAGAGGGTGAGCACCGCGATCCCGTGCTCGTTCAGCTTCTCCTGCGCCTGGGCGAGCCGGTCCTCGGGGGCGCGGCCGCGGAGGTTCTCCAGCCAGCGGGAACCGTTCTTCGACCGCATGCCGCGCCGCCCGAGCCAGTACAGTGCGATGTCCCCGAGGAAGGCTGCGAGCGCCGCGACGGCGAAGACCAGCGCGAGCGAGAAGGGCGCGGTCCGGTGGAAGGCCACGACCGCCGCGGAACTGACCAGCGCCCCTGTCGGCACGACCGGCACCAGCGCTCCGATCAGCACCAGCAGGAACAACGACGGATAGCCGACGGCCTGTTGGGTGGACTCCGTGGGTGTGAGGGTCGTAGCGGCGGCGAGGTTCATCACCGGGCGACCTCCGGGCGGGCGATCTCACCGTGGGACAGCAGGTGCACCCTGACGTCCGGCGCGTACCGCGCGGCGAGACGGACGAACTCGGCGCCCGGCGCGTGGAATTCGTGGGGGCGCACGGCGTCCATCCCGATCGGCCAGTACGTGCCGTAGTGCACCGGCACCGCGCTGCGCGGCATCAGCCGGGCCAGCGCCTGCGCCGCGCGCCCCGCGTCCAGGTGCCCCTCGCCGAGGTACGGCCCCCAGCCGCCGACCGGCAGCAGCGTCACGTCGACCGGCCCGACCTCTTCGGCCATCGACGGGAACAGACCGGTGTCCCCGGCGAAGTACGTCCGCGCCTCTCCCTCCACGACGAACCCGAGCGCGGGGGAGCGGTGCGGCCCCACCGGCAGCCGGCGCCCGTCGTGCCGTGCGGGCACCACCCGTACGACCAGGTCACCGACCCGCACCCGGTCCCCGGGCACCACCTCCGTGAACCCCAGCCGGCCCAGCCTGCGCAGCCCCGGCACCTGGGCAGCGGCGCCGCGCGGCAGCAGCACCCGGCTCCCAGGGGCCAGCCGGGCCAGCGACGGCACGTGCAGATGGTCGGCGTGCAGATGGGACACCAGCGTCACGTCCGCCACCGCGGCCTCGGGCGGCGGCGGTGCACCGCGGCGCCGCCGCAGATGCGCGAGGCGGCGCGCGAACAGGGGATCGGTGAGCACCCGTACGCCGGAGTCCTCGACCGTGCAGGTGGCGTGACCCCACCACGTGACCTCCACCGGCACTCCATTGCCTCCTTCGCGCGACTCCCCCCGAGCCTACGGGCAGGGGTAGGGTCGGCGGGCAAACCCTGAGGTGAGGGGGGACCCCCATGGGAGAGGCGCACGGCATCGCCGGCGCGCGCGACGCCCGCGGCCGGCCGGGCACGGTCCGGGTCACGGCGATCGCCAGCCTGACGCCGCTCGAGGAGCTGGACGCGGAACCCTTCCTCGTCGACTCCCGCAGCCAGCACGCGATGTGCGCGCGCTGGGCGGCGGAGCGCGGTTACGTGGTGACGCGGGAACTCCTCGTCCGCGGCCTGCGCCCCGACCACTGCGCTTTGTGGACGGATGTGGAGGCGGGTCTGGTCGACCTGTTCGTGGCCCCCAGCCGCCGGGTCCTGGAGCGTGCCCTGACCTCGGTGGACGAGTTCACCGCGGAGTGCGCCCGGCGAGGTGTCCGCGTCGAGACGGTCGGCCGCGCCGAACCGTCGTACGACGCCGGGATGAAGGCCCGGATCCACCGCCGCCTGTCGCTGCCGACGGCCGGGTACGACGGCCGCTGACCGGGGGTTCCCGGCGCTGTGACAAGGTGGGGACGCATCCGAGAGGGCGGCAGGGCCATGACGTGAGGTGAGCTGGGCGTGGGGCACGGGCGTTGGCGGAAGCTGCTCAGCGGTATGGGGCGCAGTGTCGCCGTGTGGGCCGCCTCCACCGGCACCATGCTCGTCCTCGCCGCCGTCCTGCCCGACTTCCGGCTTCAGTCCCCCGGCGGCGACAGCGCGACCCGCATAGCCGTCACGGCCGCCGCCGGCGCCGGTGTCTTCGGTCTGCTGTCGTCCTTGGTGTGGCCCCTGCTGGTACGGCTCCTGCTGCTCGTCCCCGCCCTCGTCCTCGGCCTGCTCGTCTTCTTCCTCAACGGCTCCCTTCTGCTCGTCGCCCTCCGCGTCAACCCCTCCGGCGACGCCGAGGCCGCCCCCGAGACCGCCGTGGTGGTCGCCGCCGTGATGTCCGCCGTCGCCTCGGCCACCGGTGCCGCCCTCGCCGTACGGGACGACGACGCGTACCGCAGAAGGCTGTACCGGCTCGCCGACCGCCGCCGCAGACGCGGCGACGGACGCTGCGGCCGTGTCACCCCCGGCGCGGTCTTCGTCCAGCTCGACGGCGTCGGACACGACGTGCTGCGGGCGGCCGTGGCCAAGGGCCTGATGCCGACCGTCGCCTCCTGGCTCGGCCCGCTCGACGGCGGCCCCGGCCACCGGCTCACCGCCTGGCGCACCGACTGGTCCAGCCAGACCGGCGCCAGCCAGCTCGGCATCCTGCACGGCTCCAACCACGACGTCCCCGCGTTCCGCTGGTACGAGAAGGAGACCCGCGAGGTCGTCGTGTGCAACCGCCCGACGAGCGCCGCGGAACTCCAGCGCCGCGCCGTCGAGCGGACCGGCGACGCCGGCCTGCTCACCGTCGACGGCGCGAGTCGCGGCAACCTGTTCAGCGGTGGCGCCGACCAGCTCGCCCTGGTGCTGTCCGTCTCCGCCCGGCGGGGCAGGGAGAACCGCTCACGCGCCGGCTACTTCGCGTACTTCAGCGACCCGGCCAACGCCGTCCGCACCGCCATGTCGTTCGCCGCCGAGGTCGCCCGCGAGATCGGCCAGTCCACCCGGGTCCGGCTGAAGCGACAGCGGCCGCGTGTGGGCCGCGGCGGCCTGTACCCCTTCGTGCGCGCCTTCGCCACCGTCGTCGAACGAGACGTGGTCGTCGCCGCGGTGATCGGCGACATGCTCGCCGGACGCAGCGCCATCTACGCGGACCTGGTGGCCTACGACGAGGTGGCCCACCACTCGGGGCCGCACAGCCGCGACGCCGAGAAGGTCCTGCACCGGCTCGACCGCTCGCTCGCGCTGCTCGCGCAGGTCGCCGGGCACGCCCCGCGCCCGTACCGGATCGTCGTCCTGTCCGACCACGGGCAGAGCCCAGGCGAGACCTTCCGCACCCGGTACGGGCTCAGCCTCGCCGACCTGGTGCGGGCCGGGTGCGGGCTGCACGTGCCGCGCAAGGTGGTGGGGGTCCCCCCACGCGTTAAGCAGTGGGGGAACACCCACAGCGGGGCGGAGGCGCGTGCGGCCGTACGCGCCGCGCTGCGCCGGCCCGTCGAGGAGAAGGCCGAGCACCATCGGGCCGCCCGCCGCCACTCGGAGCCCATCGTGCTCGCCTCCGGGAACCTCGGGCTCGTCTCCTTCCCCGACGTGCCGCACCGGATGAGCAAGGAGGAGATCGACCGCCGGCACCCCGCGCTGCTGTCGACGCTCGCCAACCATCCCGGCGTCGGTTTCGTCCTCGTCCGCAGCGAGGAGCACGGCGGTGTGGTGCTGGGCGCGTTCGGCGCCGAGATCCCGGTGGACCGGCTCGCCGACGAGACCGGTCCGCTCGCCGGCTTCGGGCCGGGTGCCGCCGACGCCGTGCGCCGCACGCACTCCTTCCCGCACGCCGCCGACATCATGGTCAACTCCTGGTACGACCCGGCCGAGGGCGAAGTCCTGGCCTTCGAGGAGCAGATCGGTTCGCACGGCGGGCTCGGCGGCGCCCAGGGCCGGCCCTTCCTGTTGTGGCCGGTGGACCTGTCAGCGCCGGCCGAGGAGGGCACCGAACTGGTCGGCGCCGAGCAGGTCCACCAGGTTTTCCGCCGCTGGCTGCAGGAGTGCGACGGTCCCCAAGTACCGCTCGTCGCCGCCGAGGAGGAGGACGAACGCGCCGCCTGACGACGGGGCGGGCGCCGACGTGGCGGGAAAGTGGGTCCGCGGGGGCCGGGTGTGATCGGATGGGAGCGACGGAACCCTCCCCCAAGCTCTTGACGAGCAGGGGGTACCCCTATCGGGATCCCATCGAAAGGAAGAACCGTGGCAACCACGCGCACCGCTCACACCGTCTGGGAAGGCAACCTGCTCGAGGGCAACGGCGTCGTCACCTTCGACTCCTCCGGCATCGCCCAGCAGCCGGTCACGTGGGCCTCGCGCTCCCAGGAGGCGAACGGCAGGACCAGCCCCGAGGAGCTGATCGCCGCCGCCCACTCCAGCTGCTTCTCCATGGCGCTGTCGCACGGACTGGCCGGCGCCGGCACCCCGCCCACCAAGCTCGAGACGAAGGCCGACGTCACCTTCCAGCCGGGTGAGGGCATCACGGGCATCCACCTCACCGTCGAGGGCACCGTCCCCGGTATCGACAACGACGCGTTCGTCGCCGCCGCCGAGGACGCCAAGAAGAACTGCCCGGTCAGCCAGGCCCTGGCCGGCACGACGATCACGCTGGACGCCAAGCTCGCCTGAGCCCCCACGTTCCCGAAGGTGCCGCGCTTCCCGCCGAGGGGGCGCGGCACCGTCGTTTCCGGGTACCCGGCATCGCATCGGGAGCCCCCGTCGCGCACATTGACACGGGGCCACTCAAGATTGTGATGGAGTGCGGGAAGCGCCCTGGCGGAAGGGGACGGCGATGACACGTGCGGTCGGGATCGATCTGGGGACGACGAACTCGGTGGTGGCCGTCCTGGAGGGTGGTGAGCCCACCGTCATCAGCAACGCCGAGGGCGCGCGGACCACACCGTCGGTCGTGGCCTTCGCCAAGAACGGCGAGGTGCTCGTCGGCGAGGTCGCCAAGCGGCAGGCCGTGACGAACGTCGAGCGCACCGCGCGCTCGGTGAAGCGGCACATGGGCGACGCGCACTGGCGTTTCCCGGAGCACGGCTCCGTGGACGGCGCCCGCTTCCGGGCGCAGGAGCTGTCCGCGCGCGTCCTGCAGAAGCTGAAGCGGGATGCCGAGGCGTATCTGGGCGAGGACGTCACGGACGCCGTGATCACCGTGCCCGCGTACTTCGACGACGCCCAGCGGCAGGCAACCAAGGAGGCCGGGGAGATCGCGGGGCTGAAGGTCCTGCGGATCATCAACGAGCCGACGGCGGCGGCCCTCGCGTACGGGCTCGACCGCGGCGAGGAGCAGACCGTCCTCGTCTTCGACCTCGGCGGCGGCACCTTCGACGTCTCCCTGCTGGAGATCGGCGACGGAGTGATCGAGGTCAAGGCCACCAACGGTGACACCCACCTCGGCGGCGACGACTGGGACGAGCGGGTCGTCGACCATCTGGTGAAGCGGTTCAAGGGCCAGTACGGCACCGACCTCGGCGCCGACAAGATGGCGCTTCAGCGGCTGCGGGAGGCCGCGGAGAAGGCCAAGATCGAGCTGTCCAGCTCCACCGAGACGACCGTCAACCTGCCCTACATCACCGCCTCCGCCGAGGGCCCGCTGCACCTGGAGGAGAGGCTGACCCGGGCCCAGTTCCAGGAGCTCACGGCCGATCTGCTGGACCGCTGCCGGACCCCCTTCCACCAGGCGGTCCGGGACGCGGGCGTGGAGCTCTCCGCGATCGACCATGTGATCCTCGTCGGCGGTTCCACCCGGATGCCCGCGGTCACCGACCTGGTGCGGGAACTCACCGGCAAGGACCCGCACAAGGGCGTCAACCCGGACGAGGTCGTGGCCGTCGGCGCGGCCCTCCAGGCCGGTGTCCTGCGCGGCGACGTCAAGGACGTGCTGCTGCTCGACGTGACCCCGCTGTCCCTCGGCATCGAGACCAAGGGCGGCATCATGACCAAGCTGATCGAACGCAACACGACGATCCCCACGAAGCGTTCGGAGATCTTCTCCACCGCCGAGGACAACCAGCCCTCGGTCGGCATCCAGGTCTACCAGGGCGAGCGGGAGATCGCCGCGTACAACAAGAAGCTCGGCGTCTTCGACCTGACCGGGCTGCCGCCGGCGCCGCGCGGGGTGCCGCAGATCGAGGTGACCTTCGACATCGACGCCAACGGGATCATGCACGTCTCCGCGAAGGACCTGGCGACGGGCCGGGAACAGAAGATGACGGTGACCGGCGGCTCGGCGCTGCCCAAGGACGACATCGACCGGATGATGCGGGACGCGGAGCAGTACGCCGAGGAGGACCGCAGGCGCCGGGAGGCGGCGGAGGCGCGCAACCAGGCGGAGCAGCTCGTCTACCAGACGGAGAATTTCCTGCGGGAGAACGGGGGGCGGGTGCCGGCGGACACGAAGGGCGAGGTGACGGCGGCGGTCGCCGAGCTGAAGGACCTGCTCAAGGAGGGCGCCGACACGGCGGCCCTGCGGGCCGGGGTGGACAAGCTCGCCACGGTCAGCCAGAAGATGGGCCAGGCGATGTACGCCCAGTCCCAGCAGGCGTCCGCGGAAGGCACCCGGCAGCACACGGCACCGCAGGACGAAGAGGGCGTGGTGGACGCGGAGATCGTCGACGAGGACAGGGACACGAAGGGGGGCGCTGCCTGAGCGCACGCCCCGCTCCCAGCGACCTGCCGCACGGGATTTCGCGCGCCGCCCGCGCCGCCCGGCCGGATCCTCGGGGAGGATCTTCCGCCCGGACCGGCGTGGGGATTTCGCGGGGCGTGCGGGCTGATCCCGCGAGGGCCGGACAGCCCTGGAGGTCGCCCGTCGGCCCGCCGGTTGCGCAGGTGGGCACGGTCATACGGGCCCGCCGGGGCGCCCCGCCGATCGGGTCGCGCGGCCCCTGGGCGGCGGCGTAGGATCTGGCGCGAACCTGTCGCCCCGGCGGACTGCGGGGAACGCTGTGCTAGAAATGTCGCATGGCGAGCGGAAACGCTCGATTTCGGCGCATATCGATGCGGTCCTTGATCGGCAAAAGCCCGCGAAGCGTCGCCGGACAGGTATTCGTCCTGCAGGTGGCGCTGGTCGTGCTGCTCGTGGTCTGCGCCGTGGTCGCCCTGGTGCTGCAGTCGAAGCGGGACACCGGCTCCGAGGCCAAGCGCCGCTCCATAGCCGTCGCGCAGACCTTCGCGCACTCTCCGGGCATCCTGCAGGCGCTGCGCACTCCCGATCCGACGAAGGTGCTCCAGCCCCTCACCGAGAAGGGGCGCAAGTCGGCCGGTGTCGACTTCATCGTGGTCATGAACACCAAGGGCATCCGCTACACCCACCCCCTGCCGAGCCGGATCGGCCACCGGTTCGTGGGCACGATCGGCCCGTCGCTCGCCGGGAAGGTCTACACCGAGAGCGTCCACGGCCCGCTCGGCGAGGAAGTCCAGGCCACCGTTCCCGTCGACAATCCCCAGGGCAAGGTGGTGGCCCTCGTCTCCGCCGGTCTGAAGGTCAAGAACGTGACCAACGAGGTGGACCGGCAACTCCCGATCATCTTCGGCGCCGGGGCCGGCGCGCTCTTGGTGACCACCGGCGGCACGGCCCTGGTCGGCCGGCGGCTGCGACGGCAGACCCACAGCCTGGCCCCGGACGAGATGACCCGCATGTACGAGCACCACGACGCGGTGCTGCACTCGGTGCGCGAAGGAGTCCTCATCATCGGGGGCGACGGACGGCTGCTGCTGGCCAACGACGAGGCCAGGCGACTGCTGGAGCTGCCCCTGGACGCCGAGGGACGGCACGTGTCGGACCTGGCGGCCCTCGATCCCGCGACGATGGCGCTGCTCGTCTCCGGGCGCGAGGCGACCGACGAGGTGATCTTCGCCCGGCAACGGCTGCTGGCGGTCAACCAGCGGCCCACGGACCGCGACGGAGGCCCCGAGGGCACGGTGGTGACCCTGCGCGACTCCACCGAGCTGCAGGCGGTGTCCGGCAGGGCGGAGGTCGCACGGGAGCGGTTGAAGCTGCTCTACGACGCCGGACTGGGCGTCGGCACCACACTCGACGTGGTCCGCACGGCCGACGAGCTGGCCCAGGTCGCCGTCCCACGCTTCGCCGACTTCGTCACCGTTGACCTGGCCGACGCCGTGCTGCACGGGGAGGAGCCCGGCCCCACGGCCACGGACATGCGGCGCACCGCCGTGCGCGGCGTCCGGGACGACCACCCGCTCTACGAGAGGGGCCGGCTGCTCGACTTCGTGCCCTCCACGCCCCAGGCTCGCGGCTTCGGCACCGGCCGCGCCGAGCTGGTGACCGACCTGGCGACCGCCACGGGCTGGCACGCGCAGGACCCGGAGCGCACCAGGGAGGTCGTGGACTACGGCATCCACTCCCTCATCGCCGCCCCGATCCAGGCCCGCGGTGTCGTGCTCGGCATGGCCAACTTCTGGCGCTCCACCCAGCAGAAGCCCTTCGACGAGGAGGACCTGTCACTGGCGGAGGAGCTGGTCGCCCGCGCCGCGGTCAGCATCGACAACGCCCGCCGCTACACCCGCGAGCACACCCTGGCCGTCACCCTGCAGCGCAGCCTGCTGCCGAGGGCCCTGCCCGAGCAGAGCGCCCTCGAGGTCGGCTACCGCTACGTGCCCGCCCAGTCCGGCGTGAGCGGAGACTGGTTCGACGTGATCCCGCTGCCGGGGAGCCGGGTGGCGCTGGCCGTCGGCGACGTGGTCGGCCACGGACTGCACGCCGCCGCGACGATGGGACGGCTGCGGACCGCGGTGCACAACTTCTCCTCCCTCGACCTGCCGCCCGACGAGCTGCTCAGCCATCTCGACGACCTGGTCGGCCGCATCGACCAGGACGAGGCGGGCAGCGAGACGGCCGCGGGCATCGTGGGCGCCACCTGCCTCTACGCCGTCTACGACCCCGTCGCGCGCCGCGTCGCCATGGCACGCGCCGGACACCTGGCGCCCGCGCTGGTCCACCCCGACGGTGGCGTCACCTTCCCCGACCTGCCGGCCGGACCGCCGCTCGGCCTCGGCGGCATGCCCTTCCAGACGGCCGAGCTGGACCTCCCCGAGGGCACCCAGATCGTGCTCTACACCGACGGCCTCATCGAGGACCGCACGCGCGACCTGGACGTGGGCATGGAGATGCTGGGCGCCGTGCTCGCCGGCCACCCCGGCCGCTCGCCCGAGGAGAGCTGCCAGGCCGTGCTGGACCAGCTGCTGCCCGGACGGCCCAAGGACGACGTCGCCCTGCTCATCGCCCGCACCCGGGCGCTGCCGGCCGACCGGATCGCCGACTGGGACGTGCCGCCCGACCCGTCCGCCGTCGCCGGGATGCGCGTCGCCCTGTCCCGCAAGCTCGATAAGTGGGGCCTTGCCGAACTCGGCTTCGGCATGGAACTCGTCCTGAGCGAACTCGTCACCAACGCCATCCGCTACGGCTCCCCGCCGATCCATGTGCGGTTGATCCACGACGACAGGACGCTGGTCTGCGAGGTGGCCGACGGCAGCAGCACCTCACCGCACCTGCGGTACGCGGCGACGACCGACGAGGGAGGCCGGGGCCTGTTCCTGGTGTCGCGGATGACCGAGCGCTGGGGCACCCGGTACACGCCCCAGGGCAAGGTCATCTGGGCCGAACAGGCGCTACCCGGAGCCGACGGGACCCCCGCGCGGACAGCGCCCGACTCGGACGAGGACCTGCTGGACATGTGGGCGGACGAACTGCCGTGACCGGGCTGCCGGGCGGGGCGGTGCCACCTCAGGCGGTGCCACCTCAAAACCTGTCCCGGTACTCCCGCAGGATCTCCCGCGTGCGCGTCACGGAGGCCGCCTTCGCCGACATGTGGTCCAGCACCTCGAGGTGCAGGGCCACCTCGGTGCGCGAGTCGAGGTAGAGGGCGCCGGTCAGGTACTCGCTGTAGACCATGTCGGGCAGCTCCGGCTCGGCGAAGCGGAACAGCACGAACGGCGTGTACGTCCCCGGGTGCGGGCCGGAGGCGTACTCGGCCACCTGCAGCGTGATCGCGGGGTTCTCGGAGGCCTCCAGAAGCCGGTCGAGCTGGTCGCGCATCACCTGGGAGCGGATGCTGACCGGGCGCCGCAGCACCGTCTCGTCCATGATCACCCACAGGTGGGGCGGGTTCTCCCCGGTGAGCAGCTTCTGCCGGGCCAGCCGCAGCGCCACGTGCCGTTCGATGTCCTGGGGACTGCCCTGCCCGACCGTCCCGGCCTCCAGCACGGCACGCGCGTAGTCCTCGGTCTGCAGCAGCCCGGGCACGAAGTGCGGCTCGTAGGACCGGATGATGCGGGCGGCGCCCTCCAGGCTGACGTGCAGGCTGAACCAGTCCGGCAGCACGTCGTGGTACCGCTGCCACCAGCCGGCCTGGTTGGCCTCCTCGGCGAGCCGCACGAAGGAGGCGATCTCCTCCTCGGGCACGCCGTACGTCGTCAGCAGCACCTGCATGTACGGGATCTTCAGCGCGACCTCGGCGGTCTCCATGCGCCGCACGGTCGCCGGGGCGACGCGCAGCACCTTCGCCGCCTCCTCGCGCTTCAGCCCGGCGGCCTCCCGCAACTCCTGGAGCCGCCGCCCGAGCACCACCTGCCCGACGGTCGGCGCAGCCCGCCGCTCACTCACGCCACGCCTCCCCACGCGCCGAAGTACGCGAGCAGTGTGGCATGTTCCCGGGTGATTCTCACGGGGCCGGAGAACACTCGGGTGAGGAGACGGCGGCGTACCGGCGGTTACCGACGACCCGTCACGTTCCTCGCGACTGGAGGTACTTCACCGTCGCCGGATCCGCAGGCAGGAACGTCTCGATGGCCAGTTCCGCGACCGTCACGTCCATCGGGGTGTTGAAGGTGGAGATGGACGACACGAAGGACAGCACCCGGCCCTCGTGTTCGATCCGCATCGGCAGCGCGAAGTAGGGGACCTCCTCGGCCTCCTCGCCCGGTCCGGACGCGGACTCGCTCCGGGTCGGGACCGGGTACGCCGCCACCTCCTCGTAGAGCGCACGCAGAGCCGGCGAGCGCTGCAGCGCGATCTGGCGCTCCATCTGCGCGAGCAGGTGGCCGCGCCACTCGGCCAGGTTGCGGATGCGTGGCGCCAGGCCCTCCGGATGCAGCGTCAGACGCATCGCGTTCAGGGGCGGGGCGAGCAGGCGGTCCGGGACGCCCTCCAGGAACATCGCGATGCCACGGTTCGCCGCCACCACCTCGTACGTCGCGTCCACCACCAGCGCCGGATAAGGCTCGTAACCCTGCAACAGCCGCTCCACACCCGCCCGCAGCGCATCCATCGACGGGTCGTCCAGCGGCGTCTCCGGGTAGTGCGGGGCGTAACCCGCCGCCAGCAGCAGCGCGTTGCGTTCCCGTACCGGCACCTCCAGATGTTCGGCGAGCCGCAGCACCATCTCCTCGCTGGGCCGGGACCGGCCCGTCTCGACGAAGCTGATGTGCCGCGCCGA
The DNA here is from genome assembly GCF_040682835.1 of Streptomyces sp. NPDC051104. Taxonomy (NCBI): domain Bacteria; kingdom Bacillati; phylum Actinomycetota; class Actinomycetes; order Kitasatosporales; family Streptomycetaceae; genus Streptomyces; species Streptomyces sp. NPDC051104. The sequence goes on along the minus strand of NZ_JBFBBS010000016.1, from coordinate 55,519 downwards.
CGAGCCCGCCCGCAGCGCCAGTTCGAGCTGACTGACCCGCCGCCGCTCCCGCCACCCGCGCAGCAGCGGACCGATGCCCTGCTCGGAGGGGGCGGGGGAGGGGGCGGCGGGTGAGGAGGCGACAATGGTCATACGGACGACCGTAGTCGAGGAGTGGTGCATGGACGACCGGCTGAACCCGTCCTGGGAGGCGACCGCGATCTACCGGGCCAGGGTGCGCGGATCCCTCCTCGGCGGCGCGATCGGCGACGCCCTCGGGTACCCGATCGAGTTCGCCTCCCTGGACCGAATCCGCGCCACGCACGGCGTGAAGGGCGTCACCGGTCTCGTACCCGACGGGCAGGGCACCGTGGGCCGCGTCACCGACGACACGCAGATGACCCTGTTCACGGTGGAGGGCCTGTGGCAGGCGCACGAGCGTGAGCGCCACAAGGGCATCGGCGGCGGCTGGTCCCGGCTGGTGCGGGACGCGTACGGCCGCTGGTTCGACACCCAGCGCCTGCCCGGCCCGCCCGCCGGCGCCGCCGGTCTCGCCGCGCAGGGGTGGCTGTACGCGCGCCGCGCCCCCGGCAACGCCTGCCTCTCCGGCCTCGCCCAGGACTTCGTGCCCGACCCCGGCGCCGCACTGGGCCGCCCCGGCCCGGTCAACTCCGACTCCAAGGGCTGCGGCGCGGTCATGCGCTCGGCGCCCTTCGGTCTCGCCCGGGTGCCCGGCGACACCGCGTTCCTGATGGCCGCGCTGTGCGCCCAGACCACCCACGGCCACCCCACCGGTTACTACTCCGCGGGCGCCTTCGCCGCGATGGTCGCGTACCTGGTGGAGGGCGACTCCCTGGAGGGCGCCGTACTGCGCGCCCTGCGCCTGCTCGCCCGTCACCCCGGCCACGAGGAGACCACGGCCGCGCTGCGGCGCGCCCTCGACCTGGCCGCCGAGGGCGCGCCGACCGCGGAGAAGGTGCAGACGCTCGGCGGGGGCTGGATCGGCGAGGAGGCCCTGGCCATCGCCGTGTACTGCGCCCTGGCCGAGCCCGATGTCCGGCAGGCGCTGCTGCTGTCCGTCAACCACTCCGGCGACAGCGACTCCACCGGCGCCGTCTGCGGCAACCTCCTCGGCGCCCGCCACGGCGACCACGGGCTGCCGCACGAGTGGCTGGAGCGCGTCGAGGGACGGGCCGAGACGACCGTCCTGGCGGACGACTTCGCCGCGGAGTGCGTACGACGCTGAGAGCCCGTCGCACACAGGCCCTGAGGGCCACGGCCGCGCGTACGGGGCCGCACGGAGGGGATGTGACAGGGTGGGGCCGTCCCCCGCGTCGCGTCGTACGGAAGGAGCCAGGTCATGCCCGTCGAACCACTGTCGCAGAAGGAGATCGAGGACCGGCTGGCGGAGCTGCCCGGCTGGTCCCTCGAGGGCGATCGGATCGCCCGCTCCTACCGGCTCGGCACGCACTTCGCGGCGACCGCGATGGTCGTGCACATCGCCCAGGTGCAGGAGGAGCTGGACCACCACTCCGACCTCACCCTCGGCTACAATACCGTCTCCCTGACGGTGAACACGCACAGCGCCGGCGGCGCGGTCACCGACCTGGACTTCGAACTGGCGCGCAGGGTCGAGGAACTGGCGCCCGGTCACGGCGCGCACTGAGCGGTCGCAGCACGTGCTGGACTACGAGAAGGAGGCCGCGGAGTACGACGCCCTGCGCGGCGGCGAACCCCGGGCCGCCGCGGCGGCCGACGCCGCGCTCCGACTGGTACCCGAGGGTGCCGGCCGACTCCTCGACGTGGCCTGCGGCACGGGCATCGTCAGTCGGCGGCTCGCGGCCGCGCGGCCCGGGCTTCGGGTCGTGGGCGCGGACCTGGCGCACGGGATGGCGTGCCGGGCCGCCGCCCGGCTGCCCGGTGCCGTCGTTCTCGCCGACAGCCGCCGACTGCCTTTCGCAGACGGGGCGTTCGACGCGGTCACCAGCGTGTGGCTGCTGCATCTCCTGGACGGCCCCGAGGCGGTACGGGCCGTGCCGGCCGAGTGCGCCCGGGTACTGCGGCCGGGCGGTGTCCACGTCACCACCGTCGACAAGGCCGCCTCCCACAATGTGGGCAGCGACATCGACGCCGTGCTCGCCCCCCGCCCGCGCCGGCCCGCGGACGACGCCGCCGAGGCGGTCGCGGCGCACGCCGCCGCCTGCGGCCTGGTCCCGGCCGGAGGGGCCCGCTTCACCGGGACCGGCCAGGGCCGCAGCCCCCGCCGCCCCCTGGCGGACCTGCGCCGCGGCTGGTTCGTCACCCTGGCCCCCGGCGACCCGCTCACCGAACGGATCGCCGGCGGACTCGCGGCACTCCCGGACCAGGACCGGCCGCGCCCCGACCCGGTGTTCACCCTGCGGGCGTTCCGCAAGGCCGGACTCCGACGAGGGGACCTGGTGGCCTCAGGCGGCCCTGCTGAACTCCATGACCCAGTTGGTCACCCAGGTCTCCCCGCCGTCCACCGAGAACGCCTGCTCCCAGCGGGCGGCGGTGGGCGAGACCCCCGACCACACGAACCGGACCCGCACGTCCTTGCCGTCGTGCGTGTCGTCGCCGTGGAACTCGCCCCGGTCGCCGTCGAACTGCCCGATCACGGGCGGGAACAGCTTTCCGCTGGCGCTGGAGGACCAGTTCAGCGACCACTGCTGGGTCTCCCGGTCGAACAGCCTCAGGGTGAGTCCCTTCGACCCCAGGTGCGGCATGTCGATCTCGTCGATGTTCGCCGCCCCGTCGAACAGCGGCCAGCAGCAGTGCGTCGCCGGGAACTCCTCCCAGTCGCTGCCGGGGTCGAGGAAGTCGGTCCGGCGGCGGTTGAGGACCTGCCACTCGCCGTGGAAGAAGTCGAAGTCGTGCGGGCTGCTCATCAGCGGTCTCCTGTCGTGCCCTCGGGCAGGGAGTCGGTCAAGTAAGCGTTGAGATCGGGGACGTCGGGTGCGAGCAGATGCCGTACCCAGGCGTCCCGTTCGTGCAGAACCGGCGGCAGCTCCCAGACACAGCCGATCCACGGCCGCTCGGTCAGGACGAAATGAGCGGTGTCCCGGTCCGGGCAGCCGAGCACAGGCTGGCCGGCCGCCGCGCCACGGAAATGCAGGACGTTGTCCCACACCCAGCTGTACGCGTTCAGATAGGCGCCGTCGTCGTCGCCCCGGTGCAGCACGACGAACGTCGCGGGCGGCGTGGCGTCCGGCTCGGGCAGCAGCTGGGGCAGCATCGCGTACGCCGCCTTCTCGACGTCGGACGCGATGCCGGCGGGGTCGGCGGTGACGTGGTAGCGCTTGATCCACCGGCCCGCCACCTCGATCGGCGGCGGCACGGTGAGGAGTTTCTCCCTGAAGGCCATGTCAGGGACGCTAACGCCGGTTCCCTGACATCCTGTGTCAGTGAAGTCCAGTCGGCTCGTCTCCATCCTGCTGCTGCTCCAGACCCGCGGCCGGATGACCGCCGCCCAGCTCGCCGAGGAGCTGGAGGTCTCGGTGCGCACCGTCTACCGGGACGTCGAGGCGCTGCACGCCGCGGGCGTCCCGCTCTACGGCGACGCCGGGCACGCGGGCGGCTACCGGCTGCTCGACGGCTACCGCACCCGGCTCACCGGACTGACCGCGGGCGAGGCCGAGGCCCTGTTCCTGTCCGGCGCCCCGGGACCGGCCGCAGCGCTCGGACTGGGCTCCGTCCTCGCCGCCGCCCAGCTCAAGGTCCGCGCCGCGCTGCCGCCCGAACTGCGCGTGCACGCCGACCGGATCAGCGGCCGCTTCCACCTGGACGCCCCCGGCTGGTACGCGGACGCCGACGAGGCCCCGTTTCTGCCCGCCGTCGCGGACGCCGTCTGGAACAGCCGTGTGCTGCACGTCCTGTACCGGCGCTGGCGCGAACCCACCGATGTGGAACGCCGTCTGGAGCCGTACGGACTCGTGCTGAAGGCGGGGCGCTGGTACGTCGTAGCCGGGCCGGGACCGCGCACCTTCCGCGTCGACCAGGTCCTCGAACTCGGCTCGAGCGACGAGGAGTTCACCGTCCCCGAGGACTTCGATCTGGCCGCCTACTGGGCGGCGTACCAACGGGATTTCCACGACCGGCTCTACCGCGGAGAGGCGGTCGTCCGGCTGGCTCCGGGTGCGCGGCTCACCGGACCGGCGGGGAGGGCGGTCGAAACCAACGGCCGTGAGACGGACGACGGTTGGACTTCGGCCACCGTACCGATCGAGTCCGTCGAGCGCGCGCACGGCGAGTTCCTGAGTCTGGGCGCGGACATCGAGGTCCTGGAACCCGAGGAGTTGCGCCGGCGGATCGCCCGGACGGTGTCCGAGCTGGCCGAAAGATACGGCAACTCCATTGCGGGCGACGGCGACTGAGGACACGTCAATCCCCCGGCCCCCCTCAGGAGGTCCCCGTTCAGCATCCGCACTCCACGCCGTACGAGACCAGCAGACGGATCACCACCCTGCTGCACGACACCCAGTACCGCACTGCGCTGGCTTGGCAGAACACCGGCTACAACCAGCCCCCGCACCCGGGCTTCTTCATCGGGGACGGGATGGTGACCCCGCCCCGGCCGGCGGTGTACGCGCCGTAGGAACCGCGAGGCGCGCGCGTCGCCCAGGCGCGTGCTCCTCGGATCAGCGGTGCGGGCGCAGCGGTCGGAAGTAGTGGGTCAGCGCCCAGGTGCCGATCCGCTTGCCGGCCTGGGCCCCGGCCACGTCCGCCGAGCGGAAGTGGATTCCGGCCCACACACGCGCGTCGATCATGTCCTGGTCGAACTGGTCGGCGTATGCGTAGTGCCGGGTGGTGCCGGTGATCTCGGACGGGATGTTCAGGTCCAGCCGTGTGGTGCCGAGGATTCCGCTGAGGGTCCGGGTCACCGCGCCGGTGACCGTGGTGTGGCCGCTGAGGTAGTCCGGGTGCGGTGGCGTGACGAGCAGCGGCTGCCACTGCGGGTCGGCCCGGGTCGCGGGGTTGCCGTCGGTGTCGGCCAGTTGGACGGCGGTGATGGGCCGCCAGCGTCCGTACCGGAGCTTGGCGTCCCAGGCGGTGATGACGGCGTCGGTCGCCGACGTGTTCGCCGCGGCGAACACGCGTGCCGTCTCGGCGATGCCCAGGTGGTGCCGGTCGGTGTAGTCCCTGAGCGCCGCCTGGATCTGTGTCACCAGACTGCCCCCGAAGAACAGGGCCGTCTCGGTCTGGAGCGCGGTGCGGGGCGAGCCGGTCTTCGCCCCCATGCACTTCACCTCGTTCAGGTCCTGGGCATAGCGCGCCGAGGGCAGGGTGGGTGGCGGGCCGGGACGGAACTGCTCCGGGGAGAGCAGCAGCACCGGGCGCAGCCTGCCGAGCCAGGGGTCGATGAAGGGCAGATGGCCGGGCGGGGTCGGCCGCCAGACACCGGGCGCCGGCGGGGCGGTGAACTGCACGGGCGCGTCCCGGCCGTCGCCTACGCGCAGGGTGATGATGCGGTCGGCGGCGCGCTCTCCGAAGTCCACGCCCTGTGTCTTCGCCGTGCCGTCGGGAATCCTGGCGAGCCAGTCGGCGTAGGCGGCGTCGAGCCCGGCCCGGGAGGCGGGGAAGTAGGTGAGCAGGACACGGTGCGCCGCGGCCACGGCCGCCGCCTCGGACGATGCGGTGGAGGGGCCGCGTTCCTGCCACTTGTACGTGGCGTAGTCGCCCTGGATGCCTACCACGGCGTTGTAGACGGCGGCCGAGACGAACCCGTGCCAGACGACCGCCTGGCCCGATGGGCGGGCGGGGCCGAGGTTGGTGGCGATGGTGTCGGTGGCGATGGCGTTCCACGCGCGGATGGCCGCGGGGTCCGCCGGAGGGACCACGTGACGGGCGGCGGTGGCCGGGGACCCGGACAGGACGGTGACGACGAGAAGCAGGAGCGAGGTGACGGCGCCGAGGGCGGCGGACCTGCCGGAACGAGAAGCTCCCATGACCGGCATAACCGTCCGGCGTGCGCATGGTCACGCCGACGGCTGGGGCGCGTGCCGTGCGCACGGCACGCGCCCCAGCCGTCAGCTCACCGTGCGGGTCTGGTCGTTCACCGGCGCGCTCGTGTCCGTGCCCGGCAGCGTCGTGTCATCGTAGAACTCGACCTTACTGATCGTCACGTTGTCGGCGGCGGCGGCCGTCGTGGCCGGGTGCGGGACCGCGTCGCCCTGCGTATACACCGCGCCGGCGGCCGGGCTGGTCAGCACGGTGACCGGCGGCTGGTGCGCGCCCGCGCAGGTCGTGCCGTTGACGGCGAAATTCGCCGGTGCGGCGTTCGTCCCGCCGGAGGTGAACTGCGCGCCCGTGTTCGCGGCGGCCCCAGCGGCGAACGTGCCGTTCCAGGAGGCGTTCTTCACCGTGATCGACTTGCCGGACTGGGACCAGGTGCCGCTCCACCCGTTGGTCAGCGCCCGGTTGCCCGTGTAGTCGTACGTCAGCGTCCAGCCGTTGATGGCGTCGGCGCCGCGGTTGGTGATCGTGAGGTCCGCGGTGAAGCCGGAGCCCCAGTCGTTGGTCTTGTAGTCGACGCTGCACTGAACTGCCGCCGCATGGGCGGGAGTCGCGCCGTTCGCGAGCATCGTCAGGGGGAGTGCGAGTGCCGCCACGGCGGCGGTCCAGAGCCGCCGCTCTCGCGGCGTCTCCGTCCTTGGGCATGTGCTGGTCAGCCCTCCCGGGTCAGGCCCCGGCGGATCGCGAACTCGACCGGTGAGTAGTCGCCGTCCGGCCGCTGAAGCTCATAGGGGACGGCCGGCATCAGCGGCGGCTGGGCCATGAAGCGGGGACGGGTGCCGTGGTTCGGCTGGGCCGCGTGCACCGGGAACGGGTGGCAGAGGTAGACGTCGCCGGGGCTGCCGGTGGCGTAAGCGAGCGGACGGTGCGCGGAGGCCTCGACGACCTGCGGGGCGATCTCCAGCATGGACACACCCTCCTCGCCGTAGGGCTCAAGGACGGGGCCATCCTTGGCGACCGGTCGGCGACGGTGCACCCCTTTTTTTGCCGTACCGGCAACAGAAGTTGCCCCCTCACGGTGCGTCGGCGCAGGCTGACGGCACCGAGAAGAGAGGGTGACCACCATGGCGCACGAGCACCACGACCATCACGCGCACGCCGACGTCGACTGGGCCACGATGGCCCCGCTGCTGGAGTCGCAGGCCGAACTGCTCACCCCCATGTACCGGCGGATCGCGGGCTGGCTGGGAGAGCGCGGTGCGCGGCCGGGGCTTATCGTCGACGCCGGCAGCGGACCGGGAGCCGTCACCTGCGTCCTCGCCGAGGCCTTCCCGGACGCCCGGGTCGTGGCGGCCGACGGCTCCGAGCCGCTGCTGGAACGCGCCCGTATGCGGGCCGCCCGGCTGGGGCTGGCCGACCGCTTCAGCACTCTGGCCGGCGAACTCCCGGGTGTGCTCAATGAGTTGGAGTACCCGGCGGACCTGCTGTGGGCGAGTCGCAGCCTGCACCACCTCGGTGATCAGCGCGCGGCACTTGCCGCTTTCGCGGATCGTCTCGCTCCCGGCGGGGTCCTGGCGCTGCTGGAGGGCGGCCTGCCCCCGCGCTCGCTGCCGCGTGACATCGGCATCGGACGCCCGGGTCTGGAGGCCCGGCTGGACGCGGTGGAGACCGAGCGGTTCACCACGATGCGCGCGGAGCTGCCCGGCGCGGTCACGGAGACCGAGGACTGGGCCGCGCTCATGACCTCCGTCGGGCTGCGCGCACCGGTGACCCGCACCTTCCTGTTCGAGCTGCCCGCCCCGCTCTCCGACGAGGCCCGCACCTGCGTCGTCGCCGAGTTCCAGCGCCGTCGCGACAAGCTCGCGGACGGCCTGGACGCGACGGACCGCGCGACCCTGGACCGCCTCCTGGACCCGGACGACAAGGCGAGCCTGTACCACCGCCCCGATGTCCACGTGCTGGAGGCGCACACGATGCACACCGCCGTCAAGGCTTGACCTGGAGAGCGCTCCACGACCGGTCGGCCGGCCCGACTGACGTATGCCGGGCGCCCGGTGGCGGGCGCCCGGCATCACGGGCTCAGTTGTTCTGGAGGAACTGCTTGGCCAGCGACTCACCGCGGGACACCGCCGCGCTGTGGCTCTCGATCGGTGATACCTGCGAGTTCTTGAACAGGATGTACGTCACGCCGGAGTCCGCCCCGCCGGTCGCCGGGTCGGGGTCGATGCCGAGCGCCTTCGCGGTGGCGTAGGACGCCTCGCCGATGATCTTTGTGGGGCCGGTGTCGCCGACGACCGCGTACTCGACCTTGTTGTTGTAGATCACGGCGACCACGCCACCGCCCTTGATGCCGGAGCTGGAGTACTTCCAGATGCTGTCGGCGCTCGGCACGACGACGTACGGCAGCGAGTCGGCGAGCAGCGGCTTGCCGTCGGACTGGTGGAACGCGGTGTCGTCCTGGAACCAGGGGTCGGTGTCGCCGTTGCACTTGCCGGTGACCTGGCCGTCGCAGTCGATGTCCATGTCGGCCTTCCAGAACACCGCGCCGTTCTTGCCGCAGACGGGGACGGTGGCCGAGGTCTCGTCGTCGGTCTTGTACTTGCCGTTCGATATCTGCGAACAGGACGTCACCTTGGCGAGGAGGTCGGCCGCGCTGACCGCGCCCTCCTGGGCGGACTTGGGGGCGGCTCCGGAGGCGTTCGCGGGGAGCACGGCGGTGGCGAGGAGTGCGGCGCCGGAGGCCGCGGCGAGGGTCAGTGGTCGAGTGCGCACTGTGGGGGACCCTTCTGTTAGGAAAGTTTCCTTACCGGGTGCCGTACAAGGTGGACCCGTCGGCATGCCCTCGTCAAGCCCCCGTCTTTTCCGCCCTCAGCGCCTTCGGCAGACAGCGACGCGCCCCGGAGTCGCCGTGGCGGCGGTCCGGGGCGCGTCGTTCAGTCGTCGGTCAGCCCATGTCGAACGTCGCCGGGTTCGGGCCGAGGCGACGGTCCTCGTTCAGCGCGCTGATCGCCGCCATGTCCTCGGTGTCCAGCGAGAACTCGAAGACCTCGATGTTCTCCCTGATCCGGGCCGGGGTCACGGACTTCGGAATCACGATGTTGCCGAGCTGGACGTGCCAGCGCAGCACGATCTGGGCCGGGGTGCGGCCGTGCTTCTGCGCGATGGCGACGATCGCCGGCACCTCGAGGAGGCCCTTGCCCTGGCCGAGCGGCGACCAGGCCTCGGTCGCGATGCCCTGCTCCGCGTGGTACTCACGGGCGGCGTGCTGCTGCAGGTGCGGGTGCAGCTCGATCTGGTTGACCGCCGGGATGACGGAGGTGGCCTCGATCAGCGTCTCGAGGTGCTCGGGAAGGAAGTTGGAGACGCCGATCGCCCGGGCGCGGCCGTCCGCGTGGAGCTTCTCGAAGGCCTTGTACGTCTCGACGAACGTACCCCGGGACGGCAGCGGCCAGTGGATCAGGTACAGGTCCACGTACTCCAGGCCGAGCTTCTCCAGCGACGTGTCGAAGGCGCGCAGCGTGGCGTCGTACCCCTGGTCGCTGTTCCAGAGCTTGGTGGTGATGAAGAGGTCCTCGCGGGGGATGGCGGACGCGGTGACGGCCTTGCCGACGCCCTCCTCGTTGCCGTAGATCGCCGCTGTGTCGATGCTGCGGTATCCGGCCTCCAGAGCGGTGGTGACCGCGCTCTCCGCCTCGTCGTCCGGCACCTGCCAGACGCCGAAGCCCAGCTGGGGCATCTCGACGCCGTTGTTCAGGATGATCGGGGGGACCTTGCTGCTCACGAGCTCTCGATCCTTCAGTCGTCGGGTGGTGCTCCTATCGTCAACGATCACCACCTTACGTGCATTTCTGACCGGCGGGTTCCCCGCCAAGTCTCGACGACAACCACACATTGGCCGGAAATGGATCCGACCTTATCGGTCCGGACCATTGACCGGGCCACGCGCCATCCCGTAACTCTGTATCGCGGCACCGAACGTGATGCTGAACACGGTGCATGTATGTGAACAACGCGCCTGCCTGGCCCTGCCCTCGGCCCACCCACCCCCACTCGCTGGAAAGCAGGTACGCACACATGAACGAGAAGGCGTACGCAGCCTGCCGACTGGAGCAGAGCTCTCGGGAAACATCGGAGGAAAGGGGCCCGACAGGCCCCTGACTGACCGGGACCGCGGGGCATGGTGACCCACGGAGGGCACATCCCCGCCGCCGCGCGGGAGTTGGCGGCAGACCCGTTGGAGCTCGTGGACGGTATCGCGAGCCGTGCGGAGCCGGCTCAGGCGCCGCCGCCCCGCTCCCCAAGCGCTCCGCTCCCGCTCCCCGGCCGGGAGGCCGCCGAGCCGTACCGCACTCGTGCCGCCATCGCGCCCATCGCACCCAGCGCGCCAACTAGAGCGTCCTAGCCGTCCTAGCCAGGCTGTCCGTCGGCTCCGCCGGATGCACCGACCTCGCCGACCTCACCGACGTCCCCGTCGGCACCGACATCGGCGACCACGCGTACTACGTCGCCCGCACCGGGCCACCGACGACCTCCACGGTCTGGGCGCCTTCCGATCACGAACGAGCAACTCCGGACGACACATCCCTTCGCAGCGAGGTGAACAGTCATGAGCCCCACCAGAAGAACACTGCTGAGCGCGGCCCTCGGCGGTACGGCGGCCGCGGCGGTCGGTCTGCCGGCGGCCACGGCGCGAGCGGCCTCCTGGCAGTTGAAGTGGTCCCCCTCGGCGAGGAACGACGGCCTCGGTGCCTTCGAGGCCGTCGAGGACGACCGCGCCGACTCCCACCCGGCCGGGCACCCGCACATCTTCGCCACCGGCGACAACTGGCGCTTCAACATGCACACGGTCGACCGCGACACATCGACCGACCGGCAGCGCCAGGAGGTCACCGGGCTGCGCATGAGCAGCAGCGGTTACCTCAAGTGGACCGAGGGACAGACCTGGCGGATCACGTACTCGATGTACATCCCCAGCTCCCTGAAGGCGACCACCACCTTCACCCACATCATGCAGATGAAGCAGCCCGGCACCGGCACCTCCCCGATCGTCGTGCAGTCGCTGCGGCGCGTGAACGGCGTGCAGACCATCGAGCTGAAGCTGGCGATCGACGACATCCTGGTCGGCCGGACCAACCTGGAGCCGCTGCACGACAAATGGACCGACGTCGACTTCCAGATCAAGGTCGGCGACGGCTCGGCCGGTTCGGTTCGGTGGATCCTCAAGAGCGGCTCGACCACCGTCATCGACAAGTCGAAGACAGGCGTCGACACCTTCCTCGCCGACCGGGTGCGGCCCAAGTGGGGCATCTACCGCTCCCTGGGCGACACCTCCGGGTCCCTGCAGGACACCTACCTCCTGCTCACCAACCTCCGCGGCTACCAACTGGCTTGATGAGCCGCGGTGGCCTGGAGAACCGTTCCTAGAGACTGAGCGGGAGTGAGTCCTGGGGCCAGGGCTCGTGCTCAGCCGTGTGCCCCGAACGGTTGTGGGCACGCTGGTCGCCCGCTTTGGCTCCGCAGCCGGCGCCGGCGGATCGTGTCCGTGGTCCGGGAATGCGGGGGCGGGTTCCTCACGTCCCAGGACAGCCGGTGCGGCCTGGACGGTCCGTTGCCCCGCACGATCGCTCCGGTCGTGTGGGGGCGGTGCCGTCCGTCGCCGGATCGAGTGTCCCAGGGCGCGCCTTCCGATCGCCACGGCTGCAGCCTGGTGGCGGGTGGTCTTGACGCGTCCAAGTGCTGTCAATCAGCAGCAGTTCCCAACCCCCGCCGGACTTGGATCGGAACGTCCGCACGCCACCCGCGAAGGGGGGACGGTCAAGCCGGCCCGAGGGACACGGGCGCTGTGCCGGGCTCAGGTCCGGTACAGCGCCTCGACCTCGTTCGCGTACGCGTTCTCGATGGCCTTGCGCTTCAGCTTCAGCGACGGCGTGAGGAGCCCGTGCTCCTCGGTGAACTGGTGGGCGAGGATGCGGAACGTACGGATCGACTCGGCCTGCGAGACCAGCGTGTTCGCGGCGACCACCGCGCGCCGCACCTCGGTCTCCAGGTCCGGGTCGCGCACCATCTGGGCCGGGGACAGCTTGGGCTTGCCCTGCATCTGCAGCCAGTGCTCCACGGCCTCCGAGTCCAGTGTGACGAGCGCGGCGACGTAGGGGCGGTCGTTGCCGACGACGATGCACTGCGCGACCAGCGGGTGGTCCCGTACGCGCTCCTCGAGCAGCCCGGGGGAGACGCTCTTGCCGCCGGAGGTCACCAGGATCTCCTTCTTGCGCCCCGTGATCGTGAGATAGCCGTCCTCGTCGAGGGAGCCCAGGTCGCCGGTGGCGAGCCAGCCGTCGTGGAGGGTCTCGTCGGTGGCCTTGGGGTTGTTGAGGTAGCCCTGGAAGACATGGGGGCCGCGCAGCCAGATCTCGCCGTCGTCCGCGATGTGCACGGTGGTGTCGGGGATGGCCTGGCCGACCGTGCCGTACCGGGTGCGCTCGGGCGGGTTGGCGGTCGCCGCCGCCGTCGACTCCGTCAGCCCGTAGCCTTCGTAGATGTGCACGCCGGCGCCCGCGAAGAACAGGCCGAGCCGGCGGTCCATCGCCGAGCCGCCGGACATGGCGTGCCGTACCCGGCCGCCCATCGCGGCGCGGATCTTGGCGTAGACGACCTTGTCGAAGAACTGGTGCTGCATGCGCAGGCCCGCCGACGGGCCGGGGCCGGTGCCCCACGCCTTCGCCTCCGTCGCGTCCGCGTACTTCACGGCGACCTCGACCGCCTTCTCGAAGGGCCCGGAGCGGCCCTCCTTCTCGGCCTTGCGGCGGGCCGCGTTGAACACTTTCTCGAAGATGTACGGCACCGCGAGGAAGAACGTCGGTCTGAACGCGGCGAGATCGGGGAGCAGCGCCGCCGCGTTCAGCTGCGGCTGGTGGCCGAACTTGACCCGGCCGCGGATGGCCGCCACCTCGACCATCCGCCCGAAGACGTGCGCCAGCGGCAGGAACAGGAGGGTCGCCGCCTCGTCGCCGCGCTTGGTGTGGAACACCGGCTCCCAGCGCTCGATGACCGTGTCGGCCTCGAACATGAAGTTGCCGTGCGAGAGGACACAGCCCTTGGGGCGGCCGGTGGTGCCGGAGGTGTAGATGACGGTCGCCACCGTCTCCGGGGTGACCGCCTGCCGGTGCCGGTGCACCACCTCGTCCTCGATGTGCGCGCCCGCGTCGTACAGCTCCTGCACGGCGCCCGCGTCGAGCTGCCACAGCCGGCGCAGCTGCGGCAGCCGGTCGATGACCGTGGCGACCGTCATCGCGTGGTCCTCGTGTTCCACCATCGCGGCCACCACCTGCGCGTCGTGCAGCATCCAGAAGACCTGCTCGGCCGACGAGGTGGGATAGACGGGGACGACCTGGGCGCCGATCGACCACAGCGCGAAGTCGAAGAGCGTCCACTCGTAGCGCGTACGGCACATGATCGCGACGCGGTCCCCGAAGCGGACGCCCTGGGTCAGCAGACCCTTGGCGAGCGCCAGCACCTCGTCGCGGAACTCGGCGGCGGTCACGTCGCGCCACCGGCCCTTCTCGTCCTTGCGGCCGAGGGCGACACGGAGCGGATCTTCCTGGGCATACTCGAAGACGACATCGGCCAGGCCGCCCACCGGCGGCGCCGACGCCAACGGAGGGTTGGTGAACTCGCGCAATCCCCGCTCCCGGCTCCTTGGTTCGCCTGCGAGGTGCCCCAGCCGGTCAGGCTCACTGGTGGCGCTCCGCACAGCGCCGTGAAAGCTACCCCACCCAGGGGCCCGGCGGGAGAGGGCTGGAAACCCCGGAACTCCTCACAAACGCACAGGTCAGCCACGGAAAATGCGAGCACAAGGGGAAGGGGCGGACAGAATCCCTTACGGCGGCGTAAGTTCCGGTTCCGTAATCTCCACGGAATCTGTACGGGGCGGTTACCGCGCCGCACGCCCTACTGACGAGTAGGGCGGGGCGGTGGCCGGTGCCTTCCGCGGCCACCGCCCCCGGCGGTCACCCCTGCCGTACCACTGTCTTCTTCAGCGTCCGCGGCGCCGATCCTGTCACTCGGTCCCGCGGCTGCCGCACCAGGACCAGCACGGCCGCCCCCGCGACCAGTCCCACCACGCCGGCCGTCACGAGCGCCGCGTCGAGTCCGGAGGCGAAGGCGGTGCGCAGGGCGTGCTCGGAGAACGTGCCGCTCAGCGCCCCGGCGCCGCCGCCCGCCAGGGTGTGCGCCGCGTCGTGCGGCAGCGCGCCGCCCATCCGCGAGGTCAGGACGGTACCGAAGACGGCGACCCCCAGCGCGTACCCCAGCTGCCGGACCGTGTTCACCGCACCCCCCGCCATGCCGGCCCGCTCGGGCGGCACCGCGGCGAGCGCGGCCCCGGCGACGGTGGGCGAGACGAACCCGGTGCCCACGCCCACCAGGACGAAGCCCGGCACCAGCACCACCCAGCCGGAGCCCGCGTCCAGGACGGCCTGGCACAGACACCCCGCCGCCGTCAGCAGCAGCCCGCCCCCGATGGTCAGCCGCGCCCGCGCGTGCGCCGAGGGCGGACTGCGGGTCGTGGTGATCCGCGACGCGCCCCGCACCCCCAGCGTGGTGGAGATCCGCGCCCACCAGGTGCTCCACCGGTTCTACGGCGGCGTCGACGGCTGGGTGCGCAAGTTCGGCGCCCTCACCGCCGACCAGATAGCCGCCCTCCGCCCCCGTCCGGCGCCCGTCCCGGGACCGGCCCGCATCGACCCGGAGGACGAGCCCCTGCTGGCCGTCCTCGAGCGGGACGGGCGCGCCGGCTACCCGGAACTGCAGCGCGCCACCGGCCGCTCGGAGTCCGCCGTCAAGCGCCGCCTGGCGTCCCTGATCGCCTCCGGTGCCGTGTACATCGACGTGGAGTACGACAATGAGCTCCTGGGGTTTCCCGTCGCGGCAGTGCTGTGGATCACCGCCGCCCCCGCCGCCCTGCACTCCGTCGGCCAGGCGCTCGCCGGCCACGACCGGATCGCCCACGCCTCCGCGACGGCGGGCCCCTCGAACATCGTGGCGACCGCCCTGGCGAGGAGCACCGCGGACCTCTATGCCTATCTGAACGGGCCCCTTGGGCACCTGGACGGTGTCCAGCACGTGGAGGTGACGCCGTTCCTGCGCCGGGTCAAGCAGCTCACGTATCCGCGGCCGGTGCGGTGACTACCGTCGGTGCAGCCGGTCGCCACCCGCGAGGATCGTCGACGCCAGCGCCTGGGCCGCGCTGTGGGCGGGGCCCCGGCGCTCTGCGTGGACCAGGACGAAGTCGACCTCACCCAGGTCCGGCAGGCCCGCACGCTCGGGGATCCTGAACAGGCCCGGAGGGATGAGGCCCCGGGAGTGGGCCATCACGCCGAGGCCGGCGTGGGCCGCCGCGATCAGGCCGTTGAGGCTGCCGCTCGTGCAGGTGATGCGCCAGGCCCGGCCTTGTTTCTCCAGGGCCTGGAGGGCGCGGGCGCGGGTGATGCCCGGCGGCGGGTAGACGATCAGCGGAACCGGGCGGTCGGGGTCCAGGCGCAGTCGCTCCGCGCCGATCCACACCAGTTTGTCGTGGCGGACCAGTTCGCCGCGCGGGTCCTCGGGGCGCCGCTTGGCCAGCACCAGGTCGAGCCGGCCCGCCGCCAGCCGTTCGTGCAGCGTGCCCGACAGCTCGACCGTCAGCTCCAGATCCACCTCGGGGTGCTCGTACCGGAAGCCCTCGAGGATCTCCGGCAGCCGGGTGAGCACGAAGTCCTCGGAGGCGCCGAACCGCAGCCGGCCGCGCGGCCGGGTCCCGGTGAAGAACGCCGTCGCCTGCTCGTGCACCTCCAGGATCCGCCGTGCGAAGCCGAGCATCGCCTCGCCGTCCTCGGTCAGCTCCACTGAGTGCGTGTCCCGCAGGAAGAGCGGGCGCCCGGTCGCGTCCTCCAGCCGCCGCACGTGCTGGCTCACCGTGGACTGGCGCAGTCCCAGCCGCCGGGCGGCTTGCGTGAAGCTCAGCGTCTGGGCCACCGCGAGGAACGTACGCAGGTGGGAAGGGTCGTACATGGCTGAAGTTTATCGTGGAACGCGATGACAGTCAGAGCGGCATGAGGGATTCCCGATCACCGGCCGGAAGAGGATGATGGAGAGGGCACGACCGTGCCCCGCACCGGGCACGATGGTGCCCCTGCCCCGGACGTACAGCGAAGTAGTGGAGCACTGTGAAACGCCTGCGATGGCCGCGTCGGATGCCCGTCGATCCGTACATCCTCCTGTTGCTGGGGACCGTGGGGCTCGCCGCCCTGGTCCCGGCGCGGGGCGCGGGCGCGAGCGTCACCTCCGGTGCCTCCACGGCCGCGATCGCCTTCCTCTTCTTCCTGTACGGCGCCCGGCTCTCCACCCGTGAGGCGCTGGAGGGACTCCGGCACTGGCGGCTCCACGTCACCGTGCTCGCCTGCACCTTCGTGATCTTCCCGCTGCTGGGTCTGGCGGCCCGTGGCCTGGTGCCGGTGTTCCTGACGCACAACCTCTACACCGGGCTGCTCTTCCTCACCCTGGTCCCCTCCACCATCCAGTCGTCGATCGCCTTCACCTCGATGGCCCGCGGCAACGTGCCCGCCGCGATCTGCGCGGGCTCCTTCTCCTCCCTCGTCGGCATCGTCATCACCCCGCTGCTCGCGGCGGCTTTGCTGGGCAACAGCGGCGGCGGATTCTCGGCGGACTCGCTCGTCGAGATCGTGCTGCAGCTGCTGGTGCCGTTCCTCGCGGGACAGGTCCTGAGGCGCTGGATCGGCGGGTTCGTCACCCGGCACAAGAGGGTGCTCGGGCTCGTCGACCGCGGCTCGATCCTGCTGGTCGTCTACACCGCGTTCAGCGAGGGCATGGTCCGCGGTATCTGGCACCAGGTGAGCCCGCTCCGGCTCGGTGGCCTGCTCGTCGTCGAGGCCGCGCTGCTCGCCGTGATGCTGGCGCTGACCTGGTACGGCGGCCGCGCCCTCGGCTTCGGCCGGGAGGACCGGATCGCGATCCAGTTCGCCGGGTCGAAGAAGTCCCTCGCCTCCGGGCTGCCCATGGCGAGCGTCCTGTTCGGCGCGCAGGCCTCCCTCGCCGTGCTCCCGCTGATGCTCTTCCACCAGATGCAGCTCATGGTCTGCGCGGTGATCGCCAAGCGCCGCGCCCACGACGCCGGCAGCCCCGCGGTCGGCCCGGAGCCGGCCGCGGCATCACGAACCGCGGTCGGCACGGCGACACGTGCCGGCTGAGGTTCGCCCGCTCCGACCGTGGTGAGACCCTTGGTGCCCGAGACACGGTGGTCAGTAGCGGGCCTGCTTACAACCGAACCGCCATCGGCCGGCCACTGGCGGCTCAGGGGCGCAGCACCACCTTGCCGAGGTTGCCGCGCGACTCGATGACCGCGTGTGCCTTCGCCGCCTCCTCGAGCCGGAACTCGGCGTGCACGACGGGCTTCAGCGCGCCCTCGGCGAACAGCCGCCACAGCTCCTGCCGCCATCGCTCGTACCGCTCCGGCTTCCCGCGGGCGATCCGCGCCATCTGGAAGCCGATCACGGACTTGGCGCCCACCAGCAGGTCGTACGCCTGAACGGTCCCGCCGCCCGAGCTGTACGCGACGAGCCGGCCGCCCGGCGTGAGCGCGGCGACGGCCGGGCCGAGCAGGTCGCCGCCCACCGCGTCGAGGGCGTAGTCGACGGGCTCACCCCACGCGGGGGCGTCGTAGACGACCACCTCGTCGGCGCCGAGCGCGCGCAGGAACTCCGCCTTGCCGGCGCCGGACACGGCGCCGACGACGCGGGACGCCCCGCGCACCCGGGCCAACTGCACGGCGAGATGGCCGACGCCGCTCGCCGCCGCCGTGACCAGGGCCGACTCGCCCGGCTCGGGGCGTGCCGCCTGAAGCGCGCCCAGCGCGACCAGCCCGCTGCGAACCAGCGCGACGGCGTCGACGGCGCTAGCCGTACCGGGGACCGGAGAGGCCATGGCCTCGTGCAGGACGGCGAAGTCGGCATAACCGTGCCCGAAGCACAGTCCCGTCACCCGGTCGCCGGTCCGGAAGCGGGTGACGCCGGCGCCGGCCGCGACCACCTCGCCGGCGATCTCGCCGCCGAGCGCAATCGGCTCGGCGGCCTCGGTGACCTTGCGCACGACGGGCAGCGTGACCCCGACGGCCTCGCACCGCACGAGGAGTTCGCCGGGGCCCGCCTCGGGGACGGGTGCCTCCTCCAGGAACAGGGGGCCGCCGGTGGACTCGTACCGGACGCGACGCATCGCACCTCCAGGGATCGTTGGGAGTCCCAACGGCATCGGAAAACTCATAGGGACTCCCAACGATTTTTCGCTAAGCTGTGGCCGTGGCCGAAGCTCCTCTCCCCGCGATCCGCTCCCTGCCGAGCTGGCTCCTCGGACGTGCCGCCGCCCGCGGTCGCGCCCTGGTGGCCGACGCCCTCGCCGCCGAGGGCATGAAGATGTGGCACCACGTGGTGCTCTCCGCCGTCCGCGACCTCGCCCCGGTGGCCCAGGCCGACCTCGGCCGCGGCATCGCGCTCGACCCGAAGGATCTGGTCGGCATCCTCCACGACCTGCAGGCGGCGGGTCTCGTCCTCCGCGAGCCCGATCCCAAGGACCGCCGCAAGAACGCGGTGTCGCTCACCGAGGAGGGCGCCCGGCTGCTGAAGCGCTGCGAGAAGGCGGCCCGCGAGGCGAACGACGCACTGCTCGCCCCGCTCTCCGCGGCCGAACGCGACCGGTTCATGGATCTGTTGATCCGTATTTCCGGCACGGACGGCTGACGACGGCTAACGTTCCGTGATGACCGCAGCCGACGCACTCGATCCGGCGCGCACGGCCCTCGTGCTCGTCGACCTGATGGACCGCATCGTCGCCCTGCCTCTGGAGCCACGCAAGGGCACGGACGTCCTCGCCACGGCCGAGGGGCTGGCGGACGCCTTCCGCTCGGCCGGCGCTCCCGTCGTCCTCATCCGCGTCGAGCGGCCCGGCGTAGCCGAACAGCCGCCCGGCAGCGGCCTGGTGGCCGACCTGCTCCGGGACGGTGACCTCGAGGTGGTGAAGCGGACGATCGGCGGCTTCCAGGGCACCGGCCTGGACGAGCGCCTGCGCGAACGCGGCATCATCACCCTGGTGTTCGGCGGCATCGCCACCAACCTCGGCGTGGAGTCCACCGCCCGTGCCGCCGCCGACCTCGGTTACGACCTCGTCTTCGTCGAGGACGCCATGGCCGCCTTCACCGCCGCCGAGCACCAGGCGTCGGTCGGGCTGGACTTCCCGCGCCTCGGATCGGTCGTGGCCGCCTCGCAGGTGCGGCTCACGACCGGTTGACACTGAGCCGGTGTCCCCGGCTCTCAGACCAGCAGCCCGCCGCCGTCCACGACCACCACCGAGCCCGTGCTGTAACCGCCGCGCATCGGATACAAGTACGCCTCTGCCACGTCCTCCGGCGTGCCCACCCGGCCGACGGGCAGCGCGGCCGCGCTCGACTCGAACAGGCCGCGCCGGTCCTCCTCGGTCATGTCCCGCCGCAGCTCGGTGTGGACCACGCCGGGGGAGACCACGTTGACCCGGAGCGGAGCGAGCTCCAGGGCCAGTGCCCGGGTGAGCGCTCCATCGCCCCGCACAGGCTCGCCGCGACGGTCGTGCCCGGCAGCGGGCGCTGCCCCGCGATCCCGGTGGTCAGCACCACGGAGCCGCCCTTGCGGATCGAGGGCGCGCCGTGCTTGACGGCCGTGTACGCGCCCCACAGCCGGGTGTCCAGGAACCGCCTGGCCCGCGGAAGCGCGGCGATGCCCGCAGGGCATCGCCACCGGAACGGCGGAAAGGGCGACCGGAGATCTCGGCCTGCGCAAGGTCCGCTGCTTCGGGCGCGAGGGCGCAGCAGGGCCCCGGCGGCGCAGGGGGCGCTCCCCGCCGGCCGGGGTCCCCGCCGCCGTGTCGCGGGGAGGCGGTCAGCCCTGGGCGGCCGTGGCCCCCAGGGCGATGCGGTCCTCGCCCGCGTACACGTTCATGGAGCTGCCCCGCAGGAAGCCCACCAGGGTCAGCCCGGTCTCCGCGGCCAGGTCCACGGCCAGCGAGGAGGGCGCCGACACGGCGGCGAGGACCGGGATGCCCGCCATCACGGCCTTCTGCGCCAGCTCGAAAGAGGCTCGGCCCGACACCAGCAGGATCGCGCGGGACAGCGGCAGGTCCCCGTTCTGCAGGGCGCGGCCGACCAGTTTGTCCACCGCGTTGTGCCGGCCCACGTCCTCCCGCACGTCGAGCAGCTCGCCGTCCTCGGCGAACAGGGCCGCCGCGTGCAGGCCCCCGGTCCGGTCGAAGACCCGCTGGGCCGCGCGCAGCCGGTCCGGGAGGCTCGCCAGCAGTTCCGGCTCCACCCGCACCGGGGGCGTGTCCGCGATCGGCCAGCGCGTCGTCGTACGGACCGCGTCCAGGCTGGCCTTGCCGCACAGGCCGCAGGATGAGGTCGTGTAGACGTTGCGCTCCAGCGTGATGTCCGGGATCGCGACACCGGGCGCCGTCTTCACGTCCACCACGTTGTAGGTGTTGGAGCCGTCCACGGTGGCGCCCGCGCAGTAGACGATGTTCTGCAGGTCACGGTGGTCGCCCAGCACGCCCTCGCTGACCAGGAACCCGGCGGCGAGCGCGAAGTCGTCGCCGGGTGTGCGCATGGTGATCGCCAGCGGCTTGCCGTTGAGCCGGATCTCCAGCGGCTCCTCGGCGACCAGCGTGTCCGGCCGGGTGGAGACCGCCCCGTCCCGGATGCGGATCACCTTGCGTCGTTCCGTGACTCGTCCCATGTCCTGATCAGCCTCGGTTCTGTACGTGCTGGTAGCCGAAACGGCCCTTGATGCAGAGGTTGCCGTGTGTCACCGGGTTGTCGTGCGGGGAGGTGACCCTCACGATCTCATTGTCCTGCACGTGCAGCGTAAGGTTGCAGCCCACACCGCAGTAGGCGCAGACCGTGGTGGTCCACGTCTGCGCCGACTCGTCCCACGTACCCGCCGCGCGCATGTCGAACTCCGACCTGAACGACAGCGCGCCCGTCGGGCACACCTCGATGCAGTTGCCGCAGTACACGCACGCCGAGTCGGTCAGCGGCGCGTCGTGCTCCACGGCGATCCGGGCGTCGAAGCCGCGCCCGGCGACGGAGATGGCGAAGGTGTTCTGCCACTGCTCGCCGCACGCGTCCACGCACTTGTAACAGAGGATGCACTTGCCGTAGTCGCGCACGTACAGGTCGTTGTCGATCCTCGGCTGCTCGTCGACGCGGGCCGCGTCCGGGCCGAAGCGGTCCGGTTTCGCCTCGTACTCCTTGATCCACTCGGCGGCGCCCGGCGTGGTGGACAGGTCCACCGAGGATGCGAGCAGTTCGAGCACGACCTTCCGGCTGTGCCGGGTGCGCTCGGTGCCGGTCAGCACCTCCATGCCCGGCTCGGCCTTCCGCGAGCAGGCCGGGACGAGGGTCCTCGACCCCTCCACCTCGACCACGCAGACGCGGCAGGCGTTCTTCGGAGTGAGCGTGTCGCCCTGGCAGAGGGTCGGCACGTCCTTCCCGGCGGCACGGCACGCGTCCAGGATCGTCGAGCCCTCGGGCACCCTGACCTCCTGCCCGTCGAGAGTGAACTCGACGGGCCTGCGCGGCACCCCCAGCGGTATCGCGGTCATGCGTACGCCCCCAGACGGTCGATGGCGGATTCAACGGCGTTCCACGCCGTCTGCCCGAGACCGCAGATCGAGGCGTCCCGCATCGCGCGGCCGACCTCCCGGAGCAGGGCGATGTCGTCGGCGGCGTCGGCGCCCGTACGCTCCACGATCCGCTGGAGCGCCTCCTGCTGGCGCACGGTCCCCACCCGGCACGGCACGCACTGCCCGCACGACTCGTCGCGGAAGAACTGCGCGATGCGCAGCAGCAGCCGAGGAAGGGGAACCGTGTCGTCGAAGGCCATGACGACGCCCGAGCCGAGCGTCGTGCCCGCCTGCCGTGTGCCCTCGAAGGTGAGCGGGATGTCCAGCTCGTCGGGGCGTACGAAACCGCCGGCCGCACCGCCCAGCAGCACCGCGCGCAGCCGCTCCCGCGCACCGGCGAGCGTCAGCAGCTGGCCGAGCGTGGCGCCGAACGGAAGCTCGTAGACCCCCGGCCGCTCCACGCTGCCCGACACGCAGAACAGCTTCGGCCCTGTGGACGTCTCCGTGCCGACCGCCGCGTACGCGGACGCGCCCATCGTGAGGATCGGCAGCACATTGACCAGGGTCTCGACGTTGTTCTCCACCGTCGGTTTGCCGAACAGGCCCTTCTCCACGGGGAACGGCGGCTTCGAACGCGGCTCGCCCCGGTACCCCTCGATGGAGTTGAACAGGGCCGTCTCCTCCCCGCAGATGTAGGCGCCCGCCCCCCGCCTGATCTCGATGTCGAAGGCGTATCCCTGGCCCAGGACGTCGTCACCGAGCAGGCCCCGCGCGCGTGCCTGCGCCAGGGCGTGCTCCAGGCGGCGCAGTGCCCGCGGGTACTCGCCGCGCAGATACAGATGGCCCCGGTGCGCTCCGATCGCGTACCCCGCGATCGTCATCGCCTCGACGAGCGCGTACGGGTCGCCCTCCATGAGCACGCGGTCCTTGAAGGTGCCCGGCTCGGATTCGTCGGCGTTGCAAACGAGATGGTGCGGGTGGTCGGGCTGGGACGCGGTGGCCTGCCACTTGCGGCCGGTGGGGAAGGCCGCGCCGCCACGCCCGAGCAGACCGGATTCGGTGACCTCGCGGATCACCCCGGCGGGGCCGAGTGCGAAGGCCCGGCGCAGGGCCGTGTAGCCGCCGTGGGCGCGGTAGTCGTCCAGGGAGGAGGGATCGACGACGCCGACCCGGCGCAGCAGCATCAACGACGGGTCTCCGGCCTGGGGCACCGTCGTCGCCGCCTGCGGCTCCTCCGGTGCCGAGTCGGGCGCGGTGGCGGCGAGGACGGCCCCCTCCACCGTCCCCGGCGCCGACACCGCCGTACGCACCGGGTCGCCCGCCCTGATCGCGAGCGCCGCCGGGGCTCGTTCGCACAGGCCCAGGCACGGGCTGCGCTCGACGCTCACCCCGCTGCCGGGGCCGAGCCGCGCCTCGACGCCGGCGCACAACTCGCCCGCCCCGCCGGCCACGCAGGCCAGGTCCGTGCAGACGTGCAGCACGGTCGCCGGGCGGGGCCCGACCGAGAACATCGCGTAGAACGTGG
This sequence comes from Streptomyces sp. NPDC051104, assembly GCF_040682835.1. Classification (NCBI taxonomy): domain Bacteria; kingdom Bacillati; phylum Actinomycetota; class Actinomycetes; order Kitasatosporales; family Streptomycetaceae; genus Streptomyces; species Streptomyces sp. NPDC051104. Next base: position 32,352 of record NZ_JBFBBS010000016.1, on the reverse strand, counting down.
CCACGCCGTACGCCTCCGCCGGCGGCACGGTCAGCCGCCGGCACAGGTAGTCGAGGCCGCCCTCGCTGATCCAGCCGACCCGGTCGTTGAGCGCGTGCAGCCCCGGCAACAGCAGATCGCGGCGGTCCCGGGCCGCGCGCCCGCCGCGGGCCCACCTCAGGTCGGCGCCCGTACGGTCGGCGCCCTCCCACGAGGACTCCGGCGGGCCCAACAGGGCGTCGACGGCTGCCCGTTCCTCGTCCGTCGGCTTGCTGTCACCGAAGTGCAGGTCCACTTGCGTCACCTCACGATGGTCGCGACGGGCAGCTTCTCGATCCGGATCGCCGACGCCTTGAACTCCGCCGTGCCCGCGATCGGGCAGTTCGCCTCGATCGTCAGCTGGTTGGTGTCCACCTCGTCGGGGAAGTGCATGGTCATGAAGGCGAGCCCGGGCCTGAGGCCGGTGTCGATCCACACCGGGGCGACCACGGACCCGCGCCGCGAGGTCACCCGCACCTCCTCGCCGACGACGACCCCGTAGCGCTCGGCGTCCTCCGGGGACAGCTCCACGTACTCGCCGCGCCGGAGGGGGGATGCGTAACCGCCGCTCTGCACCCCGGTGTTGTACGAGTCGAGCCGCCGCCCGGTGGTCAGCCGGATCGGGTACTGCTCGTCGGTGAGGTCGACGGGCGGGTCGTGCCGGACGATCCCGAACGGTGCGGGCCTGCCGCGCCTTTCCGGGTCCGTCTCCCACAACCGGCCGTGCAGGTAGGTGGGTTCGAGCCGGTCCGTGCTCGGACACGGCCACTGGATGCCCTGGTGCTCCTCCAGACGCGCGTACGTCATCCCGTAGTGGTCCGGCGACACCGACCGCAGCTCGTTCCACACGGCCTGCGCGTCGGCGTACTCCCACTCGTGGCCGAGGCGTGTCGCCAGGTCGCAGAGGATGTCGATGTCCTCGCGCGCCTCACCGGGCGGCGTGACCGCACGCCGTACCCGCTGCACCCGGCGCTCGCTGTTGGTCGTCGTGCCTTCGGTCTCCGCCCAGCCGGCCGTCGCGGGCAGCACCACGTCCGCCAGCTCGGCGGTCTTGGTCAGGAAGATGTCCTGCACGACGAGGAAGTCGAGCTGCCGCAGCCGCCGCACGGCCTGTTCGCTGTCCGCCTCCGACTGCGCCGGGTTCTCCCCGATGCAGTAGACCGCCCGGAGCGTGCCCTCCTCCATCGACTCGAACATCTCCGTCAGGTTCAGCCCGTAGTGCGGCTGGATGACGGTGTCCCAGGCGGACTCGAACCGGTGGCGCGCCTCGGGGTCGAGGATGTCCTGGAAGCCGGGCAGACGGTTCGGGATCGCTCCCATGTCGCCGCTGCCCTGCACGTTGTTCTGGCCGCGCAGGGGTTGCAGCCCGGAGCCGTAGCGGCCCACGTGACCGGTGAGCAGAGACAGGTTGATCAGGGCGCGGACGTTGTCGGTGCCGTTGTGGTGCTCGGTGATGCCGAGGGTCCAGCACAGCTGGGCGCGCTCGGCGCGGGCGTAGGCGTGGGCCAGCTCGTGGATGGCGCGGGCCGGTACGCCCGTCACCTTCTCGGCGAGCGACAGCGTCCACGGCTCGACCAGCGCCTTGTACTCCTCGAAGCCGGTGGTGGCCCGCTCGACGAACGCCTCGTTGACCAGGCCGGCGTGGATGATCTCGCGGCCGATCGCGTGCGCCATCGGGATGTCCGTGCCGACGTTGAGACCGAGCCAGCTCTCCGCCCACTCGGCGGTGGACGTGCGGCGCGGGTCGACGGCGTACATCCGCGCGCCGTTCCTGATGCCCTTCAGCACATGCTGGAAGAAGATCGGGTGCGCGAAGCGGGCGTTGGAGCCCCACATCACGATGACGTCGGTGTGCTCGACCTCCTCGTACGACGAGGTCCCGCCGCCCGAGCCGAACGCGGCCGACAGGCCCGCGACGCTCGGGGCGTGGCAGGTGCGGTTGCAGGAGTCGACGTTGTTGGTGCCCATCACCACCCGGGCGAACTTCTGCGCCACGTAGTTCATCTCGTTGGTCGCGCGGGCGCAGGAGAACATGCCGAACGCGCCGCGGTTGCGGGTCAGGCCCCGGGCGGTTCGGTCCAGCGCCTCCTCCCACGTCGCCGGGCGGAAGGGCTCGTCGCGGGAGTCACGGACGAGCGGGTGGGTGAGCCGGGTGTAGGTCTTCGGTTCGCGTTTCCTCATGCGGCGCTCCTCAGCGCGAGCAGGTCCGAGATGGCGTGCACGGTCCGCAGGGTGGGCACCTCGACGCCGGTGATCTCCGCCAGCTCGACGACGTCCGCGAGGAGTACGTCGAGTTCGAGCGGTTTGCCGCGCTCCAGGTCCTGGAGCGTGGAGGTGCGGTGGTCACCGACCCGCTCGGCGCCCGCGAGGCGCTGTTCGATGGAGACGCCGACCGTGCAGCCGAGGGCCTCGGCGACCGTGAGCGTCTCGCGCATCATGATCTCGATGACCCTGCGGGTGCCGCCGTGCAGACACATCTGCCGCATGGTGGCGCGGGCCGGCGCGCTGATCGGGTTGAAGGAGATGTTGCCGAGCAGCTTGACCCAGATGTCGCTCCGCAGGTCCGGCTCGACCGGACACTTCAGGCCGCCCGCCCGCATCGCCTCACCGAAGGCCGGACAGCGCTCCGAGATGCTCCGGTCCGGCTCGCCGACGGAGAACCGGGTGCCTTCCCAGTGCCGTACGACACCGGGGCCTTCGAGTTCGGTCGCCGCGTACACCACACAGCCGATGGCCCGTTCCGGCGCGAGCACCGCACCGACCGTGCCGTCGGGGTCCACGCTCTCGAGGCGACGGCCGTCGTAGGGGCCGCCGTGGCGGTGGAAGTACCACCAGGGGATGCCGTTCTGGGCGGCCACGACCGCTGTGGTGTCGTGCAGCAGCGGCTCGATCAGCGGCCCGCACGCCGCGTACGAGTGGGCCTTCAGACCCAGGAACACATAGTCGACCGGGCCGATCTCGGCCGGGTCGTCGGTGGCGTGGGCGTGCGCGGTGAAGTCGCCGCGCGGGCTGCGCACCCGAACTCCGTGCCGCCTCATGGCCGCCAGACGCCGTCCCCGGGCGATGAGGTGCACATCGGCGCCCGCACGGTGCAGTGCGGCGCCGACGTAGGCGCCGATCGCACCGGCGCCGAGAACTGCGACTTTCACAGGACACTCCGTTCGGTCGAGGGAGTACCGCGGAGGTGGCAAGAACTGCCAAGAGGGTCGAGTACGGAGTGTCGACGAAATATTGTCTACAGTATGGAAGGGGCCTCGGCAAGGGTATGTGCAGCGCCGGAAACCGGGCGGCACGACCGTTCGGCGCATCCTGGATACCGCTCACCGCATACGGTCGACCGCGGGGTTCTCAATGCCCGTCCGCCTTCCTACTGTTCGGGATCATGAGCCCACCTGTCGCACCCCCGGGATGGAGCCGCTGGCTGGTGCCGCCCGCCGCTCTCTCCGTCCACCTGTCCATCGGCCAGGCCTACGCCTGGAGCGTGTTCAAGCCGCCGCTCGAATCCGCCCTGCACCTCAGCGGCACCCAGAGTGCGCTGCCCTTCCAGCTCGCCATCGTGATGCTCGGGCTGTCGGCCGCGTTCGGCGGCACGCTCGTCGAACGCAACGGCCCGCGCTGGGCCATGACCGTCGCCCTGGTCTGTTTCTCGACCGGTTTCCTGATCTCCGCGCTGGGCGCGCAGACACAGCAGTACTGGCTGATCGTCCTCGGCTACGGGTTCGTCGGCGGCATCGGCCTCGGCATCGGCTACATCTCACCCGTCTCCACCCTGATCAAGTGGTTCCCGGACCGGCCCGGCATGGCCACCGGCATCGCCATCATGGGCTTCGGCGGCGGCGCGCTCATCGCCTCGCCCTGGTCGGCACAGATGCTCCAGTCCTTCGGCTCCGACCACTCCGGGATCGCGCTCGCCTTCCTCGTGCACGGGCTGTCGTACGCCGTCTTCATGTCGCTCGGGGTCCTGCTGGTGCGGGTGCCGCGCAGCGAGGACCTCGAAGGCACGGCCGCCGGGCCGAGCGCCTTCGAAGGGGTGCAGGTCTCCGCCCGGAGCGCCGTGCGCACCCCGCAGTTCTGGTGCCTGTGGATCGTGCTCTGCATGAACGTGACCGCCGGCATCGGCATCCTCGAGAAGGCCGCCCCGATGATCACGGACTTCTTCGCGGACACCTCCACCCCGGTGTCGGCCTCCGCGGCGGCCGGCTTCGTCGCCTTGCTGTCCGCGGCCAACATGGCGGGCCGGATCGGCTGGTCGTCGGCCTCCGACCTGATCGGCCGCAAGAACGTCTACCGCGTCTATCTGGGTGCCGGTGCGATCATGTACCTGCTCATCGCGTCGTTCGGCGACTCCTCAAAGCCCCTGGTCATCCTCTGTGCGCTGGTGATCCTCTCCTTCTACGGCGGCGGCTTCGCGACCATCCCCGCCTATCTGAAGGACCTGTTCGGCGCGTACCAGGTCGGTGCGATCCACGGCCGGCTGCTCACCGCCTGGTCGACCGCCGGGGTCCTCGGGCCGCTGATCGTCAACTGGATCGCCGACCACCAGAAGGAAGCCGGAAAGCACGGGTCGTCCCTCTACGGCCTGTCCTTCGTGATCATGATCGGGCTGCTCGTCATCGGCTTCGCCGCCAACGAGCTGGTCCGGCCCGTCCACCCCCGCCACCACGTCCCCGCACCGAAGGAGGCCGCCGATGGCCGTCGAGAGCAGCCCGCCTGACCGGCGCGCCCTGATCGCCCTCGCCTGGGTGTGGGTGGGGGCACCGCTGGGCTACGGCCTGTACGAGCTCGTCCTGAAGGCCAAGCAGCTCTTCACCGGGTAACAGTTCGGAGGACATGCCCGGGCGCCCGAAAAACTGCGGGAAGTCGACAAGCCGGGCGCCCCATTCCTGTCCTTTCACCTGCCGCCCTACCCGTGAGTCACTGATCAGACTGGTGGATCCCGACACCCACGGCAACGAGGGGGAACCACCCATGAACGGCTCACGCATCACCGCCGTCGGCCACTACCAGCCCGCCAAGGTGCTCACCAACGAGGACCTGGCGGGCCTGGTCGACACCAGCGACGAGTGGATCAGGACCCGGGTGGGCATCCGCACGCGCCACATCGCCGGAGCCGACGAGCCCGTCGACGAGCTCGCCGCGCACGCTGCCGCCAAGGCGTTGGCGGCAGCCGGCCTGGCGCCCGGCGACATCGACCTCGTCCTGGTCGCCACCTGCACCGCCGTCGACCGCTCCCCGAACACGGCGGCCCGCGTCGCGGCCCGGCTCGGCATGCCGCAGCCCGCCGCGATGGACGTCAACGTCGTCTGCGCCGGCTTCACCCACGCGCTCGCCACCGCCGACCACGCCGTGCGCGCGGGCGCGGCGAGCAGGGCACTCGTCATCGGCGCCGAGAAGATGTCCGATGTCACGGACTGGACGGACCGTACGACGTGCGTGCTGGTCGGGGACGGTGCGGGGGCCGCCGTCGTCGAGGCGTGCCCCGCCGGTGAGGAGCCCGGGATCGGGCCCGTGCTGTGGGGTTCGGTGCCCGAGATGGGGCACGCGGTCCGGGTCGAGGGGACGCCTGCGCGGTTCGCGCAGGAAGGGCAGAGCGTGTACCGGTGGGCGACGACCCAGCTGCCGCCCATCGCGCGCCGGGTGTGCGAGCGGGCCGGGATCGCGCCCGAGGAGCTCGCCGCGGTCGTGCTGCACCAGGCCAACCTGCGCATCATCGAACCGCTCGCGGAGAAGCTGGGCGCCGTGAACGCGGTCGTCGCGCGCGACGTCACCGAGTCGGGGAACACCTCGGCGGCGAGTATCCCGCTCGCCCTGTCGAAGCTCGTGGAGCGCGGGGAGATCTCGAGCGGTGAACCCGTGCTGCTGTTCGGGTTCGGCGGGAACCTCTCGTACGCGGGACAGGTGATTCGCTGCCCGTGAGCGGTCGTTCGTGGGTCGTTCTTGTTCGTGGGTCGGCGGCGGTGGTCGTCGTTGTGGGCGGTCGTTCGTGGATCGGTGCCGGTGGTCGTCGTTGTGGGCGGTCGTTCGTGGATCGGTGCCGGTGGTCGTCGTTGTGGGCGGTCGTTCGTGGATGGGCACCCGTGGTCGTCATCCGTGAGCCGTCGCTCGTGGATCGGCGCCCGTGGTCGTCATCCGTGAGCCGTCGTTCGTGAGTCGTCGCGCTCGGTCGCCCTCTGTGAGCCGTCGCCGGAAGGCCGTGCGTCGGGTCGTCCGTCAGCCGTCGTCGGACGGCCGTGCGACGAGGCCAACTCCCCGCAGGGCCGGCTCTTGTGCGCGTAGACTGTAGACGAAAGACAATTCATACTGGCTTTCCGGCTACCGTGCCGCCGTTGCCCTGGAGGGGGACCGCGATGTTGTCGACAGGACTGCCGCAGGGAGCGGTGCCCAGGCTCGAGCGGCCGGGCCCGTTGCGCGACCGTGTCTACGAGGCGCTGCTCGAACTCATCACCACGCGTGCCCTCCAACCGGGCCAGCACCTCGTCGAGAGCGAGCTCGCCGGGCACCTCGGGGTCTCCCGGCAGCCGGTGCGCGAGGCGCTGCAGCGGCTGAACACCGAGGGGTGGGTCGATCTGCGGCCCGCCCAGGGGGCGTTCGTGCACGAGCCCACGGAGGAGGAGGCCGACCAGCTCCTCACCGTCCGTACGCTGCTGGAGGCGGAGGCCGCCCGGCTCGCCGCCGCGAACGCGGACAGCGCGGGTGTCACGGTTCTGGAGGAGCTGTGCGCCGAGGGCGAGCGGGCCGTGGCGCAGGACGACGTGGACGGGGCGGTCGCGCTCAACGCCCGCTTCCACGCGAAGGTGATGGAGCTGGCGGGCAACGCGGTCCTCGCGGAACTGGCGGGGCAGGTCGACCGCCGGGTGCGCTGGTACTACACGCCGGTCGCCCGGCAGCGCGGCCGGCAGTCGTGGATCGAACACCGCGAGCTGATCGCGGCGATCGCGGCTCGGGACGAGCAGCGCGCCACCCACCTTATGCGTGAACACACCGAGCACACGCGGCGGTCGTACCACGCCCGGTCGGAGTCCTGAGCCACGGGCCGGTCCAGCCCCGTCTTTGTCCTGTGAGTGGAGAAAGTTGGCGGCAATTCGCGCGCTACTTCTTCCCAGCCTCGGCCACCGCTGCTACGTTCCCCTCGAAAGCCCGACAACTGGTGGCCGAATTGAGGCGGGGAGGGGCGCGTGAGACGGATGACGGCACGACCCGCGAACGCACACCAGGCCCGGCTGCTCAAGCTGTTGCGCGACGGGGGGCCGCACTCCCGGGCGCAACTGGGTGACCAGGTCGACCTGTCGCGGTCCAAGCTGGCCGTGGAGGTCGACCGGCTCCTGGAGACGGGACTGGTCGTCGCCGACGGTCTCGCCGCCTCCCGGGGCGGCCGCCGCTCGCACAACATCCGTCTCGCTCCGAACCTCCGCTTCCTCGGCGTCGACATCGGCGCGACCTCGGTCGACGTCGCGGTCACCAACGCCGAACTGGAAGTGCTCGGCCACCTCAACCAGACCATGGACGTGCGCGAGGGCCCCGTCGCGGTCTTCGAGCAAGTCCTTTCCATGGCCGCCAAGTTGAAGACCTCCGGCCTCGCGGAGGGCTTCGACGGCGCCGGAATCGGCGTCCCCGGGCCGGTCCGCTTCCCCGAGGGCGTCCCCGTGGCGCCCCCGATCATGCCCGGCTGGGACGGCTTCCCGGTGCGGGAGGCCCTCAGCCAGGAACTCGGCTGCCCGGTCATGGTCGACAACGACGTGAACCTGATGGCGATGGGGGAGCAGCACGCGGGCGTCGCCCGCACCGTGGGCGACTTCCTCTGCGTCAAGATCGGCACCGGTATCGGCTGCGGCATCGTCGTCGGCGGTGAGGTCTACCGCGGCACGACGGGCAGCGCGGGCGACATCGGGCACATCCAGGCCGTGCCCGACGGACGCCCGTGCGCCTGCGGCAACCGGGGCTGCCTGGAGGCCCACTTCAGCGGCGCGGCACTCGCCCGTGACGCGCTGGAGGCCGCCCACCAGGGACTCTCGGCGGAGCTCGCCTCTCGCCTGGAGACGAACGGCACCCTCACCGCCGCCGACGTCGCCGCCGCGGCCGCCGCGGGCGACGCCACCTCCCTCGACCTCATCCGGGAGGGCGGCACCCGCACCGGCCAGGTCATCGCCGGTCTGGTCAGCTTCTTCAACCCCGGCCTCGTGGTGATCGGCGGCGGGGTGACCGGCCTCGGCCACACCCTGCTCGCCGCGATCCGCACCCAGGTCTACCGCCAGTCGCTGCCGCTCGCGACCGGCAATCTCCCCATCGTCCTCGGGGAGTTGGGCCAGAACGCGGGCGTGATCGGCGCGGCCCGCCTCATCAGCGACCACCTGTTCTCACCCGCGTAAGCAACCGCCGCACGTACGGAACTCCAGCACGGCGCCCTGCTCTGCCCTGCCCTGAAACCGCCTGCCCAGCGCCGGCGGCACGCCCTGACACCGGCCCGCACGCCCGCCGAGGGGAACCCACATGGCACCAGAACCACCGCTGCTCAGCATGTCCGGCATCACCAAGTCGTTCCCCGGGGTCCGGGCCCTCGACGGCGTCGACCTCGACGTCCAGACCGGTGAAGTGCACTGCCTGCTCGGCCAGAACGGGGCCGGGAAGTCCACCCTCATCAAGGTTCTCGCCGGCGCCCACCAGCCCGACACCGGCACCATCCACTGGCGCGGGGAGCCCGTCACGCTCCGCTCGCCGATCGCGGCCATGCGCCTGGGCATCGCCACCATCTACCAGGAACTCGACCTGGTGGAGCACCTGTCGGTGGCCGAGAACGTCCACCTGGGCCACGAACCCACGGCCGCCGGCTTCGTCGTACGGCGAAAAACGGCCCGGACGTCAACAGCACGGCTGCTCCGGCGACTCGGGCACCCGGAGATCGACCCGTCCCGCCTCGTGGGCGAGCTGTCGGCCGCCCAGCAGCAGATCGTGTCCATGGCGCGGGCGCTCTCGCACGACGTACGGCTCATCGTGATGGACGAGCCGTCCGCCGCGCTCGACCCGGACGAGGTCGACAACCTGTTCCGCATCGTCGGCGATCTCACCGCCGACGGAGTCGCCGTCGTCTACATCTCGCACCGTCTGGAGGAGATCCGCCGCATCGGCGACCGGGTGATCGTCCTCAAGGACGGGCGGGCCGTCGCGGGCGGACTGCCGGCGAAGACCACACCGACCCATGACGTCGTCGCCCTGATGACGGGACGCGACGTCGCGCACGTCTTCCCCGAGCGGCCCGCGTCCCCGCCGCACGGCACGCCCGTACTGGAGGTCCGAGGACTGGCCCGGCAGGGCGAGTTCGAGCCGCTCGACCTCGAGGTGCGCGCCGGGGAGATCGTCGGCCTGGCCGGGCTCGTCGGTTCCGGGCGCTCCGAGATCCTGGAGACCCTCTACGGAGCCCGCAGGCCCACCGCGGGACAGGTCCTCGTCGACGGGCGCCCGTTGCGCCCGGGCAGCGTACGCGCCGCGGTGCGCGCCGGGCTGGGCCTCGCACCCGAGGAACGCAAGGCGCAGGCCCTGCTGATGCTGGAGTCCGTCACCCGCAACGTCTCGATCTCCTCCCTGTCCCGCTTCTCGCGCGGCGGCTGGATCGACCGGGGCGCGGAACGGGGCGCGGCGCGCGCGACGACTCGCGAGCTGTCCCTGCGGCCCGACAACCCGGCCGTGCCGATCCGCACCCTCTCGGGCGGCAACCAGCAGAAAGCCGTCCTCGCCCGCTGGCTGCTGCGCGGCTGCCGCGTGCTGCTGCTCGACGAACCGACCCGAGGCGTCGACGTCGGCGCCCGCGCCGAGCTGTACGCGGTCGTCCGGCGCCTGGCCGACGAGGGTCTCGCGGTGCTGCTGGTCTCCAGCGAGGTGCCCGAGGTGCTGGGTCTCGCCGACCGCGTCCTGGTCCTGCGCGAGGGCCGCGTCGTCCATACCGCGCCGGCCCGTGAGCTGGACGAACACCGCGTACTCGACCTCGTCATGGAAGGAAGCCCGGTGTCATGACGCAGCCCGTCTCCCCGCCGCGGGACACCGCCGACAAGGTGCCCTCGGTCGGTCAATTCCCCGCGTGGCGTGCCCTGGTGTCCCGCACCGACGTACGCACCCTGTCCCTCCTCGGCGTGCTCGCCGCGCTCGTCCTCATCGGTGGGATCACCAAACCGGACGAGTTCCTCGACACCCGCAACCTCCAGCTCGTCCTCACCCAGGCCTCCGTGATCGGCGTCGTCACCGTCGGCATGACCTTCGTCATCACCTCCGGCGGCATCGACCTGTCCGTCGGCGCGATCGTCGCGCTGGCCTCGGTGTGGGCGACCACGGTCGCCACCCAGGAGTACGGCTTCGCGGGCATCCTCTTCACGGCGGTCGTCGTCGGCGTGGGCTGCGGACTGGTCAACGGCCTGCTCATCGCCTACGGCGGCATGGTCCCGTTCATCGCGACGCTCGCCATGCTGGCCTCCGCACGCGGCCTCGCCCTGCAGATCACCGGCGGCAGGACACAGATCGTCACCGTCGACGGCATCCTCGAGCTCGGGGAACGCGACTCCTACGTGCTCGGCATCCCCCCGCTCGTCCTGGTCTTCGCCGTCGTCACCGTCATCGGCTGGCTACTGCTCAACCGCACCACCTTCGGCCGCCGCACCGTCGCCGTCGGCGGCAACGCGGAGGCGGCCCGCCTCGCCGGCATCGACGTACGCCGCCAGCGGCTGTACCTCTACCTGCTGTCCGGGCTGTGCTGCGGCATCGCCGCGTTCCTGCTGATCATCCTGTCCGGCTCGGGCCAGAACACCAACGGCAACCTGTACGAACTCGACGCCATCGCCGCCGCGATCATCGGCGGGACGCTGCTCAGCGGCGGTCGCGGCACCATCACCGGCTCCGCCCTCGGCGTCCTGGTCTTCACCACGATCACCGACATCTTCGCCCTGAACAACCTGCAGAGCGACGTCCAGCAGATCGCCAAGGGCGCGATCATCGTCGCCGCCGTGCTGGTCCAGCGCCGTACCGCGAGCACGACCTGAGGAAAGGGTTCACCGCCATGTCGCCACTCACCAGTCGCAGAGGACTGCTCTTCGGGACCGCCGCCGTCTCCGCCGGTACCTTCCTCGCGGGTTGCACGAGTAACGAGGTCAAGGACGACAAGCCCGCCGCGAACGACCAACCGGCCGCCGGCGACAAGCCCGGCAAGCACGTCACCATCGGCTTCGCCGGCCCGCAGGCCGACCACGGCTGGCTCAACGCCATCAACGACAATGCCAAGAGCCGCGCCAAGAAGTACTCCGATGTGACCCTGGAGATCACCGAGGGCTCCAACGACACCGCCGCGCAGATCGGCCAGATCGAGACGCTGATCAACAAGAAGGTCGACGTGCTGGTGGTGTTGCCCGCCGACGGCAAGGCACTCACCCAGGTCGGGCTGAAGGCGATGCGCGCGGGCATCCCCGTCGTCAACCTCGACCGCGTCTTCAACACCCCGCAGGCCTACCGCTGCTGGATCGGCGGTGACAACTACGGCATGGGCCTCAACGCCGGCCACTACATCGGCGAGAAGCTCAAGGGCAAGGCGAACGCCCGCGTCATCGAACTCGCCGGCCTGGACAACCTGGAACTGACCAAGCAGCGCACCCAGGGCTTCGACGACGCCCTGAAGAACTACCCGAACATCAAGAAGGTCGCCCGCCAGGCCGCCGACTTCACGGTCGAGTCGGGGCAGGCCAAGATGGCCCAACTGCTCCAGGCGCAGCCGAAGTTCGACGCCCTCTGGAACCACGACGACGACCAGGGCGTAGGCGCGCTGCGCGCCATCCAGCAGGCCGGGCGCGACGACTTCCTGATGGTCGGCGGGGCCGGGGCGCTGTCCGCGTTCCAGGCCATCAAGCAGGACAACAGCGTGCTCAAGGCGACCGTCCTGTACCCGCCGACCATGGCCGCGTCCGCAATCGACCTCGCCCGCGCCCTCGGCCAGGGCAAGGGCGTCGGCGGCCTGGCCGAGTACGAGATCCCGGCCTCCATCACCCTCTACTCGGCCGTCGTCGACAAGGACAACGTCGACCGCTACATGCCCACCGGCTTCAGGTGACGCTCCACCCGCACCCCCCACGGCGCACCACCACCAGGACGAGGAGGACCTTCCGTATGGGACAGCCGCAGCAGTCAGAAGGTGCGGAGAGCGAGACGACGGCACCTGCCGGGACCGGCGCCGGGAAGCCGTCCCTGCGCGTCGGCATGGTCGGCTACGCCTTCATGGGCGCCGCCCACTCCCAGGGCTGGCGCACCGTGGGCCGTGTCTTCGACCTGCCCCTGCGCCCGGTGATGGCCGCGGTCTGCGGCCGCGATCCGGCCGCCGTGCGCGCAGCGGCCGACCGCCACGGCTGGGCGGCGGCCGAGACCGACTGGCGGGCGCTGATCGCCCGGGACGACATCGACCTCGTCGACATCTGCACCCCGGGGGACAGCCACGCCGAGATCGCCCTGGCCGCCCTCGCGGCGGGCAAGCACGTGCTGTGCGAGAAGCCGCTGGCGAACACCGTGGAGGAGGCCGAGGCGATGGCCGCGGCGGCCGAAGCGGCCCACGCACGCGGTCAGCGCGCGATGGTCGGCTTCAACTACCGCCGCCTCCCCGCCACCGCGCTCGCCCGCCGCATGGTCGCCGAGGGCCGGATCGGCACCCTGCGGCACGTGCGGGTGTCGTACCTCCAGGACTGGCTGGTCGACCCTTCCTTCCCGCTGACCTGGCGGCTGCGCGGGGAGCTGGCCGGCTCCGGCTCGCTCGGCGACCTCGGCGCGCACATCGTCGACCTCGCCCAGTACCTGGCGGGGGAACGCCTGGCCGGCGTGTCCGCGCTCACCGAGACCTTCGTCCGGCAACGGCCCCTGCCCCACGGCCCCACCAGCGGGCTCAGCGCCGCATCGGCCGACGGCACCGGCGAGGTGACCGTGGACGACGCCGCCCTGTTCACGGGCCGCTTCGCCTCCGGCGCCCTCGCCTCCTTCGAGGCCACCCGGTACGCCACCGGCCGCAAGAACGCCCTGTGCATCGAACTCAACGGCGAGCGCGGCTCCCTCGCCTTCGACCTGGAGCGGCTCAACGAGCTGTCGTACCACGACGCCACCGAACCCGAGGCGCACGCCGGCTTCCGCCGCATCCTGGTCACCGAACCCGACCATCCCTACCTGGACGCCTGGTGGCCGCCGGGCCACGGCCTCGGCTACGAGCACACCTTCGTCCACCAGGCCCGCGACCTCGTCCACGCGATCGCCGAGGGCAGCACGCCCGACCCCTCCTTCACCGACGGGCTGCAGGTCCAGCGGGTCCTCGCCGCGGTGGAGGAGAGCGCCGAGAAGAACTCCGTCTATACGCCCATAGCGGTCTGAGGGGGACTGCCGTATGCCGCGCACCTTCACCCTGTTCACCGGCCAGTGGGCCGACCTGCCCCTGGAGGAGGTCTGCCGCCTCGCCCGCGACTTCGGCTACGACGGACTCGAACTCGCCTGCTGGGGCGACCACTTCGAGGTCGACAAGGCCCTCGCCGACCCGTCGTACGTCGACTCCCGCCGTCAGCTCCTCGACAAGTACGGCCTGAAGTGCTGGGCGATCTCCAACCACCTCGTAGGCCAAGCGGTGTGCGACGCCATCATCGACGAACGCCACCGGGCCATCCTGCCCGCCCGCATCTGGGGCGACGGCGAGCCCGAGGGTGTACGGCAGCGGGCCGCCGCCGAGATCGCGGACACCGCGCGCGCCGCCGCCGCCTTCGGCGTCGACACCGTCATCGGCTTCACCGGCTCCGCCATCTGGCACCTGGTCGCGATGTTCCCGCCCGCACCCGAGTCGATGATCGAACGCGGCTACGAGGACTTCGCCGAGCGGTGGAATCCGATCCTCGACGTGTTCGACGCGGAGGGCGTCCGGTTCGCGCACGAGGTCCACCCGAGCGAGATCGCCTACGACTACTGGACGACGCAGCGCGCCCTGGCCGCCGTCGACCACCGCCCCGCCTTCGGCCTGAACTTCGACCCCTCCCACTTCGTGTGGCAGGACCTCGACCCGGTCGGCTTCCTGTGGGACTTCCGCGACCGGATCTACCACGTCGACTGCAAGGAGGCCCGCAAGCGCCTCGACGGGCGCAACGGCCGCCTCGGCTCCCACCTGCCCTGGGGCGACCCCCGCCGCGGCTGGGACTTCGTGTCCGCCGGGCACGGCGACGTGCCCTGGGAGGACGTCTTCCGGATGCTGCGCTCCATCGACTACCGGGGACCCGTCTCCGTGGAGTGGGAGGACGCCGGCATGGACCGGCTCCAGGGCGCCCCCGAGGCCCTGACCCGGCTGAAGGCGTACGACTTCGAGCCGCCGTCGGCCTCGTTCGACGCGGCGTTCGGCAACTGATCACCCCATCAAGCCCTCCGGGATGACGGCGCATCCCGGCGTACCGCACCCGCCCGTACAACCGGCCCCATTCTGGAGGCATTCGTGCACGGGAACGACCGCACCACCCGCACCGGCAGAGTCACCGCTCACAGACGACGCCCGTCCCTGCGCAGAGCCGTCGCCCTGCTCGGCGGCGCCCTGCTGGCAGGCGCGTCCCTCACCTTCGTCGCCCCCCAGGCCGGCGCAGCCGTCACCGACGCGGGGACCGCGGCGGCGGAGGACTTCCAGCAGGTCACCCTCGCCAAGGGCGAGGCCGAGGTCGGCGAGCCCATGTCGCTGGCCGTCCTCCCGGACCGCTCCGTCCTCCACACCTCCCGCGACGGTGAACTCCGCATCACCGACGCGGCGGGCAACACCCGCCTGGCCGGCAAGCTCGACGTCTACTCGCACGACGAGGAAGGCCTCCAAGGCATCGGCGTCGACCCGGACTTCACCACCAACCGTTTCATCTACCTCTACTACGCGCCCCCGCTGAACACCCCGGCGGGCGACGCCCCCGAGACCGGCACCGCGGCCGACTTCGCGGCCTTCGACGGCGTCAACCGACTCTCCCGGTTCGTCCTGAAGACCGACGGGACACTCGATGCGGCGAGCGAGAAGAAGATCCTCGACGTGCCCGCCTCCCGCGGCATCTGCTGCCATGTCGGCGGCGACATCGACTTCGACGCCGCCGGGAACCTGTATCTGTCGACCGGCGACGACACCAACCCCTTCCAGTCGGACGGCTTCACCCCCATCGACGAGCGCTCCGACCGCAACCCGGCCTTCGACGCCCAGCGCTCGGCCGGCAACACCAACGACCTGCGCGGCAAGATCCTGCGCATCAAGGTGAACGCGGACGGCTCGTACGCGATACCCGACGGCAACCTCTTCCCGCCCGGCACGGACAAGACGCGGCCCGAGATCTACGCGATGGGCTTCCGCAACCCGTTCCGCTTCAGCGTCGACAAGCAGACCGGCATCCTCTACGTCGGCGACTACGGCCCCGACGCCGGTGCCGCCGACCCGAACCGTGGGCCCGCCGGCCAGGTCGAGTTCGCCCGTGTCACCGTTCCCGGCAACTTCGGCTGGCCGTACTGCACCGGCGCCAACGACGCCTACGTCGACTACGACTTCGCGACGAAGGCGTCGGGCGCGCGCTTCGACTGCGCCGCGCCGAAGAACACTTCGCCGCACAACACCGGCCTGACCGACCTGCCGCCGGCCCAGCCCGCCTGGATCCCCTACAACGGCCCGTCCGTGCCCGAGTTCGGCGACGGCTCCGAGTCCCCGATGGGCGGCCCGGTCTACCACTACGACCCGGCGCTCGACTCGCCGGTGAAGTTCCCGCAGGCGTACGACGGCAACTTCTTCGCGGGTGAGTTCGGCCGCCGCTGGATCAAGCGGATCGTGACCGACGCCGGCGGCACCGTGCAGTCCATCAACCCCTTCCCCTGGTCCGGCACCCAGATCATGGACATGGCGTTCGGGCCCGACGGCGCCCTGTACGTCCTCGACTACGGCACCGCCTGGTTCGGCGGCGACGAGCACTCGGCCCTGTACCGCATCGAGAACGCCACCGACGGCCACTCGCCGGTCGCGCAGGCCGCTGCGAACCGCACCTCCGGGCAGGCGCCGCTGAAGGTGACGTTCTCCTCCGCGGGCACCAGCGACCAGGACGGCGATGCCCTCACCTACAGCTGGGACTTCGGAGACGGGACGACCTCGACGGCGGCCGACCCGACGCACAAGTACAAGAAGAACGGCACCTACACGGCGACGCTGACCGCCAAGGACCCCTCCGGGCGTACCGGGAGCGCGAGCGTGCAGATCGTCGTGGGCAACACCGCGCCCAAGGTCGTGCTCGAACTCCCGCAGGACGGACAGCTGTTCAGCTTCGGGGACGCCATTCCGTTCAAGGTGAAGGTCACCGACCCGGAGGACGGCGCGAACGTCGACTGCTCGAAGGTCAAGGTCACCTTCGTCCTCGGCCACGACTCCCACGGCCACCCGCTCACCTCTGCGAACGGCTGCTCCGGCACCATCCGGACCAGCGCGGACGGCGGCCATGACGACGACGCCAACATCTTCGGGGTCTTCGACGCCGAGTACACCGACGGCGGAGGCGGCGGCCAGGCCCCGCTCACCTCGCACGACCGGAACGTCGCCCAGCCCCGGCACCGCCAGGCCGAGCACTTCAGCACCTCCTCCGGTGTCTCGGTGATCGCCAAGGACACCGCGCACGGCGGCAAGACGGTCGGCGACATCGACAACGGCGACTGGATCTCCTTCACGCCGTACGTGCTGAGCGACGCCAAGAAGATCACCGCGCGCATCGCCTCCGGCGGCGCGGGCGGCACCCTCGAGGTCCGCGCGGGCTCGGCGACGGGCACCCTGCTCGGCAAGGCGACCGTGCCGGTCACGGGCGGCTGGGAGAACTTCCAGGACGTCAGCGCCGACCTGTCCCGAGCGCCGAGGGGTGCGACCACGCTCTACCTGGTCTTCAAGGGGAGCACCGGTTCCGGAGCCCTGTTCGACGTGGACGACTTCACCTTCACGACCGGCTGAGAGGAGGACGGCATGCACACGACCGGACGACTGACGACGGCCGCGGTGGGCGCCGCCCTGCTCCTCGGCGGTGTCACCCAGCCCGCGGCCCCGCACTCCGCGGACGGCACACGGGTGCTGGTCTTCTCCAAGACGGCCGGCTTCCGGCACGACTCGATCCCGGACGGCATCGCGGCGGTGAAGCAGCTCGGCGAGACGGGCGGCTTCACGGTCGACGCGACCGAGGACGCCGGCGCCTTCACCCCGTCGAACCTGCGACGGTACGACGCCGTCGTGTTCCTGTCCACGACGGGGGACGTGCTCGAACCGACGCAGCAAAGTGCCTTCGAGGACTACATCGGGCGCGGCGGCGGCTATGTGGGCATCCACGCGGCCGCCGACACCGAGTACGACTGGGCGTTCTACGGCGGCCTCGCCGGCGCCTACTTCCAGTCGCACCCGGCGATCCAGCCGGCCACGGTGAACGTCGAGGACCGCGCCCACCCGGCCACCTCGGAGCTCGGCCGGACCTGGCAACGCACCGACGAGTGGTACAACTACCGCTCGAACCCCCGGGACAGGGCCCACGTCCTCGCCTCGCTCGACGAGTCCTCGTACACCGGCGGCACCATGAACGGCGACCACCCGATCGCCTGGTGCCAGAACTACCAGGGCGGCCGCGCCTTCTACACCGGCGGCGGCCACACCAAGGAGTCCTACGCCGACCCCGCCTTCCGCCGGCACCTGCTGGGCGGCATCCGGTGGGCCGTCGGCGAAGCCCAGGCGGACTGCCGCCCGGAGAACGGCTACCGTCCGCTCTTCGACGGCACCTCGCTGGAGGGCTGGAAACAGGCGGGCCCGGGCTCCTTCACCCTGGACGCCGACGGCACCCTGACGTCGCAGGGCGGCATGGGCCTGCTCTGGTACGCCGCGTCGGGCTTCTCCTCGTACTCGCTGAAGCTCGACTGGAAGACGTCCGGCGACGACAACTCGGGTGTGTTCGTGGGCTTCCCGCCCTCGGACGACCCGTGGTCGGCCGTGAACAACGGCTACGAGATCCAGATCGACGCCACGGACGTGCCCGAGAAGACCACCGGGTCCGTCTACGGCTTCCAGTCCGCCGACCTGAAGAAGCGCGACCGCGCGCTGAACCCGCCGGGGGAGTGGAACACGTACGAGATCCGCGTGGAGGGCGAACGCCTGCGCGTCTGGCTCAACGGCGTGAAGATCAACGATTTCACCAACACCGATCCGGCCCGGAGCCTCACCGACGGCCACATCGGCATCCAGAACCACGGGGCCGATGACCAGGTGTCCTTCCGCGACATCCGGATCAAGGAACTGCCCGTCAAGGGCAAGTGAGCGGCGGCGGGCGGGCGACGCCGGACTCCCGCCCGCCGCTTTCCTCCCGTCCCCGTTGAGGTTTCCCGCACGACAAGGAGGCTGCCTGCCCATGTCCGCATCCCCTGCCCGAGCCCGTCTCGGGGTGTGGCTGATCGGCGCCCGCGGTTCCGTCGCCACGACGGTCGTCGCGGGCTGCGCCGCCGTGACCGCGGGCCTGCACCCGCCCACGGGCATGGTCACCGAGACCCCCGTCTTCGCGGACAGCGGCCTTCCGGCCCTGTCGTCCCTCGTCTTCGGCGGCCACGACACGGTGGACTGCCCCCTGCCCAAACGCGCGGAAGCCCTCGCCGCGGGCGGCGTACTGCCACCCGGTCTGCCCTCCGCCGTCGCGGCCGAACTCGCCGCCGCCGACGGGGAGATCAGGCCGGGCGGCCCCCTGCCCGGGGACACCCGGGACGAGGAACAGCTGATCGGCGCCTTCACCGCCGACATCCAGGACTTCGTACGGCGCCGGGGGCTCGCAGGGGCGGTGGTGGTGAGCGTGGCGTCCACCGAGCCTCCGGCCACCGGCGACCGTCTTCCGCCCAGCTCGCTGTACGCGGCGGCGGCCCTGCGCGCGGGCTGCCCGTATGTGAATTTCACCCCGTCCACGGGCCTGCACCACCCGGCGCTGGCGTCGACGGCTGCGGCGAGCGGTCTGCCGTACGCGGGCCGGGACGGCAAGACGGGGCAGACGCTGCTGCGGTCGGTGCTGGGCCCGATGTTCGCCCAGCGTGCCCTCACGGTGCGGGCCTGGTCCGGGACCAACCTGCTCGGAGGCGGCGACGGCGCGTCCCTGGCCGACCCGGCCGCGGCAGCCGCGAAGAACGCCGGCAAGGAGCGGGTCCTCGCCGACACCCTCGGCGCGGGGGTCGAGGGCGAGGTCCACATCGACGACGTGCCCGCCCTCGGCGACTGGAAGACCGCCTGGGACCACGTCGCCTTCGACGGCTTCCTCGGCGCGCGCATGGTGCTGCAGACCATCTGGCAGGGCTGCGACTCGGCACTCGCCGCCCCGCTGGTCCTGGACCTGGCCCGGCTGACACTGCGCGCCCACGAGGCCGGCCTGTCCGGTCCGCTCACCGACCTGGGCTTCTACTTCAAGGACCCGGTCGGGGACGGGCCGTCGGCGCTCGGGGAGCAGTACGCGGCACTCACGGACTTCGCGCGGCGACTGCGGCGGGCGCCCGCCGGGCAGCGGGCGGGGGAGGCCCGATGAGCGGGAGCACCGGGGACCGCGAAGGCCCTCGTGCCTGGGCCGAACTGCTGCGCCTGCCCGCGTTGTTCACCGTCCCCGGCGACGCGCTGGCCGGCGCGGCCGCCGTCCGCGCCCGTCCCAGCCGCCGCACACTGCTGGCCATCGGCTCCTCCCTGTGCCTCTACGAGGCGGGCATGGCCCTCAACGACTGGGCCGACCGCGCCGAGGACGCCGTGGAACGCCCGCACCGCCCCCTGCCCTCCGGCCGGATCCGCCCCACCGCCGCTCTCGCGGCGGCCTGCGCCTTCACGACGGCCGGCCTCGACCTCGCCGCCCGCTCCGGCCGCCCCGCACTCGCCGTGGCCGCCCCCCTGGCGGCGACCGTCTGGGCGTACGACCTGGCCCTGAAACGCACCCCGGCGGGCCCGGCCGCGATGGCGGCGGCCCGCGGCCTGGACCTGCTCCTGGGCGCCGCGGCCACCACGGGCCGCATCCGCCCGGCCCTGCGCCCGGCCGCCCTCCTCGCCGGCCACACCCTGGCGCTCACCACCGTGTCCCGCCAGGAAACCCGCGGCGGCTCGCCCTTGCCCGCTCTGGCCGCGCTGGCCACGACCGGGGTGCTGGCCCGATCACTGACCCGGCGGCGCGCCCGACCGGCCACCGCCGCGCGCCCGGCCCACTCCCGCACCGCAGCCGACACCCTGCGCGGCGCCCTCGCCGCCGTCTACGCCGTGACCGCCGCCCGCCCCTACCTCCATGCCGCCCTCAACCCGTCACCGCCGCTCACCCAACGCGCCGTCGGCGGCGGCATCCGCGCCACGATCCCACTCCAGGCCGCGCTGTCCGCCCGCTCGGGCGCCCCGGTCACGGCGCTGCTGACCGCGGCCCTGGCCCCGTCGGCAGTCAGGTTCGCGAGGAAGGTGAGCGTCACATGAGCGCGCTGCCCTCCGAGAGCACCCCAGCGTCCGCCCCGGCCGCCGGCGGCACGCCGCTCCGCTTCGGCTACGGCACCAACGGCCTCGCCGACCTCCGCCTCGACGACGCCCTCGCCCTGCTCGCCGACCTCGGCTACGACGGCGTCGGACTGACCCTCGACCATATGCACCTCGACCCGATCGCCCCCGACCTCGCCGCCCGCACCCGCCGGGTCGCCCACCGACTGGACGCGCTCGGCCTCGACGTCACCGTCGAGACGGGCGCCCGCTATGTGCTCGACCCGCGCCGCAAACACGGCCCTTCCCTTCTGGACCAGAACCCGGACGACCGCGCCCGCCGCATCGACCTGCTGACCCGGGCCGTCGGCGTCGCGGCCGACCTCGGCGCGCACGCCGTGCACTGCTTCAGCGGCGTCACTCCCGCCGGAACCGACGAGGACACGGCGTGGACACGGCTGGCCACCGCCCTCGCCCCCGTCCTGGAGGCCGCCACCGCCGCCGGTGTCCCTCTCGCCGTCGAACCGGAACCCGGACACCTCCTCGCGACCCTCGCCGACTTCCACCGCCTGCGCCACACGCTCGGCGACCCCGAACACCTCGGCCTGACCCTCGACCTCGGCCACTGCCTGTGCCTCGAACCCCTCTCTCCCGCCGACTGCGTACGCGCCGCCGCGCCCTGGCTGCGTCACGTCCAGATCGAGGACATGCGCCGCGGCGTCCACGAACACCTGCCCTTCGGAGAGGGCGACCTGGACGTCCCGGCCGTCCTCGGTGCCCTGTCCGCCACCGCCTATCAGGGTCTGACCGTCGTCGAGCTGCCCCGTCATTCCCACGCCGGACCCCACTTCGCCGCAGTCTCCCTCCCCTTCCTCCGCAGCGCGGCGGCCTCCTCCACCGGGCGGCGGCTCCCACCGGACGCCCCGCCCCCCACACCACCTGCCGGCGAGCCCTCCGCCACCCCCGAAGGGAGCACCGCATGAGCCACCCGCACGCCACGCAGCCCACCCCCACGATCGGCACCGGCCTCGCCCTCACCCCACCGGCCGAGCTGCGCGCCCACCTCGACGCCCGGCTCCCCGCGGGCGCCCGCGCCTGGCTCGACCAGGCCCTCGACGAGGCGGCCGCCCAGCCCGGCAGCCACGGGCCCATCTCCGTGTGGGAGTTGCGCCTCGCCGAGGCCGGCCGCCGGTGCGGCACCGCTCACGCCGACGCCGCCCGCGTCCTCATCCTGCACGCGGCGCGCCCCGACGCGGACGGGCTCACCCGCGTCTACCACCAGGGCACCGCCGACGAGCGCCGCGCCGTCCTCCACGCCCTGCCCCACCTCCTGCCGGGCCCGGAAGGACTACCGCTCCTCGAGGACGCGCTGCGCACCAACGACACCCGGCTCCTCGCCGCCGCCCTCGGCCCCTACGCCGCCCGCCACCTCAGCCCCCACCTGTGGCGGCAGGCGGTCCTGAAGTGCCTGTTCACCGGGGTCGGCGTGGACAGCGTGGCCGACCTGTCCGGGCGCGCCCGCGGCGACACCGAACTGGCCCGCATGCTCGGCGACTACGCCGCGGAACGCACCGCCGCGGGCCGTCCCGTGCCGGACGACCTGTACCGGGTGCTGGCGCTCACCGAACCGGCGCTTGCGCCGCACTCCACGGACGCCCCCCACGGCAAGGAGTCCTGATGCGCATCTTCGACCCCCACATCCACATGACGTCCAGGACCACCGACGACTACGAGGCCATGTATGCCGCGGGCGTCCGCGCCGTCGTCGAGCCGTCCTTCTGGCTCGGCCAGCCCCGCACCTCTCCCGCCTCCTTCCTCGACTACTTCGACTCCCTCCTCGGCTGGGAGCCCTTCCGCGCCGCCCAGTACGGCATCGTCCACCACTGCACCCTCGCCCTCAACCCCAAGGAGGCGAACGACCCCCGCTGCCTCCCCGTCCTCGACGAACTGCCCCGGTATCTCGTCAAGGACCAGGTCGTCGCCGTCGGGGAGATCGGCTACGACTCCATGACCCCCGCCGAGGACACCGCCCTCGCCGCCCAGCTCCAGCTCGCCGCCGACCACGAAGTGCCGGCGCTGGTGCACACCCCGCACCGTGACAAGCTCGCCGGCCTGCGCCGCACCCTCGATGTGGTCCGGGAGTCCGCACTTCCCCCGGACCGGGTCCTGGTCGACCACCTCAACGAGACCACCGTCAAGGAGGCCAAGGCCGGCGGCTGCTGGCTGGGGTTCTCCGTCTATCCCGACACCAAGATGGACGAGCGGCGGATGGTCGCGATCCTGCGCGCGTACGGGCCCGAGCGGGTCCTGGTGAACTCCGCCGCCGACTGGGGCAGAAGCGACCCGCTGAAGACCCGCAAGGTCGCCGACGCGATGCTCGCCGAGGGGTTCACCGAGGACGACGTGGATCTGGTGCTGTGGCGCAACCCCGCCGCCTTCTACGGGCTCAGCGGCCGCCTCACCCTCGACGTGGCCGCCACCGCGCCCACGCACGAGGGCAACTCCGTGCTGCGCGGCGGGGAGTGAGCGATGCGTTTCCGGCACCCCGACGGCTCCACCGTCCACCTCGCCTACTGCACCAACGTCCACCCGGCCGAAACCCTCGACGGTGTCCTCGCCCAGCTCCGCGACCACTGCGAGCGCGTGCGTCGCCGCCTCGGCCGTGACCGCCTCGGCATCGGCCTGTGGCTCGCCAGGGACGCCGCCCGGACCCTCGTCACCGACCCGTCCGCGCTGCGCGGCCTGCGCACCGAACTGGACCGCCGTGGCCTCGAGGTCGTCACCCTCAACGGCTTCCCGTATGAAGGCTTCGGCGCCGAGGAGGTCAAATACCGCGTCTACAAGCCGGACTGGGCCGACCCGGAACGCGTCGACCACACCACCGCCCTGGCCCGCGTCCTCGCCGTCCTGCTCCCCGACGACGTCACCGAGGGCAGCATCTCCACCCTGCCCCTCGCCTGGCGCACCGCCCATGACACCGAGCGCGCCGAGAGGGCCCGCACCGCCCTTCGCACCCTCGCCGCACGCCTCGACGCCCTCGCGGAGCTGACCGGCCGCTCCATCCGCGTCGGCCTGGAGCCGGAACCCGGCTGCACCGTCGAGACCACCGGCGACGCCATCGCACCTCTGACCGCGATCGCCCACGACCGCATCGGCATCTGCGTCGACACCTGCCACCTCGCCACCTCCTTCGAAGACCCGCACACCGCTCTGGACGCACTCACCCGAGCCCGCGTCCCCGTCGTCAAATCGCAGCTCTCAGCGGCACTGCACGCCGAACACCCCCATCTGCCGGAGGTCCGCGAGGCGCTCGCCGCCTTCGCCGAACCCCGCTTCCTGCACCAGACCCGCACCCTCACCGCCGCCGGCCTGCGCGGCACCGACGACCTGCCGCAGGCGCTGAAAGGCGACGCCCTTCCCGACACCGCGCCCTGGCGCGCCCACTTCCACGTCCCGCTGCACGCGACCCCCGCCGCGCCCCTCACCTCCACACTCCCCGTCCTCCGCGCCGCCCTGACCCGGCTCGTCGGCGGACCGCACCCGCTCACCCGCCACCTCGAGGTCGAGACCTACACCTGGCAGGCCCTCCCGCCCGAGCTGCGGCCCCGCGCCCGTGCCCAGCTCGCCGACGGCATCGCCGCCGAACTGGCGCTGGCCCGCGACCTGTTGACGGACCTCGGCCTGAAGGAGCTTCCATGAGCACCCCGACCGGCACCGGCCCCACCCCACTCCTCGTCCTGGACGTCGTCGGCCTCACCCCCCGTCTCCTCGACCACATGCCCCGCCTCCAGGCGCTCGCCCGGTCCGGCTCCCGCGCACCGCTCGGCACCGTCCTGCCCGCCGTCACCTGCGCCGCCCAGTCCACCTTCCTGACCGGCACCCTGCCGTCCGAGCACGGCATCGTCGGCAACGGCTGGTACTTCCGTGAACTCGGTGACGTCCTGCTGTGGCGACAGCACAACGGCCTCGTCGCCGGCGACAAGCTGTGGGACGCCGCCCGCCGCGCCCACCCCGGGTACACGGTCGCCAATATCTGCTGGTGGTACGCCATGGGCGCCGACACCGACATCACCGTCACCCCTCGTCCCGTCTACTACGCCGACGGCCGCAAGGAACCCGACTGCTACACCAGGCCCCCGGCCCTGCACGACGAACTCACCACGAAACTCGGCACATTCCCCCTGTTCCACTTCTGGGGACCGGGCGCCGACCTGGTCTCCAGCCAGTGGATCATCGACGCGACCCGCCACATCCTGCGCACCCGGCACCCCGACCTGACACTCTGCTACCTCCCGCACCTCGACTACGACCTGCAGCGATTCGGCCCCGACGACCCGCGCTCGGCGAAAGCGGCCGCCGACCTGGACGCCGCGCTGGCGCCGCTGCTGGACGACGCCCGCGCCGAGGGCCGCACCGTCGTGGCGCTGTCCGAGTACGGCATCACCCGCGTGGCCCGCCCCGTCGACATCAACCGAGCCCTGCGCCGCGCCGGACTGCTCGAGGTGCACACGCAGGACGGCATGGAGTACCTCGACCCGATGGCCTCACGAGCCTTCGCGGTCGTGGACCACCAGATCGCCCACGTCTATGTGCGCCGCCCCGAGGACCTCGACGCCACCCGGGCCGCCCTGTCCGGTCTGCCCGGCATCGAGCAGCTCCTGGACGACGCGGGCAAGAAGGCCCGTCACCTCGACCATCCACGCTCCGGCGAACTCGTCGCCGTCGCGGAGCCGGACGCCTGGTTCACGTACTACTACTGGCTCGACGACGCCCGCGCGCCCGACTTCGCGCGGCTCGTCGACATCCACCGCAAACCCGGCTACGACCCGGCCGAACTCTTCATGGACCCGCTCGACCCCTACGTCAAGGTCAGAGCGGCCACGGCCCTGGCGCGCAAGAAACTCGGCATGCCCTACCGCATGGCGGTCGTGCCCCTCGACCCGTCACCTATTCGCGGCAGCCACGGCCGCCTTCCCGCGAGCGACGACGACGGTCCGCTCCTCATCTGCTCCACCCCCCGTGCCGTCGGTGACCGCGTCGCGGCCACCGATGTGAAGTCACTCCTGCTCCAACTCGCCGGTCTCACCTGACGCGCCGGTCCCACCGGCCCGTCGGATCCGACTGGTCACAAGTGAAGCACTCACCACTGACAACGCCCTCCGACACCGAGGAGTTCCAGGCATGAGCCGCATCCCGCAGACCGACCCCGAACTCACCCACCGCCTCACCAGACGAGGCATGCTCGGCGTGGCCGCCGGCGCCACCGCCGCCGCGCTGCTGGGCGCCGTCTCGTCCCCCGCCACCGCGGCCACCGGCACCGCGACCGACACGGCGACCGGTGACGCGGGCCGGGGCCGCCCCGTCCTGCCGCCCGGCCGGCTCGGCATCCAGCTCTACAGCCTGCGCGACAAGGTCGCCACGCTCGGCTTCGCGCCCGTCTTCGCCGAACTGGAGAGGTACGGCTACGCCGAGGTCGAGTTCGCCGGCTACACCCAGGGCTCCGCGGGCCCGATCACCCTCGCCCAGCTGAAGCGGCTGGCGAAGGACCACGGGCTGACCCCGATCGGCAGCCACGTCGGCTACTACTCCAGCGACCCGAACGCGTACACCTTCGCGCAGAACCTCACCAAGGTGCTCGACGACGCCGAGGCCCTGGGGCTCAAGCACATCGGTACCGCCTCGGGCCCGTTCCGCTACGGCTCGACCGTCGACGCCTGGAAGCGCGCCGCCGAGGAGTTCAACACCTACGGCGCGGCGGCCAGGGCGCGCGGCATGAAGTTCTACCAGCACAACCACTCGGACGAGTTCGGCTTCGCGAGCGACAACCCCAAGGTCCGGCTCTACGACGTCCTGCTCGCCGAGACCGATCCCGACCTCGTCCACCTGGAGATGGACATCTTCTGGGCGTACGCGGGCCAGTTTCGCTTCTCGAAGCGCCCCGACGGCACTCCCGCCCCCTTCGAGCCGCTGGACTACGTACTGAAGCAGCCCCACCGCTATCCGCTCTTCCACGTCAAGGACGGGGTGAGCGACCCGTCGAACCAGTTCGGCTACCGCATGGTCGATGTCGGCGACGGCGACATCGACTACCAGCGGTTCATCTCGGCGGTGACCCGGCTGCGCGGCGAGCGTCCGGCCCACCACTGGCAGACCGAGCACGACAACCCGACCGAGTCCTTCACCTTCGCCCGCCGCTCCAGTGCCTACCTGCACTCGTCGCGCGAGAAGTGCTGAGCCGGTAGCCACATGTGAGGAGGCCCTCCCCATGCACTGGGGAGGGCCTCCTCACGTTGTACCGCGTCGTCAGCCCGTGGGCTGCGGCTCCGGAGCCGACGCGACGTCTCGGCCGCGTCCGGGCTGCCTCAGCAACAGCGCGATCGCCGCCGCCACCATCGAGACCCCGCCGGCCAGCGCGTACGCGCCGTTGTAGCCCCAGGCGCCGACCACCATGGAGCCGAGCCCACCGCCGAACAGACCGCTGACCAGCTTGCCGCTGTAGACCAGTCCGTAGTTGGTGGCGTTGTAGTTCTCGCCGAAGTAGTCCGGGGTGAGCGCCGCGAACAGCGGATAGAACGCGCCGCCTCCGAAGCCGGAGAGGAAGGCGAAGAACAGGAACAGCCACTCGCTCTTCATGTCACCCGCCCAGATCACCCCGAACTGGGCCAGACCCAGCACCACGATGACGAGGACCAGCGTCGGTTTGCGGCCCCACCGGTCGGACATCCAGCCCACGACTCCGCGGCCGATGCCGTTGATGACCGCCATGACGCCCATCGACGAGGCCGCCACCAGCGGGCCGAACCCGATGTCCTTGGCGAAGTCGACCTGGAAGGAGATTCCGAAGATCGACACCCCGGCGGTGATCACGATGGAGATCCACATCAGCGGCAGCATGCCCGTCCTGATGGCCTCCTTCGGCGTGTACTGCCGCACGGCCGGCGGGTTCTTGGCGAGGCTCGCCGCGTTCTTGACGTCGCCGGAGTAGGTCAGCGGGTCGATGTCCGCGGGCCACCAGTTCTTCGGCGGATCCTTGAAGAAGAACGCGCACCCGAACACCACGATCATGACGTAGCAGCCGATGAGGTCCAGGACCCGGTGGTAGTTCGCGGTGTCGAAGGCGTAGTTGAAGATGAAGATGAACGGCAGCGACCCATAGGCGAACCCGCCGTTGACGAAGCCGGTGCGCGCGCCGCGCCGCTCCGGGAACCACTTGCCGACCATGTTGATGCAGGTGGCGTAGACCAGGCCGGCACCGAGCCCGCCGACGACGCCGAAGCCGAGGATGGCGAGCCAGACGTTGTTCAGGTGCGAAAGGGCCAGGAAGCCGAAGACGCACATCACGGAACCGGCGTACATCGCCATCCGCGCGCTCAGGATGCCCCTCTCGCGCAGCCAGCCCGCCGGGAAGGCCACGCCGGCCTGGAAGAACACCCAGACGCTGAGGATCCAGAAGGTGTTGCTCTGCGTCCAGCCGTGGGCGTGGGACAGGGTGTCCTCGGCGGAGCCGTACGCGTACTCGAAGACGCTGATGGCCATCATCGCGATCCACGGCAGGTACACCATGAGCTTGCGGGAGTGCCCGAGGATGTCCCGGTCGCTCTCGCCGATGCGGTAGACGCGGCCGTGCGCGTCGGTGACTTCACGGTAGGGACGGTGTGCGGCGCCGGAGTCGGCCGATGAGCTTCCTGTCACCATGGGGTCTGCGGTCATGTCACGCCATCTCCTCACCGAGCGGGTGCGGGTTGGGGACGATGCTCCGGGCGTCGGGCCTGCCCGGTGCCTTCAGGAACAGGGCCAGTACGGCGGAGGCCAGCCCGATGGAGCCGGCGAGGACGAACGCGCCGTGGTAGTCCCACTCACCGACGACGACCGCGCCCAGACCGGAGCCGACCAGGCCCGAGATCAGCTTCGAGCTGTAGACCATGCCGTAGTTGGTGGCGTTGTTGTTCTCGCCGAAGTAGTCCGCGGTCATGGCCGCGAACAGCGGGAAGATCGCTCCGCCGCCGAAGCCGGAGACCATGGAGCAGAAGAGGAAGAACGGCATGCTGCCCATCTGGCCGGACACCAGCACGCCGAACTGCGCCGTGCCGAGCACGATGCACACGATGATCAGCGTGTTGCGGCGTCCGTAGCGGTCGGAGATCCAGCCGATGACGCCGCGCCCGGTGCCGTTGACGATGGCCTTCAGGGACATCGCCGTCGCCACGATCCCGCCCGCGAAGCCCATGTCCTTGCCGAAGGGCACCTGGAAGGCGATGCCGAAGATGTTGATGCCGGCCGTGCACAGCAGGCAGAACCACATCATCCACAGGACCGGGGTCCGGGCGGCTTCCTTCGGGGTGTACTGCTTGACCGCCGGCGGGTTCTTCTCCAGCGCCCGGCGGATCTTCGGGTCGTCGGTGACCCTGAGCGGGTCGACGTGCGCCGGCCACCAGTTCTTCGGCGGGTCCTTGAAGAACCAGCCGGCCGCGGCCACCACCAGGCACAGCCCGATCCCGACGGTCGTGAGCAGCGCCTTGTAGTTGCTCAGGTCGAGCACGGAGGTGAAGAGGAACACGAACGGCACGGACCCGTAGGCGAAGCCGCCGTTGACGAAGCCCGTCTTGCCGCCCCTTCGCTCCGGATACCACTTGCCGACCATGTTCACGCAGGTCGCGTAGACGAGGCCGGCGCCGATGCCGCTGCAGGCGCCGAAGCCGAGGTAGGCGACGAACACGTGCGGTGCGAAGGCGAGCGCCAGATAACCCAGCAGCGTGCCGAGCGCGCCGATCAACATGGCCGTACGGGCGGGGAGGCGGCCGCTCTCCCGTAGTTGTCCGGCCGGGAAGGCCACGGCCGCCTGGAAGAACACCCAGACGCCCATCAGCCAGAAGATGTGTCCGCTGCTCCACAGATGTGCCTCGTGGAGCGTGTCCTCCGCCGAGGTGAACGCGTACTCGGCGGAGCTGATGCCCATCATGCCCACCCAGGGCAGGAGGACCATCCACTTGCGTGTGCGGCCCATGATGTCCCGGTCGGATTCACCGATCCGGTACACGCGGCCGTTGCGGTCCGTCACCTCCCTGTAGGGGACGGACGCCGAATAGTCGGTAGTTGCCATCGCTCAGTGCCCCTTGCGTCGAAAGTTCTGGCCAGCGCCCCCTGTCCAATGCCTTTCGTGCGCGCACGGGTCCCGGGGCGGCCGACGCGCACCGTCGGCCGCCCCGCGGTTCACTCACCTCATGAACCGCCCCCCAACATCCCGCCCGTCTCCCGCCACCGCCCTGGCGGAGGGGCCTTCGGCCCCCAGTTTTGATGCCGCCCGCGCCCACCGGTACTTGGCGCCGAGCACGGCCACCGGCTTCTCGGTCGTGTACGGGTAGGCCACGACCCCGCGCTCGAACAGGTACTGGCAGGCCTCCTCGACCTCGACGTCACCGGCGAGCGACGCCACCACCGGCTTCTCGATGCCGCGCTCCCTGAATTCGGCCACCACGCGCGCGGTGAGCTCGGCGAACACCATCGGAGGGGTCACGATGGTGTGCCAGTAGCCCAGCACGAGCGCGTGGATCCGCGGGTCTTCAAGCCCCAACCGGATCGTCGCCTCGTACGTCGACGGCGGCTCCCCGCCGGTGATGTCCACCGGGTTGCCCGCCGCACCGAAGGGCGGGATGAACTTCCTGAAGGCCGCGTCCAGGTCCGGCGGTATCTCCATCAGGGACAGACCGTTGTCGGTGACCGCGTCGGACAGCAGGACGCCGCTGCCGCCGGCGCCCGTGATGATCACGACGTTGTCGCCCTTGGGGGTGGGCAGCACCGGCAACGCGCGCGCGTACTCCAGCATGTCGTTCAACCCGGGCGCGCGGATGACACCGGCCTGGCGCAGGATGTCGTCGTACACGGCGTCGTCACCCGCCAGCGCCCCGGTGTGCGATCCGGCGGCCCTGGCACCCGCCGCCGTGCGCCCCGCCTTCAGAACCACGACCGGCTTCTTCGGGACGGTCGCCCGCGCCGCCTCCACGAAGGCGCGCCCGTCCTTGAGGTCCTCCAGGTGCATCGCGATGCACTCGGTGTGCGGATCCTCACCGAACCAGGTCAGCAGGTCGTCCTCGTCGAGGTCCGACTTGTTGCCGAGGCCCACGATCGCGGACACACCGGTCTTGGTGGTGCGGGCGAAGCCCAGGATGGCCATCCCGATGCCACCGGACTGCGAGGTCAGCGCTACGCCGCCCTTGACGTCGTACGGCGTGCAGAACGTGGCGCACAGGTCCTGCCATGTCGAGTAGTAGCCGTAGATGTTCGGTCCGAGCAGCCGGATGCCGTACCGCTCGGCGATCGCCACGATCTCGGCCTGGAGCGCGTGCTCACCGGTCTCCGCGAACCCGGAGGGGATCAGTACGGCGTTGGGGATCCTCTTGCGTCCCACCTCCTCCAGGGCCGCGGCCACGAACTTGGCGGG
Organism: Streptomyces sp. NPDC051104; assembly: GCF_040682835.1. Taxonomy (NCBI): domain Bacteria; kingdom Bacillati; phylum Actinomycetota; class Actinomycetes; order Kitasatosporales; family Streptomycetaceae; genus Streptomyces; species Streptomyces sp. NPDC051104. The sequence goes on along the minus strand of NZ_JBFBBS010000016.1, from coordinate 1,429 downwards.
GACCGCGAAGACCGCCACATCCACCTCACCGGGAACGTCGGTGACACTCTTGTACGCCTTGCGGCCCAGGATGTCATCGGCCTTGGGGTTCACCGGGTGGATCTCTCCGGAGAAGCCGCCGTCGATGAGGTTGCGCATCACCGAGTTGCCGATCTTGCCCTGCTCGTTCGAGGCGCCGATCACGGCGACGGCGGACGGCTGCATCAACCGGCGCATGGAGGCGAGGATCTCCTCGCGGGTGTAGCGCCTGCGCTCCCTCACCGGCGCGTCGGACAGGATCACGCGGATGTCCGCCGCGACCGCGCCGTCCGGGGTGGCGATCACCGGGTTGAGGTCCACCTCGGCGATCTCCGGGAAGTCCGCGACGAGCCGGGAGACCCTGCGGATCTGCTCGGCGATCGCCCACCGGTCAACGCCCGCCCGGCCGCGCACCCCGCGCAGGATCTCCGCCGACCGGATCGAGTCCAGCATGGACAGCGCCTCGTCGGCGTCCACGGGCGCCAGCCGGAACGTGACGTCCTTGAGGACCTCGACGAGCACCCCGCCGAGCCCGAAGGCCACGACCTTCCCGAACGTCGGATCGGTGACCGCCCCGACGATCACCTCCTGCCCCTCGGGGAGCAGTTCCTGCACCTGCACGCCCTCGATGCGGGCGTCCGGCGCGTACGCGCGGGCGCTCTCGACGATCCGGTGGAACGCGGCGCGCACGTCCGCCGCGCCCTCCACGCCGACGACCACACCGCCGGCGTCGGTCTTGTGCAGGATGTCCGGCGAGACGATCTTCATCACGACGGGCCCGCCGAAGCGCGCCGCGTACGCCACGGCCTCGTCGACGTCCCTCGCCAGTTCCTCACCGGGTACGGCGATCCCGTAGGCGTCGGCGATCACCTTGCCCTCGGGTGCGGTGAGCGCGGTCCGTCCTTCCGCCCGCACGGAGTCCAGGAGCGACCGCACCCTCAGCGCCCGGTCTTCGGCCATCACGTCAGATCACTCCGCTCGACTTGAGCAGGCGCAGTTCCTCGTCCCCGAGGCCCAGCTCGCCGATGTAGACCTCTTCGTTGTGCTCGCCGAGCAGCGGTGAACTGCTGACCTCGACGGGGGAGTCGGACAGCTTCAGCGGGCTGCCCACGGTGATGAACTCACCGCGCTCCGGGTGCGGGACGCGTACGACCATCTCGTTGGCGATCAGCGACTCGTCCTCGATGATCTCCTTGGTCGACAGGATCGGCCCGCACGGGATGTTGTGGGCGTTCAGCCGCTCCAGGACCTCCCACTTGGGCAGCGTCGAGGACCATTCCTCGATCAGCTGGAACATCTTGCTCAGCTTCGGCAGCCGGGCCTGAGGCGTCGCCCACTCGGGGTCGTCCGCGAGTTCGGGCCGGCCGATCAGTTCGCTGATCGGCTTCCAGCCGACCGGCTGCACGATGAC
>NZ_JBFBBS010000015.1:0-152891 GCF_040682835.1 Streptomyces sp. NPDC051104 | reverse complement strand
TCATTCGTGCTGGCCACCCGGGCACTACTCCTTCTCCGCCCTCGACTCAATGAATCATCCAGTATGCCTGACTCGATCTACTTTGACAGAGAGGGAGTGGTCGTTCCGGCAGCGTTCTCATCGGCGTGCCCTAGGGATGCCAAGTCCGCGAGGGTGGGCTCGCCCAACACCTCAGTCCGTAGACGATTCCGCTCTGCCGTGACGGCTCGGTTGAAGAACCTGTCGTGTAGCCGGCTGTACACCTCTGTCACGGCTCCACCAGCCCCGGCAGCGACGACAGCTCCGACGGCAGTCGCGATTGCCTCTGGATCCACGACACCACCTTCTCAGAAGGACCAGTGATCCCCACGGTCGGTTACGGAACCGCAACCATCAGTGCCTGACCGAGCACGGAAGTCGATGGTGCGACTCAAGGGAGGCTCTCAGCTTGGGAAGCTGCGGCTCTTTGGGGCCGGGTCGGTCGCTGACCTGGGTGAACGGCCGTGGCGCCATCCCGTCGGGCTGGGCTGCTTTCACCGTGGTTCCCTGCTGTTCCCCGCCCCATCTGGTGCACTTGTGGTGCGGGCATGCGTCGTCCCCCCTTCGGCAGCACCTATCGCTTCTGCGCCCTGTAGCGCTTCATGAGGGCAGTGATCCGTGCGTGGTCCGCCTGGCCGTTGAGCTCATCCACGAGATCGTCAGGACACAACTCGTAGAGATCACCCCACCATCGACGTCCTCGGTTGTCCCAGATCCGGTATCCACCTGGCACACCCCTGACCACGTAGCGTCTCCTGCTCACAGTCCCCCTGTTCCCGGCCCGTTCGTGCCGTGCTTCAGCGACTCGTCCCCAATGCGTGACCATACGGGGCCGCGGCCGACCGGCGAGAGAGAGTGTGCAGCTGTCGGCCTACACGCTTTCCAACTGTGTTGGTAGGGCGATGGGCTGCGTGCGGGGGCGTTCACCTGCGTTCATGGGCGGCTGGCCGTAGGCGTGGTGACGGCTCGGGGTCTCGGCTGAACGGCCGTGAACGGGGCTGAATGAGACGGAAACTGAGACGGATGGGCACGCAGGGCTGAGGCGCCCGACCTGCCAATTTGCTGGTCTGACAGCTTCGTCCATACGAGGATGCTGCCATGCGCCGCGCAGACGAAGAGGACGAGCCGCTCAAGTTGATCCGCCGCTACGTCACGCCCGACCGGCGGTACCTCAAACTTGGCGGCAACCTTCTCGGGATGAGCGGACGCGACCGAACCAAGTTTCTCCGGAAGCTGGGCCAGGCCGCTGGTGAGATCAGTCCTCGTGAGCTGCATACGCTGCTCGACCGAGGGTGGCGCGAGCGCAAGACGGCAGCCTGGCTCGTCGCCGTGGCCGGCAGATCCGAGTTCCGGGATCGTCTCGGCGAACTCCTGCTCGCCAGTGAAGGGCCCTACGCGGGGAAGGCGTACTGTGTCGCTCTGGCCGTCTTCGGTACCCGGGCTGACGCTGACCTCCTGGTCGCTTACCTTGACCGCTACCTGCGGCGCCCCGACCTCTACTACGACCAGGGAGCCGCCCTCGGCGCGCTCCTGTTGCTCGACGCCAAGCTCGCTGCTGACTATGCGGCCCGGTTCCTCGTGCCTGACGGACTCTGGCAGCAGTGGCTCGACGGGCCGCCCAGCAAGGACGGTGATGCTCCCGACAGCTACCGAGAATTCATCGGCAAGCTCTGCGCCTTCGCCGATGAGGCTGCCAAGCACTGCCCCAACAGGCTGACATGAGTCCCTCGCCGAGGATGGTCACCACCATCGCCCAGCGCCTGGTGCCTCAGCTTGGGTGCTTCAGCGGTGGGAACCTTGCTGACCTGCGGCGGAACAGTGTCGGTGCCCAATGGCCTCGGGCTTCATTCCCCGGTTTCCCCGTGGTTGCCCGCAGTATCTGGCACACGAGTGGCACGCTCGGTCTACTGAAGCTCTCGCCGGCCACCAGGGACGCCCGGCGGTGTCTGAACGTCAGTGCTTACTTGGCCGCCCAAGGTCATCACGTTGAGGGTCGCAGAGTTCTCGTTGGCGATAGCGCTCTCTACGCGGGCGACCAAGGTCGTGAATGCGTCGCTCTCCGAGAGACCTGAGTAGGGCCCCACCTTGGTTTCGAAGTAGATCCGCTCATGCCCAAGGAGTTGTTCGGTCGACCTGTAGTTCTTCCACTGTTCGCGGTAGCGGTACACGCTCTCCAAGGAGACGGAGCCGACAACGATCAAGCTCAGCACCGTAGCGGTAAGTTTCGCGAATGACAGGTCAAGGTTGACTAACACGGGAACCAAGGCTCCTCCGACGACGGATATCGTCCTCATCCGGAGATGCATGGCCTTCGTCTTGACGGCCTTCTTGTCGTACCACGTCTGGTACTGCGACAGCCTCCCGTCCACGTAATCCTGCGCTGCGGCCACAGGCTGAGCGAGAGCGGGGTGAGCTTCGAGTGACTGACTGTCATCCCTTCCTGGCATGTGTGGGAGTACATCGGTGGTGAACTACGCAGTCAACTCGGCAGCTCGGCCCACGCACGACCTCTTCGTCCCGAAGCAACTTGGAGGGGGCCGCCCTGACCTTGGGCTGGGCTGCCGCTCACCTGCGCTGATGGTCCGCAGCCGTCCGCGCTCGTCCGCCGATGTTCGTCGGTGCTGTCACGCAGTTAGTACTCCAGCTGTAGATCGCTCTTGGGCTGCTGGTGCCTACGCTTTCCGTGGCTTGCGCCGCTTGCCCCAGCTGCCGTGTGGCCGGTTCCGGTCCTGGTCCAGCATCGTCGTGTCGAACTGGGCTTTGCTGGTCACGGCTCGTGGTTCAGGTACGAGCGTGGTCGCCATCGATCGCCACGGGACAGCCGAGGCCCAGCCGACCAGGGGCATGGTCTCGTCGTAGTGCGGAGCGAACTGCGCCACGGTGATGGTGGGCATCTGGTAGTTCAGGCTGCGGACGTGGTCGAGGAATGTCTCGGGCAGCGAGACGTGGTGGGTTTCCAGGTAGTGCGGGAAGTCCAGGCGCCACAACCAGGTGCCGTCGGTCACCAGGGACGAGCATCCCGGAGAGTGCCGGTGGGCGCTGCCGGTGATGACGTCGTGTCCGGCTTCCATGACGTCGAGCAGGACGTGGCCGGCGTCCAGGTAGGCCACCAGGTCCGCCTCGTCCGGCTCGCCGACGGGCCGGACGGCGTCGCGGATCGATCCGCTCGGCTGACCGGAGCGGTCGTCCAGTTCGTCGTAGAAGCCCAGCAATCCCAGCACTGCGTCTCCTTCGACGAGCCGTTCCGCCCTGCTGGCACTGGCAGGTGCGGCCACCGTTGATCATCGGTGTGTGAAGACAAACGATCACGCGGTGGCCGCAGGTCACAGCGTAGACGCTGCCCGCTGGCAGGAAGCGTTCGAGGGCCTGATGGACCGCATCGCAGGCCGGTTCGCCCGGGTCGAACCCCGACTGCGAATACGGCACCTGGTCCTGGGACTACTCGCGGACCTGCCTCGGAAGAACTGCTGGACCATCGCCGAATGGGCCGGCGAGGCCACTCCCAACGCCATGCAGCACCTGCTCAGCCGCGCCAAGTGGGACGCCGACGCAGTCCGCGACGACCTGCGCGACTACGTGGTCGAGCACCTGCACGACGACCGGGCGGTGCTCGTGGTCGACGAGACCGGCGACGTGAAGAAGGGTAGCCACACAGTCGGTGTACAGCGCCAATACACCGGTACCGCGGGCAGAATCGAAAACTCCCAAGTCGCTGTCTATCTCGCCTACGCAGGCTGGCGAGGACATGCCGCACTGGACCGCGAACTCTACATCCCCCGCTCGTGGACCGACCAACCCGAGCGCTGCCGGGCCGCCGGACTCCACCCGGATACCGTGTTCGCCACCAAACCCGAACTGGCCGCCCGCATGATCATGCGATTCCTGGACTCCGGCCATCAGGCACCCTGGGTGGCCGGGGACGAGGTCTACGGCGGTAACCCCGCACTGCGCGCCGCCCTGGAGGACCGCGCTACCGGATACGTACTCGCAGTGGCCCGCACCCACGAGGTCACCACCGGCGCCGGGAAGTTCCGCGCGGACATCTTGGCCAAGAAGCTCCCCAAACGAGCCTGGCAGAAGCTGTCCGCCGGAGCCGGAGCCAAAGGACACCGCTTCTACGACTGGGCCCTCATCGACCTGTCCAGCACCGCGCCAGGCCAACGCCACCTGCTGATCCGCCGCAACCGCACCACCGGCGAACTCGCCTACTACCGCTGCTTCTCACCTGAGCCGGTACCCCTGACAGTACTGGTGCGGGTCGCAGGATCCCGGTGGCGGGTCGAAGAGACGTTCCAGTCCGGAAAAGGTCTGGCTGGGCTGGACGAGCACCAGCTCCGCCGTTACACGTCTTGGTCCCGCTGGGTCACCGTCGCCCTGCTCGCCCACGCCTTCCTGGCCGTCGTCCGCGCCGACGAGCACCGTCTCCGTCCTGGCCCCGACGACCTGATCCCGCTGACCTGCAACGAAATCCAGCGGCTCTTCATCGCCCTGATCGGCCGGCCTGTTCACGGGGCCGAGCACTGGCTCCACTGGTCCCACTGGCGGCGTCGTCATCAAGCCCGTTCCCGGGCCAGCCACTACAGCCGTCAAGCCGCGAGCAAAGCGTGATCGTTATCTACAGCTGGAGTATTAGACACTCGCCCCGCGAGTCCGGCCTACTTCTTGCGGCGCTTGCTCACCCTCTTCCCCAGCTCGCTTGGCGGTGTCTCGTCCACGCACCAGAGTTCGGAGCGTGCCCCTCCCGATCTCCGAGCTCCCGCGGTATCGGTGACCAACGCTTGCCGGTCGCGAGATACGTTGAGGCAACGATGGCGGGGAACACGCCCCGGTCCGGATCTGCTGTGCCGATAATCTTGTGTGATCAAAAATCTGCTGGCTGAACCCCTACCGCGAGCAGAGTGGCTGCGCGAAGAGGGCTGGGCTGCCGTCACTGACGCCTATGACCGTCTCGGCCGGGCGGCGGAGGCCGATGACCGCCCCTTGGTCGTGGGCTGTGCCAAGGAACTGGTGGAATCGGTCGCTCGCGTGGCTCTGTCCGCAGCGGGCCACCCCAGCGGTGACAATGCGGACTACCAGCAGGTACTGAACGCGGCGCACAAGACCGTCGAACACGCAGTGGGGCCGGAACTGCCAGCTAATCACCCTTTGCGGCAGGTGCCTACCCAAGCCAGGAAGATGGCTGATCAACTTCGTGAACTACGCAATCGCTACGGGACCGGGCATGGCCGAGCGGTCGTACACGAGATCACCGATGAAGTCGTTGAAACCTGTGTCCACGGGGCGCTCATCTGGACGAGGTGGGCTCTCTCCCGCATGCAAACCGTCCTCATGGGTGCGGTCCAGCCTCTCATCGACGATCTCCTCCTGAACGGAGGGATAGCCTTTTACAGCGGCGACCTAGCCGACCGCCTTCGCGCTGCCAACATTGCCCAACTCGGTGAGCCTGACCAACGCGCCCTCGGCGTGGCCGTCGGCCAGCGCTCCGCCCGGGAGACCTTCAACGTGCGCATCGAGGGCATTGAGGCCTGTTCCGATAACCCGAGCATGTGGCCACCTGCCTACCGTGAGGGTGCGCTCCAAGGCCTGTTCATCAACCCGGATGGGCAGGTCTTCACTTACCCCGCTCGGAGCGCTGCCAGCGCGGCCATCCTGCTGCGCGACCACCCCAACCCGGACAGGGCTCTCTGCGAACTCCGTAGTCTCATGGCAGACGCCAGCTGGTCCATCGAGTTCGCCTCTCGCCCCAACGAGACTATCGAAGCGATGGAGGCAGCGACACCGCAGATGCCGAAGCCGGCGCAGGAGGTGTGGGCAGCCCTGATCGACGACCTCAAGCAGCGTGCCGTTGATTGATCTTGTGTGGACTCTAATGACATGTGTGAGGCACGCCTCCGGAGACAACGACGGGTCAGCTCGGGAGGCAATCCATCCTGAGCCGGGCCAGATGCCGTGATGGCGCGCAGTCTGGTTCTAATAGTCGTCATATTCCTCGTAATCGTAATCCAAGTAGGAATATTGGCGCTTACGTTCTTCTTGGATGGCCGTTGCCCTAGCAAGTCGCTGACGGACGGCCTGTCGAGATATCCCGCAGGCGCGCCCGATCTCTGCCTGCGACACCTCGAACTGGCATGCGTAGTAAGTGGCAGTCAGAATATTCGTTTCGATTCCCGAAGAGAAGTCGGCCAGTGTTGAGATTAGCGCCAGGTGCTCTTCCTTTGTCACCGGGCCCGATGTGCTCTGCGGCGGCTCAGGGAGGCGTTCTATGGCTTTCTCCCAGGCGAGTCCATAGAGGTAGTTGGTGATGGGGTCGTCCAGCGGCAGGCTCATGATGACAAGCGTAGTTGTCGCTCCTGGCGGGTTGGGTGCACCCAGGCCTGCACACGTGACGGTCTGACCTGCTGTGATTGGCCCACCCTTGACGTGGGCCGGTGGATGTCACACACTGGTTGGCAAGTCCGGCATGCCCGGAACCTGTTGACGGAGGATTGACCCTCCGTCTTTTTTATTGCCCGAACGCATCGTTCGGGCTTTTTTGTTGCCATATCTCCCCTGTGAGACTGGCGATGTCTGCGCGGCTCGGCCGTCGACTGGCCGGCGGAGTCGCTACTCAACCCAGGAGACCCAGGTGCAAATCCTTGGTGAACTGGCGTCGTTGGGATCTCTTCCCGGAGTGGTGTGGGTGCTGCGGTGCATAATCCGCGACATCCTCGACTACAGGAACAAGCGGGAAGAGCGTGAGCTGAAGCGGCAGATTATTCAGCGGATCCCTGACGACCAGATGGCCTCAGTATTTCGAGAGCTTGGCGCTGAACCCGGCGCGGCTCAGGAATAACTAAAACGGCCATTTAAACCAATGATCTCCTGGGATGGAGTCGTGTAGCTTGTACTGCAGTCTTAAAACTGCAGTACAAGGAGGCCGGGTGAACGACCGGATCGTGACGCTCGCTGCTCAGCATCAGGCACTCGTTGAAGCTTTGGCCGAGGCCAAGGAGGTTCCGGCAGGACGCCTACTCGGCTTGCCAGAGCTGCCCGATGATGATGTCTGGGTGGACACCGCTGGAGCGGCAGCACTTGTGCGGGTTCAGCCGAAGACCATCACCGGTTGGCTGGCACGTAGCGGGCCGAAGAAGCGACCGTTTCCGTCGCCTCACCGGCTGCTGTATCGCCTGTACTGGAGGCGGAGCGACATCGAAGCATGGCTTCGTGGAGAGGGCTTGGCTAGGCCTACCTCGGATTGAAGCAACCGTAAGTTACCTGCTCTGCTTCATCCACCACTCTCCCCAGCTCCCATCCCGTACGCCGTCGACCCACACCTCGTGGAGCGGGCGTGGTTCCTGGCGTCCAGGTGGAGCGCGCCACTGTACGAACGACCTGGACGCCAGGGGCCGCGTCTGCTCGGCTCTGCCTGGGTCGACGGTGTGCGGGATGGGAGTACCCCACGCACGCCACAACGGACCTGCAGCCGGGAATGGCGCCCCCTCCATCCCGGTGCCGGCCGATCCCCCGCCGGAGGCATCGTTCTGACAGTGATCGTTCCCGTGCGGCACTCGGCTCGTGGTCTTCGGCTCGCTGCTGTGCGCGCGGCACGGCCCCGGCCGGGCTGGAGCGGGACGGAGGCAGGAGCGCAGGCCCGGCCGGGGCCGTGCCGCGCGCGGGGAGCGGAGCGAGCCGCCTTGAACCAGTAGAGAAAGTTGTAACTCACTGGCTGACGCCCTTGTGGATCTTGGACCGGCGCTGTCAGAACGGCGGTTCGTCGCTGTACCCCTCGGAGGAGTTGGGGTCAGCGAGCCAGGCCGATGAGCCGTCAGCCGGCAGGTCGGAATCGCAGAACAGGAATGGGTTCCGCTGTCCTTCCAAGCCCGAGGAGTCCTCGCCCCATGCGTTGAGGGCGTCGATGGCCCGTTCGCGGTGCTGCCAAAGTTCACTGGTGCCCAAGACCTCTCGGACCAAGGGCACCAGGGGCCGCCTGTGGTGATGCAACCGGGGATCGTCGAGGAGTGGGATGCAGGCTGTCAGGGCTGCTTTGCGCACATGGCGGTTGGTGTCCTCGGTGTAGGGGAGAGACGCCGAGAACAGGAGCGGCCGAATCCTCTGGATGCCGACGGCCGGTGGGTAGTCGTCGAGGGGGAATCCGTAGCGCTGGCTGAGGGCTTCAGCCTCGTCTGTGACTTCATTCGCCACCGAGGCAATCCAGGCAAGCAGCTCAGCGCGCATGCAACCAGGGAAGGAGCGGCGGTTGTTGTCCACGGTGCAGGTCGTTCGCGGATCCGAAAGGATCGCGGCCACATACAGCGCTGCGGGCACTGTCGCCTCGTAGAGCGTGCTTTGGTGGTGCAAGGTGTTGTGTAGGTAGTCAAGCGCCCTGGTTCTCACGCTCTGCTCTCGGTCGATTAGGGCGGCCAGCATCTTGGGTGCTTCAGCGGCAGAGCCGTATGCGTGCGCAAGCGTCGGCCAGTCCGTTCCTGTCAGCAAGCCCCTGTAGGCATCGATCTCGTCCGGGGTGGCGATCGTCCTGGCTGCGTCCGCCTCGACGCTGTTCTCGGTGGCGTCGGTGACGTTGGACTGCTGATCGCTGCTGTCGGTGTTCACGGCGCTGAGCATGCCGGAGGCCTGGCCCGAAAGGCAGATGATTGCCAGTTTGGCTATCCGGGCCAGGGCCAAGTGTCAATCGTGCTGGTGGGGTGTGAAGGCGTATGCGCAGGCTGGTAGTTCGGTGCCCTGTCGGTGGGCGAGAGGCACGAAGAGCACGGGGCGGATCGTCCAGGTGATACAGGTGCTGGCCTGGGTGACTGACACCGTGCAGGGCTCACAGCGCAGGAGCGCTCTCCTGGTCTCGATGCGGCCGGTGTAGAGCCACTCCCAGGCCTCCTCGGATGCGTCGGGGTCGAGTGCTGGGGAGATCGTGCGGAGTGCGACGGCGACCCATCGGTCTGCCTGGGGTGCGGTGTAGGCGTCGAAGGATGCCCGGAGTGCCGGCGGCTTGTCCTCGGTGAGGTCTTCGGTCCAGCACTCGCACCAGTAGCCGCGCTGTGGCTTGTCGATCAGCATGGGTGGCCTCCTGCGCGGTGGCCTGTGAAAAGCTCCGCGGTGACGGTGCGGCCGCTGTCGCTGTTGTGGACTACGACTCGGTGGGCGATGGCGCTCACCATGCCCAGGCCCCGGCCGTGTTCGGCGTCCTGGTCCTGGGGCTCGACCTTCGGGGCGGTGGCGGCGCCTCCGTCATCGGTGACCGACAGTGCGATCACTTGCTGGGAGACGGCAAGGGCCAGGTGGAAGCTGCCGGATTCCAGGCCGCTGGCGGTGTGGAGGATCGCGTTCGCGCTGAGCTCGCTCACGATCAGTTCGGCGTCTTCGGCTAAAGGGGAGCCGCGCAGGATGTCGCGCGTCCAGCGGCGGGCCCGGCTGACCTCTTCGGGAAATCCTGGGCAAGTGAGTCCCCAGACCCGGGCTGTACTCGTATACTCGTGCATACAAGTTCCTTCGTGCTGATAGGCCGCCATGTGCAGCGGGTTCGGGCTAGACGAGTTTCACGCCGTCGTGGGCGCGGATGGCGGGCGGAGACGCCGCGTCGAGTGCGTCCAGGACGCGGATCGCGTACGCCTCGTCGCAAAGCTCGGTGACTTCTTCGCGGGTGGCCCAGCGCAGCGCGCGGGTCTCGTCACCGGTGGTGGGCATGCCGTCGGCGGCCTCGCAGCGAAAGACCAGCGAGACGATCAAGCCTGTCATGTTCTTGTAGACGCCGGTCAAGGTCGCCGGAACTGCGATCTTGATTCCGGTCTCTTCGAGGACTTCGCGCTGCAGGGCCTCGGGGATGGTCTCCTCGCGTTCGAGGACGCCGCCCGGGGGTTCCCACTTGCCGTTGTCGCGGCGCTGGATCAAGAGGGTCCGACCCTGGTCGTCGACGACGACCCCGGCGACGCTCACGGAGTGCGGGCGTTCTGTGCTCACGTTCCTCTGCCCTCTCGGCTGGCTAGGCTCTCCACCGTAGCAACAACACTCGCCCACTCGTCTAGATACCTAAAGGAGTACTCGTGAGTCCTCTTCCTTCCGGCCTCCTCGGCGATCTCGACCCCACGAGCGATCGTGCGGTCTTCCGGCAGATCGCCGACCAACTGCGCGAGGCCATCGACCGTGGGCGATTCAAGGAGGGCGAGAAACTTCCCTCCGAAGCCGACCTTGTCGAGCACTACGGGGTTTCCCGGATGACCGTCCGCAACTCCTTCTCCATCCTCCAGGGCGAGGGCCTGGTCCACGCCGAGCACGGCAAGGGCGTCTTCGTGCGACCACGACCGCCTGTACGACGGCTCGCCTCCGACCGGTTCGCCCGGCGGCACAGGGAACAGGGGAAGTCCGCGTTCATTGTGGAGGCCAATGCCGCCGGCAGTCACCCGCAGGTCGACAGCCTGGAGGTCAAGGAGGAGAAGGCGAGTCAGGACGTCTCTACGCGGCTGGGCTCCGTGCGGCGGGTGCTTGCCCGGCGGCGGCGGTATCTGCTGGACGGGCGGCCCGTGGAGTTCGCCACGTCCTATCTGCCGCTCGACATCGCCCGGGGGACGCCGATCGCCGAACCAAATCCCGGGCCCGGCGGCATCTATGCGCGCCTGGAGGAGCTGGGGCATCGGCTCGACCACTTCGAGGAGGAGATCCGGGCCCGGATGCCCTCGCCGGCCGAGGTGAAGACGCTCCGGCTGGCGTCCGGTGTGCCGGTCATTCACCTGATCCGGACTGCCTTCGACACCGAGGGACGGCCTGTGGAGGTCTGCGACACGGTGATGGCGGCGGACGCCTACGTGCTGTCGTACCAGCTCCCGGCGACCTGATCGGATGGACGGCGGCGCAGTCCTAGGCGGTCGGCTCGTCCTCATCTTCAGAGTCCGGCGTGAACCAGTGGCCGATGTTGTTCCACATGAAGCCTTCCCGCCAGGTGGGCTTGTCGGCCACCCAGCCCAGGAGGGCTTGCAGGACCTTCTCCTGCGACACCGTCTGTGTCTGGTAGTGCTCCTCGGGGACTCCGTCGCGGTACTCCAGCTGGTAGGTGTTGTTGTCGCGGAACCAGACCTGGATGTACCAGTCGCCTTCGCGTTCCTCGTCCTGCCGCTCGAGGATCAGGTGCTCGTTGCCACGCCCCAGGTTGGCGAGCATGGTCCCTATCGCCGGCTTCGAGGGCCGCTTCACCGTGTGGCCACGGCCGTTGGTCGCAATCAGCATGGGTGGATTCTGCTGGGTGGGTCTGACAGTGGGCCCAGGTCCCTCCTCCGAACAACTCGTACACCCCAACACGCTTACTCGTATAGACGAGTGGGCAAGTTGTGTGGCAGATTGGTCCGCGTGATCCCGGCGAGCCGGGTTCGCAGGACGCATCATGTATAGACGAGTAGATAGCAGAAGTTCCTTGCGCACCATCCGCGTTGAGACCTCGGCCGCAACGATCCTGCTGACCGAGGCCCCCGAGCCCAAGGTCCGCGACCGTCAGACCGGCGAGATCGCCAAGGACGCGAACAGCGGTGAGGCGCTGATGACGATCGGCGTCGTGTACATCGAGGACGGCGAGTCGTCGCTGATCAAGGTCACCGTCCCGGAGGGCGGCATCTCCGAGGGGCTGACCCTCGGGGCGCCGGTCTCGCTGCCGGGGCTGGTGGCCCGGCCGTGGGAGTCGGTGTTCAACGGGCAGCAGCGGCACGGCATCGCCTTCCGGGCCGCCGCCGTCACCCCGGCCGCGTTCCCGGCTTCCACCGGGGCCGCTGCCTGATGACCGATCTGACGACGCTCCTGGAGGTGGGTGGTCCCCTCGCCGCGCTCGGCGGCGGGGCCGCCTACACCCGGGTCAAGCACCCGGGGGTGTACTGGTCCACGGTCGGCCTGCCGATATCCACCGCTCGGCTGCTCGGCTCGTACGGCTCGGTCATGGAGGCGTGCGGGCTGACCGTCGCCCCGTCCCGGCTGCGGGTCCTCGCGGTCAAGGCGACCACTCGGCGTGAGGTACGGCCGGTGCCGCCGCGTCGGGGCATCATCCGGCCCACTTCGACCGGGCTGCGGCTTCGGCTGCGGCTCGCTCCGGGGCAGGAACCCGCTGATGTGGCCGCCTCGGCCGAGCGGCTGCGGCACGCCTGGGGCGTTCACGCCGTGTACGTCACCACCGTCAAGCCGGGCGTGGTGGAGTTGCGGCTCGTCGGCTTCGACGTACTGCGACGGGTGCGAATGCCCCGTAAGGCCGGTGGCGGGCTTCTCAAGGTGCCGGTGGCACTGCGGGAGGACGCCATGCCCTTCGTACGCGATTACCGCACCATCCCGCATCACCTCACCCTCGGCGCGACGCTGTCGGGCAAGTCCATGTACCTGCGCCACCTCATCGCCGGACTCGCCCCTCAGCCGGTCGCCCTGGTCGGCATCGACTGCAAGCGGGGCGTCGAGCTGGCGCCGTTCGCCGCACGGCTCTCGGCGCTCGCCACCGACCCGGAGCAGGCGGCCGAACTGCTGCCCACCCTCGTGAAGGAAATGGAGGACCGCTACGACCTGATCAAGGCCCGGCAGGGCATCGCCCCGGGCACCGCGGCCGAGGAGATCACCTCCGACATCTGGGGCCTGCCCGATGAGGAACGCCCCGCGCCCATCGTGCTGTTCGTCGACGAGGTGGCAGAACTCTTCCTCGTCGCCACGAAGAAGGACGAGGAACGGCGCGACGAGATGGTCACGCAGCTCATCCGCCTCGCCCAGCTCGGCCGCGCCGCCGGCATCTACCTGGAGGTCTGCGGGCAGCGCTTCGGTGCCGAACTGGGCAAGGGCGCCACCATGCTCCGCGCGCAGTTGACCGGCCGGGTCTGCCACCGCGTCAACGACGAAGCCTCCGCCAAGATGGCGCTCGGCGACATCGCCCCCGAAGCGGTCTACGCCGCCTGCGCCATCGCCCCCGAACGGCCCGGCCTCGCCGTGGCCGGTGACACCTCCGGCGGCTGGTCCCGCATCCGCACGCCGTACCTCTCTCTCGGCGACGCCGCCGAAATCTGCCGCGCCTCGGCGCACCTGGTGCCCGACCTACCCGCACTCAAGCCCTTCCGGCCCGCCGTCCCCGTACAGCCGGTCGACGCTCCGGTCTCGCTGGTCAAGCCACGACCGGTGACCGACTGACCTTCACTCCAACCCGGGTCGGCGTGACCGTCTGGCGCGCCACGTCCCTACCCCTCCCATGCCTGAATTCCGAAAAGGAGCCGCAGCATGCGCGCCCACCTGGCCCGCGTCGACGCGGTACTCATCCAGGCGGTCATCGCCGCCGCGTTGTCCTTCGCCCACCTGCACGACATCGCCTCCGCGGCCGGACAGGACGGGTGGAAAGCGTGGGCGTACCCGATCAGCGTCGACCTGCTGCTCGTCGCCGCCTGGCGTCGGCTCCGCTCCGGCGACGCGAAGACGGCCGGGTGGTGTTGCTTCGTCATCGCCCTGACCGCATCCCTCGGCGCGAACGTCGCCACCGCCGGACTGCTCGACATGCACCAGGTGCCGGCCTGGCTGCGCATCCTCGTCGCGGGCTGGCCCGCGGTCGCCTTCCTCGGCGGCACCCTCCTCGCCCACACCACACCCAAGCAGGCAGACAGCGACGCTGCGGTCATCGAGGACCAGGAGCACGCCCCCGATCCCTCACCCGAGCCGAGTGACCAACCCGCCATCGAGGCAGCACCGGAACGCCCCACGCAACCCGCCGTCCCCGTCCCGGCCGCCCTCGTCGAACACGCCCGCAAGGTCGCGGCCGACCACCACACCCGCACCGGAACCCCCATCGACACCCCGACTCTGCGTGCCCGCCTCGGTGTCCCGGTCCCCATGGCCGAAGCCATCGCCGCCCAACTCACCCCCACAGGGAGCTGATCCGTGCCCTTCTTCAGTTTCAACACCGCCGCCGACTACCTCGACGCGGCCCGCGAAATGGCCGCAAGCGGCAGGACGGCACTCGCCCGGCTGCTCGCCGAAGCCGCCGCCGAACTCACCCCGGACCCCGCCGAAGCCGCCCGCATCCTGGGCGACTTTCCCGCCTCGACCCTGCGACAGGAGGACTGAACTCCCATGGCCGCAAACCGCCGCTTCCGCGACGTCACCCGCATCGGCCCCGTGCAGGTCGGCACCGCCTACGACAACCGGGGCCGCGAGAAGCACACCGCCGCCTGCACCGCCCCGCGCTGCGGCTTCTCCGCCGACTACGACAGCCGCGCCGCCGCCGAACTGGCCGCCCGCACCCACCGCTGCCCCGTCCGCTGAAAGGACCCCGCACCCCGTGAGCGTCAGCCTGCCCCTCGTCCTCGTCCTCGGCCTCTTCGCCTGGGGAGCGGTCAAGTTCCTCGGCGTCCGGACCTGGATCGTCGTCCTGATCGCCCTCTTCGGCTTCTGGCTCTCCCACACCTTCCTCGCCCCCGCCATCGAGTCCGGTACGCGCTCCGGAGTGGACGTCATAAACCGCTGACATGCCTAGACGAGTAGATAAGGAGATCGGCTCGTGTTCCTGCCCAAGTACCCCGACAACCCGACCCCGCCACCCGCGCACACCCACACCCCGGCCGATCCGGCACCCGTCCGCCGCTCGCTCCCGGCGCTTTCCGTCGACCACAAGGCGGTCATAGCCCTGCTCGTCGGCGGGGTCGTCCTCACCGCGCTCCTGGCCGCCGTCGCCGTCACGGCCGTCTCCGTGGCCGTCGCCGGCATGGTCCTGCGCTCCATGCTCCGCGACCACCACCGCTGAGCCCTCGCCCGGCACCCGGGGCGGCACGACACGACCAAGCATCCGCCGCCCCGGGGCCCATCACTCCTGACCGAGCCAGCCAGAAGGAGAACCGCCATCTTCACCCGCACCACCCCGCCACCACTCCCGGAACTCGTGAACCTGGCCTCGGGCGGAACCCTGCCCGGTATCCTCCGCCAACTCTCCGGACTCGGCGGCTGCACCCACCCCATCCGCCTCGACGGCCACCGCACCGAATACGACCTCGACACCGCAACCGGCGAGATCGGCCGTATCCTGCACCACCTCGACTCCTCCAGCCTCCCCGCCGGCCAACTCCTCGTCCGCTGCAACAACCGCCGCACCACCCGCTGCCCGGCCTGCGCCGAGGTCTACCGCCGCGACACCTTCCACCTGATCACCTCAGGCCTGCGCGGCGGCAAGGGCCTCCCCGAACAGGTCGCCGCCCACCCGCGCGTCTTCGCCACCTTCACCGCCCCCAGCTTCGGCCCGGTCCACAACCGCCCCTCAAGCGGCCGTCCCTGCCGCTGCGGCGTCCACCACGACCAGGACGACGACACCCTTGGCACCCCGCTCGACCCGGACACCTACGACTACGAAGCCGCCGTGCTCTGGAACGCTCACGCCGGTCAGCTCTGGCGCCGCTTCTCCACCTACCTGCGCCGAGAGGTCGCCAAGCGAGCGGGCCTGTCCCAGCGCCGGTTCCGCGAACACGCCCGGGTCTCGTTCGCCAAGGTCGCGGAGTACCAGAAGCGGGGCGCCGTGCACTTTCACGCGGTCATCCGCATCGACGGTCCGACCGGTGGCGACACCCCGCCGCCTGCCTGGGCTACCGCCGAGCTGCTCACCGATGCCATCGGCGCCGCCGTCGGCAAGGTCCGCGTCGACGGCCCGGTCATCGATGGCCGTGCCCACACCTTCGCCTTCGGCCGCCAACTCGACGTGCGCACCATCCGATCCGCGGACTTCAACGGCGGCCAGGAGCTGACCGAACGGGCTGTGGCCGCCTATATCGCCAAGTACGCCACCAAGGGCGCCGAAACCGCCACGGGAGCGCTCGACCGCCCGCTGAAGTTCCTCGCCGAGCTGGCCCAGCTCGACATCAGCGAGCACGCCCGCCGACTGGTCCGGACCGCCTGGACGCTCGGCGCACGCAAGGAGCTGGAAGACCTCCGCCTGCGTGCCTGGGCCCACATGCTCGGCTTCCGCGGCCACTTCTCCACCAAGTCCCGCCGCTACTCCACGACCCTTGGCGCCCTCCGCGACGCCCGCGCGGAATGGCGCCGGGCCCAAGCGGCTGCTGCGACCGAGACCGAATCGGACTCGACCCTCGTGCTCGCGCACTGGGTCTTCGCCGGAACCGGCCTCTCCGACGCCGAAGCCTGGCTCGCCTCAACCCTCGAACCCGCCCCCGGAACGGAAGGAGAACCCACCCATGGCTGACCGCTACCTCACCGTGGCGGAGGTGGCCGAACTCCTCGGCACCACGGAACGCTTCCCCCGCCGCCTCATCGCCGAGCGCCGCATCACGTTCGTCAAGGTCGGCCGGCACGTTCGCATCCCGGAGCGCTCGCTGAGCGCCTTCATCGACGCCAACACGGTGCAGCCGATCGGTCACCGCCATGGTTCGCTGCGGAGGGTTGCCTGATGGCCAACAGGCAGGGGAGGCGCAGAAGCTTCGGGTCGGTCCGGCAGCTTCCGTCCGGTCGTTGGCAGGTGCGGTACCGCGATCCCGAAACGGGCCAGTTGCGCCCGGCCGAGAAGACGTACCCGACCAAGACCGACGCCCAAGCGGCCCTCACCCAGTCGGAGCCGGAAGCGTGGCCGACGTGACGACGGCCCGGGTCCGTAGCTGGCGCGGCAAGCTCCTGGCGGCGGGCATCGGAGAACCGACCGTGGTCAAGGCGTACCAACTCCTTCGGGCCTTGATGAACACGGCCGTGGACGACGAGCTGATCCGGCGCAACCCTTGCCGGATCAAGGGTGCGGACCGCTACGACGTGCCCGAGCGGCCGGTACTCACGGTGCCGGAGGTGTTCGCCGTCGCCGACGCGATCGGGCCGCGTTACCGGCTGCTTGTCCTCCTGGCAGCCTTCACGACGCTGCGCTTCGGTGAGCTGGCCGCCCTGCGGCGCAGGGACATCGACCTGGAGGCGCTGACCGTGACCGTTCGGCGTGCGCAGGCCGAATTGCAGAACGGCCGGCTCTTCGACAAGGCGCCGAAGTCCGCGGCCGGGGTGCGCGCGGTCTCCTTCCCGGCCGAGCTGCTCGACGAGGTCACGCGCCACCTGGAGCAGTACGCCGCTCCTGGCCGTGACGGCCACGTCTTCGTCGGGCCGCAGGGCGGACAACTACGCCGGAGCAACTTCCGGGACGACTGGGTCATGTCCCGGAAGGCGGCGGGTATCACGGCTGAGCTGCACTTCCACGACCTTCGCCATACGGGCAATACGCTGGCCTCGACGGCCGGGGCCAGCACGCGCGAGCTGATGACCCGCATGGGCCACAGCAGCTCGCGGGCCGCGCTGATCTATCAGCACATGACCAGCGACCGTGACCGGGCCATCGCCGATCGGCTCGGTGCCATGATCCGGGGTGGTGGGGGAGAGGCCTCCGACCCGTCCGAGACGGACGCTGCGGGGCCGTAGTGGCACGCGTGTGGCACGACCCCTGAAACGCAGAAGGGCCAGCCTGGGAGGAAACCCCTCCTGAGCTGGCCCTTTGCTCTGTGCCCCCGGCAGGATTCGAACCTGCGACACCCGCTTTAGGAGAGCGGTGCTCTATCCCCTGAGCTACGAAGGCGGGGCTTGTGCGAAACCTTGCACGGAACTCGATGGACGAGTCATGGCCAGGTCTCTTGATCAAGCCCTGAGCGACCTGGGCAGGTTGCCGTGGTGAAGAGGTGGGCTGAGCCCACGACGCACGCCACAGCGCCCGCCGGGGCGCTCGATCCACAGGGTACCGGATCAGGGCTCGGGCGGGCGCTGGTGTTGGGGAGCTGGGCAGAGAGGTGGTCAGGCGGTGTGGCTCAGCAGGGCTGCTCCTCCCTGGTGGAGGGCACGGCTGGTCGCGTTCTGGGCGAGGACGAAGCCAAGGGTCAGGAGCTGCTGGGCTTCGACTCCGTAGGAGATGAGCCGCCCGTTCCACAAGGAGGCGTCGAGCTGTGCGTGGCCGGACTCCGCGTCGCTTCTATAGGGATAAACGAGCTGATGGGTGCGGGTGAACTCCGGGATCTGTTGCAGATGCTCGGCACGGTGAAAGCCGCGTTCCTCGTCGCTCTCGCCGGGTGGGCGCTCGCCCTTTCGGCTTGTCGTCCCGACGGCGACTCTGTGCTCGTGGACACCGCGCCGACAGGGAATGGTCAGGACGTGGTACCAGCGGAACGTTCGGAGTCCGCGTCGTTCCAGTCGCTTGATCGGTACCGGAACGAGTTCCGCGGTTCCGTCCGCGTAGTGAACCTTTTCCACGATGCGTCCGCCGGCCGCCCACAATTCGTGGATGCAGCGACCAGGGCGCAGTGATTCATAAAATTGCGGTTCGTTCCCTTTGTGTTGTTTGTTGATAATGAGGCCGCCGAACCGGGCTATCGCGTCCCGATGTACTCCGCGGATGGCGCCGTCGTAGAGCACACCCATACAGCCGGGGGCTGCGGACATGATGTCTATGACGCCCCTGACCGCTACGGCTGCCTCTCCGCCGGGGTGAAGGTGGGGCACGTAGCGCGAGTCCAGGAAGACCCGAGATAGGTAGTTCTCGTCTTTTCTAGCGGAGAAGAACACGTATTTCGGCCCGTACACCTCCGTGCCGCCGCCTTCGGTCTGCGCGACGGAGGCGGGGTCTACGCGGTGGTAACGGATTTCTCCGGTGGTCATATCCACGCTCTGGCTGGCCCGGGCCAGAGTCGGGGATTTCAGGACCGTGCCGTCGGCGGCTATCAGTTGGTGCCGCTGAGGGCTGCTCCACGACCGGGTCTCGTCCTCGGGGAAGATCCCCTGTTCAAGCGCCTGTGCGAGAGCCAGGCTTCGATACATGTCCCACAGGTCGTGCGAGTGCTCGCGTAGCCGTTGCTGGGCATGGAGCCACTGGGACCGAGTCGGCCCTGTCTCCGGAAGGAGGGCAGCCGCAGTGCGGCCCAGTTCTGCGCGCACCCCGGCCCTGAGAATCGTCCACACCTCTGGGTCTTCGAGATGTGCGGCGGTGCGGCGAGCGGAGGCCAGCACACTGCGGGCCGCGAGGAAGAACAGGAAGGCGACATCGGGATAGCGACGGGGCCTACCGACCCTCCCGGGCGGCGGGAGCGCCTCGGCCAACTCGTAGAGGTCTGGGTTGTGCGCACAGTCGACGAGACGCTCGTGAAGAGTACGGCGGTCCTTGTCGCTGAAGGCCCGCTTGCGTGGTTCGCGCTGGGCTGGCGGGAGGGCGTCACCGAAGATGTCCTCAGGCACTGGCGGCCCGTCCTTCAGCCGCGCGGTGTGCCCAGTCGTAGCCGACCAAATCGGCGGCTCGGTCCAGGGACCGTAGCCCGAGTCCGCGAGCGACGCTCTCGATCTTTCCGGTCTCGTCGAAGATCCGCACTGCGGCGTACGCGGTCAGAGAGGCCGGCTTCACCCTTGGATCAGCACCCAGGCCGATGCGGCGGATGAGGTCGGACAGCGCGACACAGGCCCGGGCCTGCAGCTGTTCGTCTGGTGCGGGGGCTGAGGAGACCGCGAGACGGGCGTTGGGCGCTGCTTCGGGGGTGCGCTGCTGCCGGGTGACGAAGGCGGCCCTGGCCTGGAGCACGCGCCGTGCCCATGGGTCGAGGGGGCACCAGCGTGGGTCAGTGCGGGTTGAACCGTGCATCCAGACGGCCACAGCGTCCTGGTCGAGGTCACGGACGCGGGCGTGGCCGATCTCGCCGGTGTGACCGCCCGAGAGGGCCAATGCTGCTGCTGCGGCATGCCGGCTGGGCCTGCTGACGTACTCAGCGGCGTGACGCAGGGCGATGGCCTCATCCTCGTCCAAGGGGCGGATCACGGTCTTGGTGCGTTCCGGCAGGCGGATATCCCGGGTAGGGTCAGCGTCGCTGAGGCCCAGCTCGCGAAGGGTCCGGTAGAAGGAGCGCAGGACGGCGCGGCGCTGGTGCAGCGTCGCGGTGGCCGATTCGCCGATCCGTCCGTGCCTGGTGCGCCCCTGGGCGAAGACGAAGTCTTCGGCGAAGTCGGGGGTAACGTCATCGACGAGGACGATTCCGCGGGCACGTGCGTAGTGTTCGTAGCGTTTCAATAGTTGCCCGAAGGAACGGCTGGTCTGGGGAGACATCTGTCCCTGAGCGGTCATGGCGGTCCAAAGGCTGACGGTCTGCTCGACGGCGTGCGCCAGCGTCACGTCCGCGGAGACGGTTGCGGGCATGCTGGGGCCGTCGGGCAGCGTTCGGTGGTGTCTGGGCGTACGCGAAAGCGGCATGGCGGCAACCTCCTAAGCTGGTGCAAGTTCACACCAGCCTTGGGAAGGTGGTCCGGAATGCGCAAACGCTCGCGCGCAAAAAGGTGACGACGGTGGACGCAGGTGCCGGGCTCGGCAGTGGGATGTCAGGCCCGTTGGCGGGAGAGCACGTCGTAGATCGTCGCTAGCGACCTCATGACCGCGCCGTAGTCCTCGGCGCTCAGGTGCAGAAGCTGATCCATGCTCAACGGGAGCACTAGTCCAAGCTGCGGGGAGGACGTATCGGGGGCAGGAGTCTGCGGTTCGTCGTCTTCCTCCTTGCCGTGAGTCGCTTTTTCGGCGCCGGCGCCGGCGCCGGTGCTGGCCGCCTGGGACAGGCGCAGGTGCCCGTCGTCGTCACGCTCGACGTATCGCGCCAGCTCAAGCCAGTCGACCAGGTGCACCCATGGCGTCAGCTGGGAAGTCCGGTAGGGCCTCATAGCCTTGGCGATCTCGTCGGCGCTGAGCGCGACGCCCGGGTGAACGGAGTCGATCAGTAGCTGGTACACCCAGGAGTCGCGCCAGACCTCACCGAAGACGGTTCTGGCTGCCTCGCGGTTGGCGGTCCACAACTGCCCGACGCGCACCCCGGAGACTGTGGGCGTCCAGCCGGCGGGGCCCGAGGTCAGCAGGCCGGTATCGGTCAGGAAGCGCAAAGCGGGGGTGACGTCGCGTCGGTCCAATCCGGTCTCCCGGACGAAGTCACGGATCTTGACTGCCGAGCGGCCGGTCGCGCATGTGGTGACCGCAGCGGCCAGGAGGTCCATCTGCCGGTCGGCCTGGATGTCGACGGGCGGCATGCGGTAGGAAACGGGTCTTGCGCTCGAAGCTGTTCTTGCACCACGGTCGCGTGGCGCGCTCCGGCTAGAGGAGTGTCCGGACGGTCCGGACGAGGAAGCGCTCATTCTGTGGGTCCTTGTTCCGTTGGTCGCCGTGAAGATCGGCGATTGTTTCGGAAAGGGCTCACGTCCGTCCGACCGAATGGCCTAGGCTGGCCGTCGGTGTGTGAACCCTTGTCTGGAGGCATGCGCCAACGGCCGCCGTGGGCTCGCAACTTGCGGCGGCCGATCTGTGTTCTGTGTACCTTTACGGGTTCTGGGTGGCCTCCGATCCCGCCACGGTGAGTGAGTATCTGGATTTGCCGTCACGCCGGAGCGTCCGCTGCTTGACGAGTTTGCTGAGGCGGGCCCGGACGCTGGAGGCGGAACTCTTCACGCCCAGCGCATCGACCCTCTGTGCGATCTCCAAAGGGGTCAAGCCACTGTTTGCCCGCAGCACGCGGAGGATGGCTTCCTCGATCGACAGCGCGTGGGTGCCGTTCGGCCCGTTGGCGGTATCGGCTTCTCTGTCGCCGGCAGTCGCACCTGGCGTCTCCCCGGTGTAGACCTGCAGGGCGCGCAGCGCTGCCATGCTGTCCGCGAGTCGCTTCTCAAGGTCCGCGAGTCGAGCTGCCGCTTCGTCACGCTCACGTCGAGCCGTTTCGACGCCCTTCCTCAACTCATCCGCTTGAGAAGTGAGTTGGGTGAGGAAGTGATGCGTGGAGGCATCGATGTCGGTCACTGCCACCTCGCCCTTCCTTTCGCGCCAGCCATGGTGTCCATGATCTGCGGCGACAGCATAGACAACAACAACTCACCCTGTCTGCAAGTCTGTTGGATGCGCCCTCACTCACAGATGCGCTGCGGGTCGCCTGCTTTGGGTGCACCCGCACTGACCAGCGGAGATGGACGCAAGCGCACCTGAAGTGCGCGTTGTGCTGCGGAGGGGACGCGCTCGGGGTGCGTCAGAGGAGCGCTCTCGGCGATGCGGTCATGGAGTATTTGGTGTGGGTCACGAGCGTGCGGAGTGAGGCGAGGTGGGTTG
The DNA here is from genome assembly GCF_040682835.1 of Streptomyces sp. NPDC051104. Taxonomy (NCBI): domain Bacteria; kingdom Bacillati; phylum Actinomycetota; class Actinomycetes; order Kitasatosporales; family Streptomycetaceae; genus Streptomyces; species Streptomyces sp. NPDC051104. The sequence continues at coordinate 130,822 of NZ_JBFBBS010000015.1, read as the reverse complement.
GCCGAAGGCAGGACGGTCCTTGGTGGGCCGACACTATTCGCCACCTCAACGTACGAGGATCTGGCGCATTTGGACTTGGGCGGAGGTGTCGGTGCACGAGACTAGTCCGGCTGGGCTGTAGACCGTCCTGAGGGGATTCTGAGCATGGCGTTTGTGCAGCATCTGTCGGTACGGGTGCCCTGGCACGACAGCGGGTGGGGTGGCACGGTGTGCGAGAACCCGCTGGGTAACAGCTCCTGCATCCTGCTCAAGAAGGTCGGCGAGGACCGGGACGACATACTCGAAGCAGCGCATGCCGGCGAGCGGTTCGAGGTACTGGGCGCGGAGCCAGCCTGCCTTGCCGAGCGCGGCGGTTTCCTCAGCCCACGTGGGCACGTCTTGACGCGGAGGCATCCATACGGCCATACGGACGCCCTCAGAGCGGTGTCTGACACGCTGGTGGACGTACCTCCGTTCTCCGCGCACGGCATTCCGTTCTACTGGCTCAATCGGGAGAACGCGGTCGAGGTAGCGGAGGAACAGCGCATCCTCGGCTTCTCCGAGGGAGCGGAGGACTTCGCCGTTGGCGAGCTCGGTTTCCGGCCGAACTGGCTGCTACACGGGGACAACCAGCGCGCGGTCATCGAGGCCTTCTTCGAAAATGTGCGCTCCGAGCAGTCCTTGGTGTTCTTTTATCTGAAGCACTCACCCTTCGAGGCCCAGCCGCGGCGGATGCTGGTGGGTGCTGCATGTGTCGACTCACTGACGCTGCCAGGGCAGTGGAACGGGTCGGACAGAACCGCCTTTCCCAACCACATGTGGGAGACGATCATCCGGCACACTCTCAGACCTGACGGTGCCGGGGGGATCCTGCTGCCAGTTCAGGAGCTCGAGAGGCTCGCCGCACAAGGCCGGGATGTGAGCGTCGCGCTAGCCGTGGCTCCCGAGAGAAACAGGGAGTTCTCCTACGCCACCGAGCATGTGTCGCCCGATGTGGCGGTAGCCGCCCTACTGGAACTGAAACGTGCTGCCCAGGCCGCCAGTGAGCTGGGCTGCTCGGTGGCGGAGCGTTCACGGCAGTGGCTGGACCGGCAGTTAGGCATGGCATGGCGGCGCCGTGGACCGGCACCCGGGCTGCCGGCGGTGCTCGGACGCCTCGGCTTCGAACATCCCGTCTTCACCGCCCGTGTCCTCGCATCCGTGGTGTCAGAAGGAGAACACCCCTGGCCAGTGCTGCAACAGGCGCTCGAAGGCGCAGGCGGGCCAGAGGAGTTCCGTCGGCTGGTGTCAGGCACCAGCCGAGGCATCTGGCAGCAGGTGGACGAGGAGCGCCGACAGGCCCTGCGGCTGCTGAGCCGGTTCGACCTGACCAGGGACCAGCTCGATCGGGTGCTGGACCGGAAGACCGGCATCGAGCTCACCGACGATGAGTTGCTGGACAACCCCTATGACTTGGTGAACTGCACGGTGGACGACGGTGAGCCCATCCTCTTCGAAACCGTCGACCGGGGCTGCTTTCCCGACCAGGGGCTCGCCGAACGCTATCCGCTGCCGGTGACCGTGCCCCTGGACGGCCCCTTGGACCGGAGACGGGTCGAGGCCGCCCTCGTCACTGTGCTGCGGCACGCCGAGGATGAGGGCCATACGCTGCTTACCGTCGACGACGCCCTCTCCAGGATCGCCGAGCTCAACGTCGTACGGCCGCTGGATGTCACCGTGTCGGTGATGCAGGGGACCGAACTGGACCCCGGCTCGCTGGACGACGACCACGAGGTGAACTGGCCTCAGCTGACCAGGACCGAACTCGCCGGCGGAGCTTTCGGATACAAGCTGCGGTCGGCGGTTCGACGCCGGGAATGGATCCGTGCTGTCGTACGCAGACTGCGCGGCGCCCCGCGGCACACGGCGCCGGACGATCTGAACGCCACGCTCGACGCTGTGCTCGGGTCACCCCAGGGAACGGCCGAGGACCTGCAGGCCGAGCAGCGGGCCCGCTTGGAGAAGGCCGCAGCGCTGCACGAGCTCTATCAGTCGCGGCTCACTGTCCTCAACGGCCCTGCGGGCACCGGTAAGACCACTCTGGTCAGGGCGCTGGCCCGACGACCCGAGATCACAGCGGACGGCTTGCTGCTGCTCGCGCCGACCGGCAAGGCGCGGGTTCAGCTGGAGCAGAAGGCCGAGCACGAGGCTTATACGCTCGCCCAGTTCCTGAGCCGATCGCAGCGTTACGACGGACAGAACGCGCGCTATCTGCTCACCGGCGCCCCCGGGACCAGGCAGCGGTACGGGACGGTCGTCGTCGACGAGGCCTCCATGCTCACCGAGGACATGTTCGCGGCGCTGCTGGACGCGCTGATTCTGCCTCAGCGACTCATCCTGGTCGGAGACCCACGCCAGTTGCCGCCCATCGGTTCGGGCCGCCCCTTCGTCGATCTGGAGCGCAGGGCGAGAGGGGAGCACGATCCCGCGCAATGGCCACGTGTCGCGCCCGGCTGGGCCGAGCTCACGATCCTGCGTCGGCAGCGCGGGAGGGAGGGTACCCGGGAGGACCTGCTGCTCGCCCGGTGGTTCAGCGGCGACGAGCTTATGGAAGGAGCCGACGAGGTCTGGGCGCAGCTTCGGCGGGGGGACGCCCTACAGCATCTGCGGGCCGTCGCCTGGAACGGCCGGTCGGCGGCGCAAGTGCTCGACGACGTGTTGGAGGAGGAATTCAAGGTCAGCGGAGACGACAACGGACTGAGCTTCGCGAAGTCGTACGGGGCGACGGAGAAACCCGTCGGACCCCGGGTCTACCCGGACTTCCGCTCCGCCCCGGGGGAATGCGAGAAGTGGCAGGTGCTCTCTCCGGTTCGGGGCCGTGCGCACGGCACTGTCGAGCTCAACCGGCACCTCAAACGTCGCCACCGTGGTCAGGCTCTCCAGCAGGCCCTGCACTACCGTGCGAAAGTGCCCAAGCCGCTCGGCGCGGAGCAGATCATTCTGGGGGACAAGGTCGTCAACACCCGCAACATGCGGGCCAGGGGCGAGGTGCCCGGAGTCTGGAAGCCGGAGCCGGGGTATGTGGCGAACGGCGAGATCGGCGTCGTCACAGGGAAAACGAAGTCGGGCGGGATGAAGTTCAGGCCCGCGGCTCATGTCGAGTTCTCCTCACAGCTCGGCAGGTGGTTTCCGTACCGGGACGGTCGTGGCGACGAGGACCCGCCGTTGGAGCTGGCCTGGGCGCTCACCGTGCACAAGAGCCAGGGCAGTGAGTTCGGCACTGTGATCCTGATGCTGCCGGCGGCGGTGCAGGGCCTGTCCCGCGAACTGCTCTACACCGCCCTCACCCGGCAGACCGAGCGGGTGGTCCTCTGCCACGAGGGCCCACTGGAGGATCTGCTGCTTCTGACTCGGGCGACTGGTTCCGACACCGCTCGTCGACTCACCGACCTGATGGTGCCCCCGTCTCCGCGGCAGATCGCCGGTCACGCAGGGGCCCCGTCGGTCCGGGTGGACTCCCGGCTGCTGCACATCAGCGCCAGCGGCGTACCGGTCCGCAGCAAGAACGAGGTCATCATCGCGGACATCCTCGACGACATCGCCCCCGGTGCATGGGTCTACGAGCAACCCCTGTACAGCAGGGACGGCAGCGACCCCATGCCCCGCCGTCCCGACTTCACCATCAGCACCTACAGCGGTCGTACGGTCTACTGGGAACACCTCGGCATGCTCCATGACCCGCGCTACGCCTCTTCCTGGCAGAAAAAACAGAAGTGGTACGCGGAACAGGGCATCCTCCCCGCTGACGAGGGCGGCGGGCCGAACGGCACGCTGATGTGGACGAGCGACGAGAACGGCGTCGACGTGCCGGCATGGCGAGACAAGGCGCTGCGCGTCATCGGCCGCGACGAGATCTACCAGCCACCGCGCACGGCGAAGAAGAAGGCAACGGCGCGTCGGTCTCCGAGGCGAGAGGGGAGTAGGACGGATTCTGACTGACGTCTCTGGGGCGCAGGTTCGAGGCTTGAGCAGGGGCCGAGGTCAACGCGTGGTCGTAGGACAGCCGCGCCCTCAGCAGGACGGACTCAGACCTGATCGTCTTTGCCCGGCCGAATACCCCTGCGGGCGATGCAATCCCGGATGCCGCGCTCGCGCCGTCATCGCTGGACGGGATCGGCGCGCAGTTCCTCGACCAGCTCGCCGACCTCTGCCCGCCAGGCGCGCACCTGGTCGCGAGAGGGCCCGATCTCGTACTGGTGGTAGTGACACCCCAGGCACAGGTGCGACCAGACGGCCTTCGTACGGCGGGCGATCTCCGCACCGGTGCAGCAGCGGAGGCAGAGCAGCTTGGCCCGCCCGGAGAGGCGGCCGAGTCCGGGCAGGGCCGCGTTCAGCCGACGGTCAACGGCGATCTCCAGGGCAGTGCGCAGCGCCAAGGAGGCACCGCGGTGGCGGCTGGCGGACGTGGTGCGGATGTGCTGCCCGGTGAGCAGCCGGTCGGTGGTCAGCAGCAGTTCGTCGATCGAGGTGGCATGGGCGCGCATCAGACGGTCTCCTCGGGCTTGCGTACCTTCTCGGCGATGGACTTGATCTCGTCCACGAAGCGGTGCGGGTCGGTGATCTGCGCTCCGGCGGGGTGGGCACCGTCCTGGCACTGCCTGACGAGGTCCGTGGCGTGCCGCCCGTGCCGGGCGCGCAGTTCCGGGTATACGTCGGCGGCCCGTGCGGCATCGCCGAACAGGGCCAGGGCCGCCAACTTCGCGAACCGGTCGGCGTCGGTCACGATGGCCTGCAGAAGTTCCCCCTGCCCTCCGCCGCGGTGGTGCCGGACCCAGGCGGCTTCCAGGAAGGCGTTCTCCAGAGCGATGCGGCACAGGCTGGGCAGGACGTGCGTCCGCGCCGCTGCGGGAAGGTCGGGGGTGCTTGCGAGAGCCCGCGCATCGTCGAGTGCCTGACGTACCGGGTCCGTCACCGGCCGGACCCGCACCCGGGACGCCTCGCCCCGCTCGACCTCGAACACCGTCACCGGAAGCTCCTGGCTGGTGAACGCTCGCTGGAGCCGGGTGTCGTGGGTGAACACGACGACCTGACGGTGCTGCCCGAGTTCGTGCAGGACCTGAGCCAGGCCGTTCACCTTGGCGGGGTCCATGGACTGCACCGGGTCGTCGATGACGACGAAACCGAAGGGGCTGTCGGCGGTGGTGGCCCGGGGCAGGAACAGGGACAGCGCGAGGGCCTGCTGCTCGCCCTGGCTCATGACGCTGAGCGCCGACGCCTCCTTGCCGTCAATGGAGACGTCCATGACGAGCTTGCGGACGTTGGCCCTCTCGCTGCCCTTCAGCGTTACGGCCTTGAGGTCGACGTTGCTTTCCTGACGAAGCCGCTCCCAGACGCGCTGGGACTGGTCGGCGAAGTCCTCCATGCGCTGTTCGCGCAGTTCCCCGGCCAGCGTCTTGACCCAATTCTGAGCCTTTGTGAGGTCGCGGCGCCGCTGCCGGTTCGCCTCCACGCCGCGAGCCTTCTCCGCCCAGCCCGCCAGGCGGATGACCAGCGCACGCCAGCGTTCGTCTCGCTTCTCCAGCTCCCTGAAGGCCCTCGTCCGCACCGCGTCGCAGGCGTCGGCCAGTACCGTCGCGGCCTGCGCGGCACGCTGGGCGAGGTCGGTCGGATCGCTGATGGTCCGGCAGGCCGTCCAGGCCTTCCACGGGTCCCTCAACGGCTCAGGGATCCGCGAGGGCGTGTGGACGAGGTCCTGAACGGCGAACACCGCGGACCGCAGTGCGTCGCGCGCGGTTCGGGCGGCTGCGGCCTCCTCCCGCAGAGCGGCGATCTGGACGGTAGCGTCGGCGGCCCAGGCGGCGTCCAGCACCTCGCCGGTGCCGCACACGGGGCAGGAGCCCGTGTCCGGGTGCCGGTCGTGGTGGGCCAGCGCGCGCTCCAGAAGGTCCGCGCGCCGCAGGGCGTCATCGGCGCCCGTGCCGCGCAGGTCCTCCATATCGGCAAGGGCCGTACGCAGCCGGTCCACGGCCGCACCGACCTGCGCCGTGTCGGGACCCTGTACGGCGGCCTCCGCACGCAGTCCGGCGAGCAGCCCCTCGTCACTCTCGGCGGGCAGCCCAGTGATCAGGGAGTCGAGGGCCTCGAAGTCCGGGGCTCCCGCAGTGTCCACGGCGAGCAGTGCCTGGACCGCGCGGTCGTCGTCCTCCAGCTGGTACAGCGCCTCTTTGAGACCCGGCAGCGCGTCCTCGACCGCCTTCTTCGCGTCGCTGAGCACCTTGGCCTCCCGGCCGATGGAGAGGTAGGCGTCGCTCAGCTGCTCCAGGCCGAGGATCGTGGCGATCGCGTCGTACATCTCGGAGGGCTTGCCGCTGATCATGCGGTCGAGGTCGACGTACGACAGGAAGGGCCGGTAGTCCGTCAGCGCCTGCTTCCAGCCGACGTCGTCAAGGGGAGTACGGCTGTGTCCGGGCCGCCTCAACTCGGCCTGCGAGACGGCGAATTCGTCGTTCGTCCAGGTCCGGGTCAGGGTGCTGCGGCCGCCGTCACCGCCGATGGCAACCTTCACCTCGATCTCGGGTCTGCCCTCGCTGTCGTGGAGGTTGCGCCAGTTGCCGCCGCGCACCGCGTTCCTGCCCTCCCAGCGCGGGTTCGTCCCGGTGAAGGCGGTCTCGATCGCCTCGGCGATGCTGGACTTGCCGGAGCCGTTGCGGCCGACGACGAGATTCACGCCCGGCCGGGGGCTGAGCTTGAGCCAGGCGCGCGGGCCGATGCCGCGGAACCGGGTGACGGCGACCGATTCGAGATAGATACGGCTGACGGAGGACGTCTCCCGTGTGGTTCCGTCGCCCAGGGCCTCTTTGAGGAGCACCTTCACGGGCTCGGGGAGCGGCGCGTCCGCGAGGCGCGTCTGCACGAGTTCGGCGACGGTAGCGGGGCGGTCCGTCGGATGCGGCTGTTCCGTTTGGGACATGGCGTGGCTCCTGTGGTCTGTCGCGGAATGCGGGGCGATGGGGGACTGGGGGCTGTGTCGGTGCGGGAAGAGGGCCCCGGCCTGCGTGCGTTGCCGGGCGGCTGGGTCAGGCCCGGCTGCGGCGGTAGTCGCCGAGGGCGCCGGTGGCCCACAGAGGGAGGAGGCGCGGGATCTCATCGACGGGGGCCTTGCCGCCCACGGCGCGCAGGCCGAGCTTGGCCAGGGAGTCGGCGGCTTCGTTCAGCGGGTTTCCGACGTGGGCCTTCTCGTGGACGAACGTCAGGCTCGGGGTGTACTCGACGAGCATCTGGAGACGCGTGAGCGTGGGCGTACGGCCCTGGGACCGCAGGTGGGTGTCGTAGCCCTTCGGCATGCGGGTGCCGCCTTCCCGCCAGGCCCGCAGGTGACCGAGGGCGTCGAGGCTGTCGACGCGGACCTCGACCGGGCGGCCGGGGTGGGCGGCGAGCACGGGCTGCAGGCCCCAGTACACGGCCCGGAGTTCAGTCACCACGATGCGGGTGTGGGGGCGGGCGAGGTGCACCGGGTAGAGGTGGGCTCGAAGTCCCGCGTGACCAGTGGTGGAGAGGAAACCGATGCCGACGTGATCCTTGCCCACGGACGCGTCGGTCGCGAGGACGATCGGCCCGGGCACGGCCTTCACCGTGTCGCTGAACTGCACCCCGCGTCGCACGCGGGTGTCGGGGCGGGGTGCGCGGGCGAGCGGGGAACGGCGGCTCACGGAATCCTCCTGGACTGGCGCCGGACGGCGAGCGCTGGACGGGGGTGGTGGCAGCGGATGACGGGCGGGTGCGCCGGCAGACGGTCGAGAGCGTCGTGGGAGTGGAAGGGGGACGGCCCGCGTCGGCCTGTCAGCCGACCTTCTTCCAGGTCTCGCAGCCGGACGTCTGGAAGTACTCGCCCTTGCGTACGGTCACGCGCGTCTGGCCCTGTGCGTTGCCGTTGGCGATGATGGCGTCGAACTCGCCGGACGCGTCCTTGAGGCGGGCCCAGTAGCAGTTGGGGATGGCGCTGTCCGCCGGGCCGGCCGTCTTGTACGTGCCGGCCTTCATGTCCTCGCCGACGAGGTACGTGCCGTCTCCCGCCACGGAGGCCGCCGGGCCGGGCTCCTTGGCCGGCTTCGGTGTCACCGTGACCTTTTCGGTGACCGTCGCCGCCGGTTCCGGTTCCGGCGCCGGCGCGTCGGCGGTCTTGGTGACGGTGACGGCCGGAGCGGGGCGCGCGGAATCCGTGGTGGACCCGGACCCGCCTCCGCCGCCCATCGCGGCGCCGATGACCAGGGCGACGAACGCCGTCGCACCGTGCGTCAGCCATGCTCTGCGGCGCGACGGCTTGCCGGTCGGGGGCAGTGGGGGCAGGGGCGGTATGGCGCCCCAGCCAGCCGCCTGAACAGGGCCGTTGGAGCCGTAGGGCTGGGCGGTGGGGGGCGTCGAGGGTGCGTCGGACATGGCGGGACCTCCGGGGCGTCGTGTCTGGTCCAGTGAGTGAGCGGCCGTCCGCTCCTGAGCGGCGTGGCCGACAGGGATCAAGGTGCCGTAATCCGTCGTGTTTTTCTTTGGAGAACCTGATAACCCCGGTTATCAGTGACATGGACCGTTAGAAACCCGTGGAGGGGTAGGGTGCTGCTACTTGCCCAGGCGCTGACGCGTTCCGCCCAGAGTCACAGGGGCCAGGGCCATGAACACCGGTACACAGGAGACGGGGGGTGACGACCGGTGAGTACCGCGCTGGATGCGGTGTCCCATATCCTGCCCGACCTGCCGGCCTGGCGTATCACTTATGCGGAGATCGCAGCCCTCGCCCGCGTCCAACGGCCCGTACCCACCACCTGGAGCCGACGGCACCCCGACTTCCCCGCACCCGCCGCTCACGAGGACGGACGCCCCTTGTTCGATGCGCGGGAGGTCGTCGACTGGTTGGCTGACACGGGGCGCGGCAACGCCGACCGCCGTCGGCTGCGCGCGGAACTGGCGTTGCACACGCTCGCCGCCTGGCGCACCCCCGCGTTGCCCGCTTCCGTACTCGTTGGGGCGCTGACAGCCCTGATCTGCCTGCGCCAGCAGCTGGACGCCGCCGTCTCCGGTCGCCGCTGGGACGACCTCCTGGACCGTGCCGCCGCGCTCGACACTGAGGACGCCTTCCTGCTGGCTGAACTGCGGGCCGTACCCGACCCCGACCGCACCGGCGCCGCGCTGGCAGTCCTCGCCGACGAGCTGGCCGAGGCCGCCTACACCCCCGCCGAGGCCTTCGACTGGGTCTTGGAGGCCCGCCGCCGCCTCGGCTCCACCGACCTGGCCGCCGACGCACCCGCCTCACCGCTGGTCCGCGCTCTCGCGGCCCTCACCGGAGTGGCGGCCTTGGATGAGGGCGCGGTACTCGCCACGCCGTACGCCGGCGCGGGCGACCTGCTCGCCGCCCTTCACGCCGCCGCCCCGGAGGGCTCCGGACACACCTACCTCGCCGCCGACCCGGACCCGGCCCGGGTCCGTCTGGTGCGACGCCGGATGCTCGTACGGGAGGTGTACGAGTTCCACCTCGACGTCACTGAGGGCGAGGACCTGTCCGTGGAGTCCGTCGAGAACTGGGGGTACCCGGACCTGCTGGCCTGCGTCCTGCCTTACCAGGCGGGCGAGATTCGGAACGCGCGGGCCGTGCTGGAGCGGGTGCAGACCCTCTCCGACTACCTGGCCACCGGTTCCACGGCCGTCGTCCTCGGCCCGGCCGATGTCCTCGTGCGGTCACTTCCCCAGCACGGGGATGCCGACCGCCTGCGCCGGTCCTTCCTCCACGACGGCCTGCTCAAGGCCGCGATCAGCCTGCCCGACGGGGCGCTCCCGTACCGCCCCGGCTACCGCACGGCGGTGTGGCTGCTCTCCCGTACGTCGGACTCGGAGCGCACGGGTCTTGTGTTCCTCGCCGACTACTCGGCGAAGCCCCTGACAGAACCCGTGCTGGACACGCTCACCGAGGACATCGCCATCTGGCGTGCCGCCGGCTGGCGCGGGGACCGCCGACACGAGCCGCGCAACGCGGTGATCGTCCCGGCCAAGGTGCTCGACGACCGGCCCGGTATCGCGTTCACGCCGCAGCATCGGACAGCCGAGGCCCGCTACACCCGTGACGTCATGGAACGCCCGGCTCTGATCGGCGACCTGGAGCAGCGCCTGGCGGACCTGAACGAGCGGGCCCGAGCGCAGGCCGACCTGCGCGCGGCGTTGCGGGTCCAGGCCGTACTGCGGCCCGAGGACAAGCCCGTCCGGCGTACGACGGTCCGCAGGCTCCTCAAGGAACGTCGACTGCGCCGACGCCCCGGCCACCGCATCGCCGAGGAGCACCTCACGCCCGAGGGCCACTACCGCGTGATCACGCCGGAGGAGATACTCGGCGAGGTGCGGGCGGGCAGCCGCCGTATGGACCGTGGCGTTCTTCTCACAGCTTACGGGCATGCCCAGTTTACGGAGCCGGGGGACGTGGTGGTCACGGCCAACCCACGGTTCGGCGTGTACGTCGACGAGGAAGGGCTGTCCGTCGTCGCGGCGCCGGCTCGCGTGCTGCGCGTACACCCCGATGCTGATCCGCCGGTACGGCCGCGTGCGCTGGCCGCGCTGCTGCGGGCGGCGGCCTCCGAGCACGCGCGCACCAGTGGTGCGGTGCGGGCTTCCCGGGCAGTCGAAGACTTACTGATCCCCGACCTAGCGGGGGAGGAGGCGGAGCGCTTCGACGCCGTGCTCGCCGAGGTCGCCCGGCGGGCGGCGCTGCTGCGGGAGCAGTGCGACGCGCTCGACGACCTCGCCCGCGTCGCCGCCGACGGATTCGCCGATGGCACGTTGACGATGCAGACGCTTCCTGAACTTCCTGATCTTTCTGACCTGACTGACTCATCCGGCACCGACGACTAAAGGAGACGATCCACTCCATGCCTCCGCGCACGAAAAAGCCCACGGATCAGGCGGAGTTGTTCACCGCTTCCACTCCCAAGGAGATCCAAGCGATCCTGTGGAAGGCCGCGGACAAGTTGCGCGGCTCGATCGACGCCGCGCAGTACAAGGAGTTCGTCCTCGGCCTGATCTTCCTGAAGTACGTCTCCGACGCGTTCGAGGAGCGCAGGTCTGAGCTGGCCAAGGAGCTCGCCGAGGACGGCATCGCCGAGGACCGCCTCGACGAGTTCCTCGAGGACCGCGACGAGTACACCGGCGCGCACGTCTTCTGGGTTCCGGAGACCGCCCGCTGGTCGTGGATCGCCGCGAACGCCAAGAGCCAGGGCGTGGGCAAGTTGCTCGACGAGGCGATGGACGCGGTCATGAGGGAGAACGCCTCGCTGACCGGCGTCCTCCCGAAGATCTTCAACCGCGACAACGTCGACCAGAAGCGTCTGGCCGAACTCGTCGACCTCATCAGTGACGCCCGCTTCGGCGGCAACGAGGACAAGCCGGCGCAGGACGTGCTGGGCGAGGTGTACGAGTACTTCCTCGGTAACTTCGCGCGGGCGGAGGGCAAGCGGGGCGGCGAGTTCTACACGCCGCAGTCGGTGGTCCGGCTCATCGTGGAGATCCTTGAGCCGTATGAGGGACGGGTGTATGACCCGGCGTGCGGCTCGGGCGGCATGTTCGTGCAGGCCAGCAAGTTCATCGAGGCGCACCGGGGGCGAGGGCACAAGGCCGACATCGCGGTGTACGGCCAGGAGCTGAACGAGCGCACCTGGCGGCTGGGCAAGATGAACCTGGCCATCCACGGCATCGACGGCAACCTCGGTCCCCGGTGGGGCGACACCTTCGCCGACGACAAGCACCCCGACCTCAAGGCCGACTTCGTGATGGCCAACCCGCCGTTCAACATCAAGGACTGGGCGCGGGACGAGGGTGACGCTCGGTGGAAGTACGGGGTGCCGCCGAGGAGCAACGCCAACTACGCGTGGCTCCAGCACATGATTTCGAAGCTGGGGGAGAAGGGGACGGCGGGTGTCGTCCTGGCCAACGGGTCGATGGGCTCGCAGCAGAACGGTGAGGGCGAGATTAGGCAGGCGTTGGTGGAGGCGGATCTAGTTGCATGCATGGTGGCGTTGCCGCCGCAGCTGTTCCGCACGACACAGATCCCGGCTTGCCTGTGGTTCCTTGCGAAGGACAAGTCCCCGCAGGCGGCACGGCGACTGGATGACCGGCGCGGGGAGATCCTGTTCATCGACGCCCGAGGGATGGGCACGATGGTCGACCGGACTGAGCGCATCCTGACCGACGAGGACCTCGCGAAGATCGCGGGCACCTATCACGCGTGGAGGGGTACGGCGTCGGCGCGCGCGGAGGGGCTGACGTACACAGATGAGCCCGGGTTCAGCTTCTCCGCGGACTTGGAGACGGTGCGGGAGCACGGGTATGTGCTGACGCCAGGGCGCTACGTGGGGGCAGTTGAGACGGAGGAGGAGGACGCGGAGGCGGTGGCGGAGAGGATCACCGCGCTGACGGAGGAGCTGTACGGATTGTTCGAGAGGTCGGCGGAGTTGGAGGAGACGGTTCGGGAGCAGTTGGGGAGGGTCGATGTCTGAGTGGACTTCCCACAAGCTAGCGGACCTCATCGACATCAAGCACGGGTTCGCTTTCAAAGGCGAGTACTTCGGTGAGGATCCAGATGGTCCCATCCTTGTAACTCCAGGAAACTTCGCCATCGGCGGCGGGTTTAAGGAAGGGAAACCGAAGAGTTACACAGGTCCCATCCCGGAGGGTTTCACGCTTTCTGAGGGTGACCTGGTCGTCACGATGACGGATCTGAGTAAGGCTGCTGATACCCTCGGATATGCTGGAGTGATCCCAGGGGGTAAGAAGTACCTTCATAATCAGCGAATTGGGAAAGTGGCTATCCTCAAGCCAGGGCTGGTGGAGAAGGGGTTTCTTCATTATGCGCTACGAACGGATACATACCGCTCGCATGTCGTAGGCGGAGCAACGGGTACCACCGTCAAGCACACAAGCCCAACGCGAATTGGCCAGTACGCTCTGTCCCTGCCGCCTGTCGCAGAACAGCAGGCGATCGCGGCGGTACTCCGAGCACTGGACGACAAGATCACCGTCAATGAGCGCATTGCGGCCACGGTCAACGAGTTGGCTGGCGCACTTTTCCAGGGGTGCTTTGAGCGCTCTCCGCGCTTGATCACAGACGTCGCCAGCATCACCATGGGGCAGTCGCCTCCTGGCGAGACGTACAACGAACGAGGAGATGGACTGCCGTTCTATCAGGGGACGAGGGACTTCGGGATGCGCTACCCGAGACATCGAGTGTGGTGCACCGCAGTCACGCGCTACGCGTACGAGAATGATGTACTCGTTAGCGTTCGCGCTCCTGTTGGGGAAATCAACGTGGCTGCAGAGGAATGTGGAATTGGACGCGGTGTTGCGGCGGTTCGATCTGTCCAGTATCCCCATGTGCTTCTGCATGCACTTTCGTCGGATCGTTCCGTCTGGCGGCCATACGAGGCCGAGGGGACGGTATTCGGTTCCATTAATAAGAAGCAGTTTTCGCAGCTAGAGCTGAGCTGGCCAAGTGAACAGAGCATCGACGGGCTCGAATCGCAGCTCAAGGCACTTGACGATCGACTCCGTCAGGCCACAGAAGAGTCGCGCACCCTCGCCACTCTCCGTGACACTCTCCTCCCCCAACTCATGTCCGGCCGCCTCCGCGTCAAGTACGCAGAGAAGATTGTCGAGGACCACACATGACACACCCCGGAGACAACGACAGAGCCGAGCAGCATCGCCCCTACGAGGCCGACTGGGAACTCCTCGCCTTGGACGAACTCGCCGAACTCGCCTGGCAGCCGTCGCCTGGCAACGAGTTTGCCCCCGGCTCCGGGTACCGTAAGTCCTGGGACGACCTGATCCTCTACCCGGACCTCAGCGAGGCGATCGAGCGGCTCAACCCTGAGCTGCCGCCGGACGCCGTCCGGGACGCTGTCGCCGCCGCCGCGACCCCGTCCTCCCAGGACACCTATGAAGAGAACCGCACCGCCCACGCCTACCTGACCGCTGGCATCCGGTCCGTCACCTACACTGACGCCTTCGGTGCCGAGCACAACCCCACAATCCGCCTCGTTGACCTGGACAACCCCGACGCGAACGTTTACCGCGTCCTCAACCAGGTCACAGTCATTGACGGCGAGAAGAACCGCCGCTTCGACCTCGTCCTGTACGTCAACGGCCTGCCCCTCGCTGTCCTGGAGCTGAAGAGGGCCGGCGACGAGGACGCCACGCTCCAGGACGCGCACTCGCAGGTGACCCGGTACGTCGAGGAGTTCCCGACCGCGTTCCGGTACAACGCCGTGGTTCTGCTCTCCGACGGGATCACCGCCAAGTACGGCACCCCCTTCACCCCGTACGAGCACTTCGCGCCCTGGAACACGGACGAGTTCGGCGCCCGTGTCGACCTGCTCGACGCCGAGGGCATATGGGACTCGGGTCAGAACCTGGCCCTGCACGGCCTGTTCACCCACCCGAGGTTCCTGTCCCTCATCCGGTCGTTCATCAACTTCGTCCCGGCCAAGAGGATGAAGCGCATCGCGAAGCCGCACCAGTACCACGCGGTGACGCGCGCCGCGGAGGAGGTACGCAACGCCGCCGCGACCGACGGGCGGGCCGGTGTCGTCTGGCACACGCAGGGGTCCGGCAAGTCCGAGGAGATGGTCCTCACCACGACCCTGGTGATGCGGGACCCAGCCCTCCTCAACCCCACCGTCGTCGTCATCACCGACCGCACCGACCTCGACGACCAGCTGTACTCCACCTTCCTGGAGAGTGAGATCCTCCCGGAGGCCCCCAAGCAGGTCCTCACCCGCGCCGAGCTCCGTGAAGAACTGGCCGCCAAACGCGTCGGCGGCATCCTCTTCACCACGCTGCAGAAGTTCGGTCGTACCAAGGAGGAGAAGGAGTCCGGCGCCGACCACCCCCTCCTCTCCGACCGCCGCAACATCGTGGTCGTCGTCGACGAGGCGCACCGCAGCCACTACGACTCCCTCGACGGCTACGCCCGCCACCTGCGCGACGCCCTCCCGCACGCGACACTGCTCGCCTTTACCGGAACGCCGATCTCCGAGGCGGAGCGCAACACCCGCGAGGTGTTCGGCAACTACATCGACATCTACGACCTCAAGCGCGCCGCCGACGACGGCGCGACGGTCAAGGTCTTCCATGAGGGCCGCGTCATCCAGCTAGTGCTGGACAAGGACGTCGATCCGACGAAGATCGACGAAGAGGCCGACCTCATCACCGACGGGCTCGACGAAACCGAGCGGCAGCGCGTCGAGCAGGCCGTCGCCACAATGAATGCGATGTACGGTGCTCCCGCCCGCATAAGGGATCTCGTCCAGGACCTCGTCACGCACTGGGAAGCGCGGCGCACGGCGATGCAGCCGTTCGTCGGTGTGTCCGAGAAGGGCGGTGCCACCGGCAAGGCGATGATCGTGTGCGCAACCCGCGAAATCTGCGTCCGTGTCTACGACGCCCTGCGTGAGCTGCGCGAGGAGTGGCACAGCGACGAGATCGACAAGGGCGCCATGAAGATCGTCTTCTCGTCGAACTCGCGCAAGGATCCCAAGCACTACCTCCCCCATGTCCTGAGCGACAGCCGCCGCAAGGCGGTCATCAATCGAGCCAAGGACCCCAACGACGAGCTGCAGCTCCTCATCGTCAACAACATGCTCCTGACCGGCTTCGACGCCCCGCCGGTCCACACGATGTACCTGGACCGGCCGCTCAAGGGCGCCAACCTCATGCAGGCCCTGGCCCGCGTGAACCGCCGCTTCCGTGGCAAGGAGGACGGTCTCCTCGTCGGATACGCCCCGCTCACCGAGAACCTCCAGCGGGCGATCGCCGAGTACACCGACGCCGACCAGGACGACCGGACGCTCGGCGACGACCTGGACCGGGCGCTGGATGAGCTGCGCAATGAGTACGACATCCTCAATGACATGCTGCGCGGACTCGACTGGCGGGCGCGGCTGTCTCAGCCGACGAAGACCGCCTTCATCGACGCGGCGCGCAAGGCCACCGCGTACCTGAGGGACCCGCGCACCCCGGGCAACGACCCCGACAAACTCGACGACTCCCGCCAAACGCTCGGCCGCCGCTACCGCGAGCACGCCCACCGCCTGGAGCGCTTCTACGCGCTCTCCGCGAGCGCCAAGAACATCGCTGAACGCTTCCCCGACACCCCGACCTGGCGCCGGGACATCCAGTTCTTCGTCGAGGTCCGTGCCTACATGGCGAAGTACGACGCGATGGAGCGGGAGGCCCGCGGTCTGCCCATCGCCCGCGACGTCGAGCTGTACCTCGCCCAGCTGACGTCCTCGGTCGTCGAGACCGGCGGCGTCACGGACCTGTTCGCCGAGGCCGGCCTGGAGACCGCCGACCTGACCCATCTCAACGACGCGCTCGTCGCGCAGCTCCAGAACAGTGAGACCCCGCACCTGGCGGCAGAGGCACTGAGGCGGCTCATCGAGCGGAAGATGCGCGAGGTGACGCGTCACAACGTCGTCCGCCGCACCACGTTCTCCGAACGGCTTCAGGACCTCATGGTGCGGTACATGCGACAGCAGTACACCAGTGCCGAACTCATCGCCAAGCTGGTCGAGATGGCGAAGGAGGTCATGGAGGACGCTCGGCGTGGCGAGAAGTTCAACCCGCCGCTGGACTGGCGCGAGCTAGCCTTCTACGACGCCGTCGCCGACCACGGCACCGCACGGGAGCTGATGGGCGACGAGGTACTGGCCGGCATCGCCCGTGAGCTGGTCGCGGAGGTCCGCAGCAAGCTGAAGCCGGACTGGATCGCCCGCGAACCGGTGCGCGCCCGTCTCCGCAGCGCCATCAAGCGCCTTCTGGTCCGCAACAACTACCCGCCGGACAGGGAGAAGGCGGCCATCGACCTGGTCATCAAGCAGATGGAGTACTTCGCCAACGAGTGGTCTGCAAAAGGCTCTTCGGGTGCCTGATTCGGGTTGGCTGTCAGGGTGTCCGATTGCTTCGACGGCAAGGTTTGCCGAGCCGAAGAGGCCAAGGGTTCGAATCCCTGACAGGTGTTGGGTTTCAACGGCTCTTCGCATTTGAGGGTGTAGCCGCAGGACGTGTGGTGCGCGCGTCGGTGGCCGGGGTGGAAGAGCGACGCCTTCCGATGATGGAAGCTCTTGCACCGCTCACCCCACCTATCTTCAACTGCGAGGAGTCACTACAGGAGTGAGCGATGGATAACGAGATTCAGCTGATCAGTGACGGCGATGGACTTGCGGTCATCGGGGACCCGGCGGATGTCGAGCGCTTCCTCGCATCAGAGGGACTGTTGTCGTTGTCGAAGGACCTCGCATTGCGACGGCTCGGCCCTCTCCTCCGTGCCGCGGCTGGAGTCGCACAGGCGGGTTCTGACATTGCCGCCAACTCAGGTCGCTGGCTGAAGCTGACCGAGGAGTCCGCGCGTCTTTACAAGAAGCACGGACTGATGGAAACCAAGACGCCTGGCATCAGCTACGCGATGGTGGGGAAACGAGGCTCAATCGAGTCATGGCTCCAGGTGGTGGAGCGGTCAGGCTCACTCCTGACCAACCCGGCGATTCTTGCTGGTGCCGCAGGGATCATGGCGCAGCTCGCGAGGCAGCATGAGATGAACGAGATCAAGAGCTATCTCGCGACGATCGACAAGAAGGTCGACGACGTGATCCGCGCCCAGAAGAACGTCGAGCTGGGGAAGGTGTTCGGAGCGGGCCTCGACATTGAGTCTGCCATGACCGTTCTGGACCGGGAGGGCCAGGTCGACGACGATACGTGGTCGACCGTTCAGGCCAGGACCCATACGATCACGGACGCCTTGGGGTGGGCGCTGGGTCGACTCGACGCACTCGCGGAGAGGGTGGAGAGCACGACCAAGATCGGTGATCTCGCCAAGATGGCCAAGGAAGCAGAGTCCCAGGTTCAGGAATTGCTCGCCGTTGTGGCTCGTTGCTTCGAACTGCAAGACGCGCTCGACGTGCTGCGACTGCAGCGGGTACTGGACGAGTCTCCGGACAAGCTGGACGGGCGTCGGCTAGCGCTGAAGGATGACCGGCAGAAGCGGCGGGAACTCATCTCGCAGAAGATTGAGCACCTGATGGCACGCATGGATGCGGCTGCCGGCACGGCCAATTCCAAAGTGCTGTTGCACTTGCCCGCGCACCGGACTGTGGTGGGCTCGATTAACCATGTCGGCAGCGCCGTCGATGAATTCCACAGGCCGCTCGGAATCGAGTCTGGCCGACGTTCATTGGAGGCGAAACGATGGTGGGACGCGGCCCGGGACCCAATGCAATTGAAGAACGCGGCCGCAGAGGCTGGGCGTGTAGCGGCCGTAGGAGTGGGTGTGGCGGTCATGGGGGTTGCGGGGGTCTGGGCGAGCCGTGCCGCCCTCACCAGCAAAGATGACGGCGACGAGGAGTAAGCGAGGCCGTCAGCCGTGGGGGCTTTTGGGCTGGACTGGGCAGCGAGTACACCATGGGTTGAGACCCCCATTGGTGGTCCCGCTACCCCGGTTGGTAAGTCACCGGTTGCAAGGTCCCAACGGGGCCTGGTCGTTACTGTATTGCTCTACTGCTGAAGGCAGGCACGGCGGGGGTGGGACGTGAACGGATCTTCGGAATCCGGTGGCGGGGACTCGGTGGCGTCGGATGGTGTACCGATCGACGACGACATGGCGAGACTTCAGTACAGCCCCTGGGGAGACACGAGCGTCCACCGGGAGTCGCTGGGGCGGGCCACCGAGATCTTCTACGACGCGCCGGAAGCCGCTGACCGGCTCGGACTGCCTCACATGCGGCCCATCCCCTTGGGTTCGGCGGGCCACAGTCTGCCGTCCGGGCTGTATCTCTTCGAGTCACGCCGGTCGGTCGGCTGCGTCGCGGCCCTCGCCCTGATCGGAGGGGCACCTCCGGTGCCCGCCCAGCGCAAACGGCTTCGTGATGTCGAGGACGGGCACCCGCTGCACCGCGCCCTCCTGCTGTACCGGCAGTGGCGGGCATGGCGGGAGCCCGAGGTCGCGCCGACCAAGGCCCTGTACTCCGTCGGCGATGTCGTCCGGGTCGTAGGACGGGGCGGTACCTGCACCGTCACCCGTGTGCGTCGCGTCGGCGATATCGGATTCCAGTACACGCTGCAGGGCGCCGACGGGCGGCCCATCAAGGTCTTCGAGGAGGACCTCGAACCCGTCGCCGCCGTGTGTGACGACCCCGAGCAGTGGATTCTCGGTGTCCCCGCCCCGGCGGCCGAGACCGCGCTGACGCTGACCCTGGCCAAGCTCAGCACGCCGCTCACGGACACCGTGTACTCCTTCCAATCGAGCCGGACGGTGTTCCGGCCGTACCAGTTCCGCCCAGTTCTCAAGCTGATGAACTCGGACCGGCAGAGGTTGCTGATCGCGGACGAGGTCGGCCTGGGAAAGACCATCGAGGCGGGCCTCATCTGGAACGAGCTGGAGCAGCGCACCCACCTGCGGCGGGCCGCGGCGCGGCTCGGTGGGACGCACTTTCGGGGCCTGGTCGTCTGCCCGGCCGCACTGGTGCACAAGTGGCAGAACGAGATGGACCAACGCTTTGACCGCAAACTGCGTGTCCTCGATAACGACGGCATGGAGGAACTCCTCAAGCTGCTGCGCCGAGGGGACAACGAGCAGCCCTTCGCGGGCGTGATCTCCCTGGAGCGTCTGCGGCGGGAGGGGCAACTGACCGAACTCGCGGAACTGCAGCCCCGTTTCGACCTGGTGATCGTCGACGAGGCCCACTACGTGAGGAACGCGGCCACCCGGAGCCACGCGGCGGTAAGTCAACTGGCTGACTGGGCCGACGCCCTGGTCCTCCTCTCGGCGACGCCGCTCAACCTCGGCAACCAGGATCTCTACAATTTGGTCCACCTGCTTGACCCCGGCTCGTTTCCCGATCCTCGTGTCTTCGAGAGCCAACTGGAGCCGAACCGGCATCTGAACACCGTCGCGGCCCGGCTGGCCGACGGCACAGGACGCACCCCAGGGGGCGCGCGTGGCCTCCTGCCGACACTGGACCGGGTGCCCGGCTCCAGGTTCGGGCAGTTGGTGGCGCAAAGGCACGAATACAAGCGCCTGCGGCAGATCCTGAACCACCCGGACGTCTTGTCGGCGCACCAGCTCTCTGAAGCCAGGCGGTGCATTGCCGATCTCAACGCTCTGGCCGGCATCGTCAGCCGCACCCGGAAGGCCGACACTCCTGATGCCAAGGCCCTGCGCGTGCCAGAGGATGTGAGGGTCACGTGGACCAGGGCCGAGCGCGAGTTCTACGAGAAGTTGCATGCCTGGTG
Source organism: Streptomyces sp. NPDC051104 (assembly GCF_040682835.1). NCBI lineage: Bacteria > Bacillati > Actinomycetota > Actinomycetes > Kitasatosporales > Streptomycetaceae > Streptomyces > Streptomyces sp. NPDC051104. The sequence continues at coordinate 110,551 of NZ_JBFBBS010000015.1, read as the reverse complement.
CCTACGGCGTGCCGCACGCAGTGGGACCGCTGCCGGTTTCGCCGCACAGATGTGGCTACGCCAGGCCGCGAGTTGCATCCCCGCCATGCAGCAGCGGCTGCGGGAGCGCTTCTCCGGGGCCGTCACGACACGCACTCCCGACAGCCGGACGGATGCCATGGATGGGGAAGCTTTCGTCCGCGACGAGGAGATCGTCCCGGACGAGGACACCGAGGGCGAGTTCTCACCGGAGGATGTCGCGCAGGTGTCGGACCACGACGCCGAGGAACTGGCACAGCTCCCCGAACTCCTGCGGCCGCTGCCGCGTGACACCAAGTTCGAAGCTTTTGTCGGCATGCTCCGCGACGCCAGCGCCAAGGGGCTCCGCCAGGCCATGGTGTTCTCCTTCTTCACCCGCACCCTGGAGTACCTGGAGAGCAGGCTCACCGACGAGTTCCGGGTCCGGGTCATGCACGGCGGCGTACCGCAGCAGGAGCGCACTCGCATCATGGCGGACTTCCGGGCGGGGGAGTTCGACCTCCTCCTGGTGAGCGAGGTCGGAAGCGAGGGCCTGGACTTCGAGTTCTGCAACGTTCTGGTCAACTACGACCTGCCGTGGAATCCCATGCGCGTCGAGCAGCGCATCGGCCGGCTGGACCGGTTCGGACAGAAGCACGAGAAGGTCTTCGTCTTCAACATGCAGGTCCCCGGCACCATCGAGACCGACATCTTCCAGCGTCTCTACCAGCGCATCGGTGTCTTCCAGGACTCCATCGGAGAGCTGGAGCCGATCTTGCGCGGCCGCCTCCGCGAACTTCATCGAGTCGTACTGGATCCCCGCCTGAGCGAGGAGGAGCGCCGACGTCAGGTTGACCGCATCGGCGTCGCCCGTGTGGACCGGGACAAGGACATCGCATCCCTGGAAAAGGCCCGGGAAGTCCTCACGGGTCTCGACGACCTGCTCATCGAGGGCTTCGACCAGCACAGTCCCGGCCGAGGCCGCTACCTGGGGCCACGGGAGATCCGTGGACTGGTGGGGGCCTTCCTCCGGCAAGCCGGTCACGGACGGATGGAACCCGTCCCCGGTACCGACGACATGGTGGACATTACCGGCAGTCGCCGGCTGCGCCAGACCATGGCCGAGGCCATGTATGCGGGAGCCTTTTCCGCCCCCGGAGGCAGTGACCTGCTGGCGAGGCTCGGAGGCGTGTACCAGCCGCTGCGTGCCTGTTTCACCGCCCAAACCTCCACGGAGACCGGTGCTCCGCTGCTCAGCGTGCGGCATCCGCTCGTGCGCGCTGCCCACTGGTGGTTCATGGAGCAAGCCGAGACGCTCGGCCGCTACGGCCGGGTACGGGTGCCCGGACTCCCGCCAGGATCCCGCTACCTGGTGGAGGTCAGGCTCGCTCAGGTGGACGGCGCGCGTCCGCGCCGGGAGCTGTGGACCACGGCTGTCGACACGGCCACTCTCAAGGAAGTGCCGGAGGTGGGCACCGCGCTGTTGACCTCGCTCGCCGGCGGCGACCTCGCGGACCCGCCGCAGCCCCTTCCGGACAGGATCTCGGCGTCTCTCCCGGAGATCCTCGAGATCGTGCACGATCTGGCGGCCGAGAGGGAGTACGTGGCCAAGCGCAGCTACCAGGCGGAGAACTCGACACTCGCGGCCGGGCGGCGCGCGACGGTGGAGGACACGTTCCGCCACAAGATCGAGCAGGCGCGCCGACTCGCTCAAGAGGTGGACAGCACGTCGATCAGGCGTCTGCACACCGCCCGGGTGGGACACTTGGAGACTCAGCGCGACGCCCGCCTCGCCCAGATGGACCGCGACTCCCGCTTCAGTCTCTCCACCGAGACGGTGGCCCTCGTACTGGTTGAGGGCGGAGCCAGGAGCGCGGTGTCCGTCCGGTGACGGATACCGGTTCTCTGTCACTGATGCGGATGCGAGTAGAAGTCGGTGAACGTCGTGCTCCGTTGTATCGGGAACCCGTTGCGTACGGTGCTGAGACTCACGGAGTTCCGCTCTCCCCCTCGCAGGATCGGCCAGCGCTCCACACGGAAGCGCGCCTCCTGGTAGGCACAGTCCCTTACGTAGATGTCCCCAGAGACCTTCAGCTGGAACGTGAAGTTCGTGAACCGCCGCAGCCTTACCGGCAGGTGAGGTATCGGACGGCCGTCCACCACGAAGTCGAGCGGCTTGCCGTCCACGGAGACGGCGCGCAGCGCGGCCGTGGCATCCCCGGTGAGCCCAGGGACCTGGGCGTCGTACCGGTGCCCGAGGCTCCCTTCCCGACGGAAGACCTGGTCCGCCGTGAAAAGCGGCTGGAAGGCGGGGTAGAGCAACTCACGACATGTACGACCGTCCCGGTCCTGCCATTCCAGCACGAGGTCGAATCCCGGCCGTGGGAGGGAGAGCCGGTGGTAGCGGTCGGAACGCACCACGAGGCCGGTCGCCACGGATTCCTCCGGTGTTTCCAGCGACTGGTCGTACTCCACCCGAGCATGGGGAAAGAGGCGCAGGAACTCCTCACGCACCAGGGGTATCTGTGACATCCCACCCGCCAGAAGCACGTACTCGACGTCTCTCGCCAGCTCCTCGATGGGCATGCGTGCGAGAGATTCAAGGTCGGGCGTAGTCCGGCGGCGCAGTCGGGCCTCGCACAAGGCCGCTCGCACATGTTGAAGGGCGCGGTCCAGCTGAGGGGAGAAGGCTTCTTCCAGGCGCTGTCGCGTGTACTCCAGCATGGTGGTGTGGCCGCCGCCGAGCGGCACACTCTGTGTGTCGAAACGGGTGTCCGACAGCAGGACCTTGAGGCGGCGGGCAGCCGACAGCAGGAGGGATCGCACCGTTCGCGGGGAGGGCATGCGATCGACGTCGAGGCCGGCGGCTCGCATATCGCGTTCCAGGTCCTGTGCGATCCGTAGGTCCAACGCGTCGCCGGCTTCCGCGACGCCCCGGGCCGAGAACACCGTGAGCTCCGGTTCCAAATCGTCCAGATCCTCGCCCACTGACATGAGGGCGATGTCCAGCGTGCCCCCGCCGTAGTCGAAGACCAGGACGGTGCCCTCGGGGGGTTCGCCGTCGCGGTCGTGACAGCCTTCCGACCAGGCCAGCCCGGCCGCGATCGGTTCGTCGACGATGTCGGCGACCGTGACGGGGATTCCGGCCTCATTGGCGAGGGAAGCCAGTCGCTTGCGGCGCGGTCCGTCCCAGATCGCCGGGCAGGCGAGGCGGAAGGCGGCGTCGTCGGTCTCTGCCTCGTTGGCCTTCGCCAGCAGCACCACATGCCGCAGCAGGGCCACGATCAGCCGGTCCGGCGTGAACATCTGCGTACCGCGATGTGCCCCGAGCGAGAGTGGCGCGTATCTGTCCGCGGTGATGTACTGCTTGACGGAGCGCACCGCGCCGGGATCGCCAATCGCCTCGGCCGCCTCTCCGAATACGAGATCGCCCTGTGGTGAGGCGGCGACGGTACTGGGGAGCCAGGCTGTGCTGATGCCGATCGGCACGGTTTCGGCGTAGCTGTAGGGAAGTCGCTGGGTCACCAGCGTGGTCGCCGTGCCGAAGTCGATGCCCACCAGGGGTCTTTCCTCATCCACTCATGTCCTCCTCCAAGGGAGGGTCGCCCGAGGACGGCGAGCCTCTGATCGACCTAGACGATGTTCCTTCACTCGTGTTCTGCCGGCCGAACCAGCGCCGGTACCAGGACGACTTCCTGCGCGGTTCCGGCCTGCCACGCGAAACCCGGTCGTTCCACGACCACCCGAGCGGCCGAACCGGTCCGTGACTGGTGGCGCAGGGGGTCGAAGTCCACCTCCTCGTCGACGGTGCCGATGTCCGCGAGATCGGCCACGGATGCCTGCGCTAGGACCCGTCGGTAGAGAGCATGAGCGGAGGAGGACTCGTCCGGTGTCGTGTGCATCGCCTGGTCGGCGACCTCGGCCAGTACGGTCGCGAGCACCCTGAGCCCGTCGATCCGGGCCTGTCGCAGTTGGGACTGCGAAGCGGCGCGCCCCGCCTGGCGGCCCTGCCGCAGCTCGTCCTCCTGCCGTTGCGCCTTTCGGTTTAGGGCCTCGGCGCGCCGGGCGACGTCCGCGAGCTCTGCGGAGGCGTTGCCAAGCTGCTCACGCAACGTGCTGATCTCCTCGTCGGCTCGGTCGTACCGACTCTGTAGGGTGGCCAACTTCTGCCTCAAGTCATCCCGTTCACCTCGTAGCGCCCACGCCACGGCACGTTCCTGGTCCAGGGCGGCCTCATACCGGGCGCGCTCCTCCTGAGGGAACAACTGGGCGAGCCCAGCTGATTCAGGGGTGTCTGCACCGCCGTCGCTCGTATCGGTTTCCCGTACTGAACTTGCAGCGGGAGCCGGAGCAGGTGATGACTGGTCTTCTGGCTCAATGGCTTGCCCGGGCTCTTGGTCAGGTGTCTCACGGCCGCCACCGGTACCGGCTTCGGGTGTTTGCGCGGAATCCCCCAGAGTCTGGACGGCTGGGTCGGCCCCATCCGGCAGGGCCGAGAGAGAGGTCATGAGACGTGTGGCTCGCTTTCGGCCACCGTTCGGACGGGCGGGCAGCGTCTCCAACGCCGCCTTCAGGTCGTCGCTCACGGTCGTGGCGATGACGTGCTGGACTACGTGATCGGGTACCGCAGCGAGTACCAGATCGACCCACTCGTACAGAGGGCCCTGAGGCTGCGCCAGCTCTGCCGGTCGCAGCAGGAGACGCAGAGCCCGTGAGCAGAGCTCTTCCTCGAACGCATCACGCTGCTCGGCAGTTACCAGGGAGTTCTCGGCCACTGCCCACTTCAGAAGCGCAGCGCCACGACGCAGAAGGTGCTCACTGCCAGCAGGATGATCTGTCTCGTCGACCCTGGCCATGACTGCCATGACGCATTCCTGTGCGGCGAGACCACGTGGCAACTTTGCTGCCTGATCCGCTGCGGCGCTTTCTACCGGGATCGTCACTAGACCCACCAGGAGGGGCGTGACGGCATGGGGTGATGGAGCACCCGGTTTGCTCAGCTTTGATGACGGGTCGGCCACCGGGTTCTTGGCGCGGCGCTGGCCTGTCGTCACCTCGGCAAGGAACTCCACAACCGCTGCTAGCACTTTCTCGGAAACGCCCTGCGCTGTGAACGCCGTCTCGTCGAACGGCCATGACCGTAGAGCCACCCCGAGTGCGTGGGCGGCGACATGCTCGTACGCGCTCAGCTCCGATGCTCCCGATGCGACCGCTTTGCGCAGAGCCTGCTGGCGTCCCTGCACCCGCTTGGTGGCAGGCGTCGCCAAAGCCTCCAACGCCTCCTGCGCCGACAGCGCTCGTTCTTCGACGAACGGATCAGCCGACTCATCGAGAAGCTTGAGGGGTGCTCCCGGCTTGGCTTCCGCGACCCGCGGATGCGCGAGCAGCCGCTTTCGCATACGGCCCCACCAGGTGCTGTTGTGCTCGCCCGCCAGCCCTAGGTTGCGTGCCTGGCTGTGCAGCTCCTTGAGAGACGCTTCCCCACCCATCTCACCAAGAAGCTTAATCAGGACGGAAACGGGCGACTCCGCGAACTCTTTTCGCAGCGCTGAGGCATCGCGTAGTGAGCGATACCGCAGTGAGTCGACCGGCACCACCGTGATGTCGGAAGGAACGGGCAACGGAATCCGGGTTCGCAGGCCTCCTGGCCACTGGACGACCGCATTGTCGTCTTCGACCTGACAGACCGTCCCGATGCAGTCATCGCCCTTGCTGTTGCCTTGGCGGCGTATGACCAGGTATCCGCTCTCCACGGCGGCACACTACCGGTCCGGCGCCGCACTGGGCAGTCCGATCCGGTGCCAGCCGTTCGGCTGCCCGGCGCTGGGAGGGGAGTCCCAGGGCAGGACGATCTGTGGGTGGGGCGCTGAAACGCGAAGCTCACGGCATCGGTCTGTCTCCGTCAGGAGAGTTGGCGTTTGGTCCACGCCGCCAGGCCTGGCCACAGGCTGGTACCCAGCGCCACCTCAAGGCGGGCGAGGGTTCCCATGTCGGGTAGGACCATGCCTCGTAGCAGTCGGCTGATGGTCGCGTGTGATACCCCCGCTTTGTCACCCAGTGCCCTCAACCCGACCTCGGAGGTCTCCATCGCCTCTGCCAGGTTTCGCGCGAACGCCTGCCCATAGTGCGCGCTGACAGGAGCCTCCTCGACGAGCCGGGCATACGGCCAATTGCCGGACGCGACGTAGGTCGCAGGCAGCTGGTCGTTGTTGCTCCGGGGCATGCCGAGATGATCCCACGTCCCCATGGGTCCCGTCCCTCCGTGCCGAGTGAGTCGGCACACGCCTCCGTGGTGGTGCAAGTACACACCAGCCTAGAGGATGGAGGGCTCGGCTGTGTTGCAGTAATAGCTCTTCAGGCGCTCGTGTCGGCTGCCGGCGTGGATAGAACTCAGGGTGACGGGGGAGAACCTTCCGTTCCTTCCCAGTGGTCATGTAGCTCGGCCAGCATCCGCTTGAGGTCCGCGGCCAGAGTCGTCGGTGTGGAAGCCTGGCCGGCGTGGACGGACAGAGCGCCGAGGGCGTCCGCGGGACGGGTCTCTACCAGGTACCCAACTTCCGACAGAATGCCGAACAGGGCGGCGTGCAAGTGACGTCGAGCGGCTTCATGTGCGCGGTCCGCCGGGGCCATGGGCAAGCCCCGCATCTGCTCATCGGCGGCGGTGCGGCGCAGGCTGCGAGAAACGAACCACTCCACGCGGACCGATTCACCGAGATCTGTCACTACAACACCGTGCGCGCGATAACGGTCGCTGTCGTCTGCTTCAGGTAGGCCGACGGCTGCCAGAAGCGTCTGAATTTCCAATCCCAGCGGACCGCGATGCGGCGGTCGTCGTCGGTGCTGAGAACTTGTCACTGGCCTGCTCCTCGGTGAGGGAAGGGCAACTATCCGCGGCGGGCTCTGCTCTCGATTCCTATCGCGACTCGTGAGTGTGCGTTGTCACTCGACGAGGGTGATGAAGCCGTCGGGAATCCAGCCCTCCAGATAGCCGCGCAGGAAGGGGCCGAGCTCGCGTGGATGCACATCGAATTGCTCGCCCTCGACATCGGAGAGCGGATGCCAGACAAAGTCGATGTCCGGAGAAGTACGGGTACGAGCGCGAAGGCTGATCGTACGCATCCTGCGGTGACGGACGACGAAGATGCGCATCGCACCCGACCGACAGTCCCGATCTGTCACGGGATTGAACCTGCCGATCACTGGGGTGGGGGCAAGGAACCAATGAGAAAAGAGCGGGTCCAGCACGTGAATGACAGAGAGGGCGCTGGGTCGGAGGCAGAGCACGCCCGCTTTTACCGGCTGCCAGGTGGGCTCGCCCTGAGGGCGACATAGCAGCACGCGCTCTTGGTGGTCGATCACCGCAAGTGCGGTGGACGGCATTTTCTTGCGAAGGCTTCTCATGAGTCGAGAATCCTTCAGTGTCAATTGCCGCGCCTCCGCTCAGTTGCAGGAGGCTGAAAGCGATAAAGATGACTGGATACGCTCAAGCGGAGACACCATGAAGTGGCCACCACGTATGGCCTACGCGATGCGGCGCACCTCGCGGCTCATGGCTGCAGGCTCTGTGGCAAGAGGGGACGATCACGCCGTTCGAGGGAGGACGAGGGCGTCGGCCGCTCCGATGTCAAGCTGCTGACGACGCAACAGGCGCTGGCCTGCACAAATGCGTTGGGCGTTCCCAGATCACCTTCGGTGCGTTTTGGGTGTGGTGAGCGCCCCTGCTCTGACCTGTGGCGGAGGACTTCCGTGCAAGCCCCACGAAGGCAGAGTCGAAGGCGTGAGAACGCGTGTCGACCGCTCACAGCCTAGCGGATGCGTTCGCTCGTGGGCGCCCCCGTTCTACCGCAGTCGTGTCCTCGAGGGGCCGCGCCCGCCCGAGGCCGTTCCGGTCGAGGTGAGGCTGGGCGGGCCGCGGGCATTCGGGCATCGACGTGGGGTAACCAAGCGGTTGCCTACGGCTATGTCCTGACTCGGGCGGTGGCTCCCGCGTGGCCGGCTGGAGCTACTCGGCCGGCTCCGGCGGTCCGGCCGGATTCCCACCGGCTATCGGTATCCGCGACAGCATCTCCGGTGGGAAGTAGAACGCGTCGGCCAATGTCGTCATCTGCGGTGCCAGTTCGGTGATGAGCGTGTCCCGTGCCTTGGGCAGCGACCGTACGTGGTCCGGTGACAGGTGGCCCTCCGCGAGCAGGTCTCCCGTGTGAGCGCGCAGGTGGCGGAGCAGGAACAGGCTGCACAGGTGGCGCAGCAGCCGCCGGGCCCTCGGGTCCGTCGGCCGTTCCGACGCCGTGGCGAACGCGTTCGCCGCCTGCAGTTGGGCGTGGGCCGAGACCATCTCCAGGGCGGCTTCCGAGGTGGCGTTCCAGCGGCCGACCGGGTCGCCGGAGGGGCCTTCGCGCAGGGCCGTGCGAGCCCGTTGCTGCCAGATGGCCTCGACCCGGGCGAGCAGGCCCCGTAGGAAGACGAGGTCTGTCAGGTCTGCGTCGGCCGGTGGTGCCTGCGGGGGCCTCGGATCGTGGCCGAAGACCATCTCGGAGGCGGCCTTCACCCAGATCACCAGGTTGTCGCCCTCGGCGGTGATGCCGCCCTCGATGTTGCCGGGCAACTCCGAGATGCCGTTGGCGGGAAACAGACCCTGCGCCCCGCACCGTTCGCGGCACTCGATGGTGATCGTGCGTGCCTGCCAGGTGATCCAGCCCTTGGCGATCGCCGCGAGCCGCTCGACCTCCTCGCGGTCCTCCTCGGTGTGTGCGGCGAACCGGTCCACGACGGTGCGGTGCAGGAACGTCATCGCGTACGCCGTCGCCATGCCGTCGAGCAGCCGGCTGTGGTGGCTGCGGTGGGCGGCGACGGGTATCCGCTCGCCGGCCCTGGGGCCGGCGATCAGACGGCTGTGGGCGTGGCGGACCGCGATGGCGAGCGCGGCGCGGGCCATGCCCAGGGTGCCGGCGCTCATGCAGAGCTTGCCCATGGTGACGCGGTTGATGGAGCGCAGGAACCGCTTGCGCTTGTTGCCGAGGTTGCTGGTCAGCGTGCCGTCCGGGGCGAGGCGGCCGTGGTCGGCCTCCAGGAGCGCCTCGCGCGGCAGCCACACGTGGTCGAAGGCTGTGAGGGCGTGGTCGACCGGGGTGCCGGTGCGCTCCGGCAGTCGGCGGACCGTCACCCCCGGAAGGTGCCCGGTCTCGTCGCTGAGCGGGGTGAGGAAGAGGAACACGCCCCGGTCCTCGTCGTCCACGACGAGCCGGGCGGCGACGACCGCCGTCTTGGGGCCGCCCGTCAGGGTCGTGTTGGGCATGAACTTCTGTGCGCCGGGCGTCGGCGTGTGCAGATGGAAGCCGCCGCTCGTGCGGTCGAAGACGGCGACGGTCTCCATCGCGGCCACGTCGTTGCCGTGCTCCAGCTCGGTACACAGAAACGTTCCTGTGTTGCGGAGCGAGCTGAAGGCGGACAGGTCGCGGTCCCCGTGGTCGTGGTCGACGAGGCTGCCGAGGAAGAGGTTGTAGTGGATGCTCGCGAGGGTGGTCAGCCCACCGTCCACCGGTCCGATCCACTCGTGCAGCGCGGCCAGCCGGTGCGGGTCGGCCGCGAACCGCAGTGGATCGTCGAGGGTGTCGTTGATCAGACGCAGACGGTCGTAGGAAAGGGCGGTCCGCTCGGCGGCGGACAGACCGGGCCGGTACGCGAACGCCCGGCCGGAGATCGCCGCACGCCAGACGCCGTGGGTACGATCACGACGAGCGCCCTCGAAGAGAAGGCGCGCCAGATCGTCGGCCACCGGGTGTGCCTGCTCCCCGGCTTCCGTTCCTGACGTTGCTTCCGTCCCTAACGTCTCGGACGTCATGACAGTCATGGAGCTTTCCCCTGCTGTGGGTCTGGGTCTCGTCTGGGTCTCGAGTCAGGCGCGAAGCAGGACCGAAGATACGTACCGACCGGTTTTCTTTTCAAGTCCCCCACGGGTCTCTTGGGGCCCTCTCCGGCACCACCCACGCCCCTTTCGCTCGCGATTGTCCGTTTATCGAGGCGGTGTATCACGGTTGTCAAACCGTTTGGCTGGTTTTATTGTCCGGTGCGACGGGAGAGGGGACTGTTTGTGGCGCGGCAGGAGCGGGCCATTCGCACGCGGCGGGCGATCCTGGTCGCCGCGGCGCAGGTGTTCGACGAGGTCGGGTACGAGGCGGCGACGATCTCCGACGTACTGAACAGGTCGGGGGTCACCAAGGGCGCCCTGTACTTCCACTTCACCTCCAAGGAAGAGCTGGCCCAGGCGGTGCTGGCCGAGCAGGTCTCCTCGCTGCCGCGCGTGCCCGAGCAGGAGCTGAAGCTGCAGGAGTCGCTGGACGAGGCGCTGCTGCTGTCGTACCTGCTCCGCAGCGACACCGGCGATCCGATCGTCCAGGGAAGCGTGCGCCTGACCGTGGACCAGGGGTCGCCCAAGGACCACCTCAACCGCCGGGTGCCGATGCAGGAGTGGACCGAGCACACGCAGGCCCTCTTCGAGGAGGCCAAGCAGAGGGGCGAACTCCTCCCGCACGTCGATGTCGCCGCGCTCGCCAAGCTGTTCGTCGGCGCGTTCACCGGGGTCCAGGTCCTGTCGCGCATCATGACCGCGCGGGTGGACCTGGCCGAGCGCGTGGCCGATCTCTACCGGTTCCTGATGCCGTCCGTGGCCGTGCCGGGGATCCTGGTCCGCCTGGACTTCTCTCCGGAGCGGGGGCCGAAGGTGTTCGAAGCCGCGATGAGGCGCCGCACGGAAGAACTCGGACAAGAACGCGAGGAAGAAAAACGCGGGTGATGCCTCCGCCGGCGCACCGCGTCGAAAGCCGAAGGGCCGACCGACCGACCGATCGAACGGAGTGCACCCCCATGGACATGACCGCGTGCCCGTACGCGCTTGATGTGACCGGACGTGACCTGGCGGGCGAGACCGCGCGGTTACGGTCGCAGGGACCCGCCGTCGAGGTGGAGCTGCCGGGCGGGGTGCGCGCCTGGGCCGTCGTACGGCAGAAGTACGTCAAGCGCCTTCTGACGGATCCCCGGGTCTCGAAGGACGCCCGCCGGCACTGGCCCGACTTCGTCGCCGGCCGCATAGGCGAGGACTGGCCGCTGTACCCGTGGGTGGCGAACGAGAACATGCTCTTCGCCTACGGTGACAGCCACGCCCGGCTGCGCCGGCTGGTCGCCGCCGCCTTCACCGTCCGCCGTACCGAGGCGCTGCGGCCCCGCGTCGAGCAGCTCACCGGAGAACTGCTCGACGAGCTGGAGGCGCTGCCGGAGGGCGAAGTGGTCGACCTGCGGGACCGGTTCGCCAAGGTGCTGCCGATGCGCGTGATCTGCGAGCTGTTCGGCGTCGCCGAGGATGCGCGCGAACCGCTCTGCGCCGACCTGGAGTTGGTGTTCGGTACGGCCGTGCCCGGGGCCGAGATGGCCGCGGCGCAGGTGCGGGTCTTCGGGATGCTCGGCGAGCTGGTCGCGGGGAAACGAGCCAGGCCCGGCGACGATCTGACGACCGCGCTGATCGAGGTCCATGACAGCGACGACGGCCGGCTGACCGAACAGGAACTCCTCGGCACGCTCTACCTGATGATCGCCGCGGGCCAGGAGACGACCTGCACGCTCATCACCAACGCCGTCGGCGCGCTGTGCGCCCACCCGGAGCAGCGGGCGCACGTCCTTCAGGGCCGCGCGGACTGGGCCGACGTGGTGGCCGAGACGCTGCGCACGCACGCGCCCGCCGCGTACTCGCCGATGCGGTTCGCCGTCGAGGACATCGAGCTCGACGGGGTGCTCATCAGGAAGGGCGATCCGATCCTGGTCTCCTTCGCGGGTGCGGCCTCGGACCCCGAGGCGTACGGGGACGACGTGGGCGTCTTCGACGTGATGCGGCCCGGCCGGAGGGATGACCTGGCCTTCGGACACGGTGTCCACCGCTGCCTGGGAGCACCCCTGGCCCGGTTGGAGGCGACGTCCGCCCTGGCGGCGCTCTTCACCCGCTTCCCGGACCTGGAGGCGGCGATGCCGCTCGACGGGATCGAACCGGTGCGGTCCTTCATCGTCCATGGATACGGGGCACTGCCCGTCGTGCTCCGCCCTGACTGACCGAGCCGGTCGAGCCGCCGAGACGGCCAAGCCGCCCGGTCGGCCAAGCCGAGCGAGCTCAGAAACCGCACGGACGGTTTGTTATCCTGAGCGTACCCGCGCAGCAACGGAGCGTCTGATGGCCAAGCAGGAACGTGCTGTCCGCACGCGCAACGCCCTGATCGAGTCCGCCGCCGAACTGCTCAGCCGGGACGGCTACGAGGTGGTCTCGCTGTCGGCGATCAGCGCCAGGGCCGGGGTCAGCAACGGAGCGCTGCACTTCCACTTCCCCAGCAAGGCCGACCTCGCCGCGGCGGTGCGGGGCGCGGCGGCCGAGCGGTTCGACCGGATCGTCTCCGCCGAGCGACCGCCGCCCCAGCTCGGCGGTTCGCTGCAGGCGCTGGTCGACACGAGCCACGCACTGCTGCTGAGCCTGCGTCAGGACCTCGTGCTGCGCGCAGGGTTCTGCCTCGACGGTGTCGCGGAGGACGCCGGTCGCGGTGTGAGCCTCCACGAGCGGTGGCACGCCTGGGTGGAGGACATCGTCGCCCGGTGCGCGCGGGAGGGGATCCTCTCGGACGTCGCACCCCGGGACCTCGTGGCCACGGTGGTCGGTGCGACCGTCGGTTTCGCCGAGCTGGGCGGGCACGACGTGCGCTGGCTGTCCCGTATCACGCTCACCCGCTTCTGGTCGCTGCTCCTGCCGCGCATCGCCACGGCGCCGACGCAGCGCAGGGTGGTGGCCACGGGGAGACAGGTGGAGGTCGTCTGATCGGTGCCCCCGTCCCCCTGGTCGCGAGGACGCGCGCGAGGACGCGAGGACGCAGGGTCGCAGACCGTCGCCCCGTCAGCTGTTCGGCACCCTCCGGAACCGCCCCGCCACCCGCAGGTCCGCCTCGATCCGCGCCGCCGTCGCGTGCAGCTGCGGCAGGATGTCCGTCACGCACTCCCCGGGCGTACGGCGGCTGCTGTGCATGGCCACGTTGACCGCCGCCACCACCCGGCCCCCGCGCTCCCGCACCGGGACCGCGATCGACCGCAGCCCCTCCTCCAGCTCCCCGTCGACCAGGGCGTATCCGTCGCGCCGTACGCGCTCCAGCACGTCCCTCAGCTCGGCCGGGTCCGTGACCGTCAGCCGCGTCAGCGGGGCCGGCTCGGGCAGCGGCGGCTCCGGCAGATCCGCCAGCATCACCCGGCCCAGCGAGGTCGCGTAGGCCGGCAGCCGGGCGCCGACCGTGATGTTGACGCTCATGATGCGGCTCGGGGCCACCCGGGCCGTGTACTGGACGTCGTCACCCGTCAGCACCGCCAACGACGTCGACTCGTGCACCCGGTCGGACAGGGCGGTCAGATGCGGGGTCGCGATGTCCGACAGGGTCGTCCGCGACAACGGTGGGAAGCCGAGGCCCAGTACGCGCGGGGTGAGCCGGAAGAAGCGGCCGCGCACGGTGACGTAGCCCAGGTGCTCCAATGTGATGAGCGCCCGCCGTGCCGTGGCCCGTGCCAGCCCCGTCGCCTCGGCCACCTCCGTCAGCGTGAGCTCGGAGCGGCCCTCGCCGAACGACGTGATCACCGTCAGCCCGCGGGCCAGCGACTCCACGAACTCCCGCCCCAGCTCCTGCTTCGAGGCCCTCGTCCAGGCCGCGAGCCCGGACGGCGCCGTGGGCACGGCGGGCGGCGCCTCGCGCAGCTCCCGCTCCATCGCCCCGACCGCCGTGCGCAGCCGCGGCAGCAGCGCCCGGCGCAGATCGTCCGCCGTGTGCCGGCTGGTGTGGCTCACCACGCTCACCACACAGGCGATCCTGCCGTCCTCCTCCCGCACGGGCAGGGACAGCGCCACCAGACCCGGCTCGATCAACTGGTCGTCCAGCGCCCATCCCTGTGCCCGCGCCCGCCCGGTCCGCTCCTCGAAGTCGTCGCCCACCGAGTGGTCGGAGCCGTCGAGCGGGCGGCTGCGCGCCGGCACCGCCGGGAAGCGGCGGTCCTCGGGGTCCGCCGCCCGCCGCGCGTGCCACCGTGCCCAGTCCTCCTCGTCCCACTCGGTCGCGAAGAGCGGACCCGGAGCGGTGCGTTCCGCGGGCAGCAGATCGCCGATGCGGAAGCTCAGCGACATCGCGCGGCGCCGGGTCGCCTGGTGGATGAAGCGGATGCCGTCCCGGTCGGGGACCGCGAGCGACACCGACTCGTCCAGCTCGTCGGCGAGCGCGTCCGCGTGCGCGTCCAGCAGCTTCGGCAGCCGCAGCGCCGCGAGGTAGGCGTTGCCCAGCTCCATCAGCCGCGGCGCGAGCACGACGTCCCGGCCGTCCAGCCGGACGTACTCCATACGGGCGAGGGTCGCCGCGATCCGGTCGACCGTGGACCGGGCGAGCCCGCTGGCCCGCTCCAGGGCGCTGAGGCTGCAGCTGCCGTCGGCGTCGGTGAGCCGCCGCAGCACGTTGAGACCGCGCATGAGGGGGGCGACAGCTTCGGCGGGGGCGCTGGTGTCCGAGGCCGGGGGGACGTTCGGGAGCATGGGGTCACGGTAATGCGGGGCCGGCCGCCTGCGCCGTGTTCACATACGGCGCAGGGCGCCCCGACCCCCCGTATGCCTTCGACGGGACACCTCCGGGTGCGTCAGCGTCGCGTCACCCGGACCCGGTAGTCGCCGGAGGGGTCCTTCGCCTCGACGGTGATGACGATCCCCTCCTTGGGGTCCGCGAAGTTCTGCCCGGGCACGAACGGCGCGTCGGACAGCTCGGCCTGCACGTTCGGGCTGCGGGTGCAGCCGCCGCTGTCGCGTGTGGAGTCGTACACCTGGATGGGGCCGTTGCCGGTGTCGACGTCCGCGTCGACGCGGTAGACGAGGATGCCGGGCCGGCACACCGCCGCGTCGTTGCCCTCGCGGGTGCGCAGTTCCAGGGCGTAGCCCGCCCTGGAGCTGAGCGGCAGGAAGACCAGTTTGCGGCCGCCGGCGCGGGCCAGCGGGGTCAGGGTGTACTGCCCGGAGCCGCGCGCGGTCACACAGGCGATCTGGGAGTCGTCGAGCCAGCCGAGCTTCCACTTGTGCCAGGCCAGCATGTCGTTGTCGGCGCCCCAGTCCTCGCTCATGATGTCCCAGTGCCCGACGGCGGCGCCGCCCTCCTGGGTGTAGAGGTCGGGCAGGCCGAAGATGTGGCCGTTCTCGTGGGGCAGGACCCGGAAGCCGGTCTGTGGGTAGGAGCCGGAGCCGTCGTCCTGGCGGCTGTAGATGAAGGAGGCGTTGGAGACGGGGACGCCGTCGGCGACCGGGGCCTCGGCGTTGCCGGCGAAGGTCACCGACAGGACGGTGTCCAGGGCGGAGGGGCCGGCGTTCGGGGTGACGAGTACGTTCACCAGGTCGTAGTGGCGGAAGTCGACCTCGGGGTCGGCGGCGGTCACCATGTCCTGCACCAGTTCGCGGTAGCCGGGGTCGAAGGGGGCGCCGCGCTGTACGCCGTACGCCCTGAACGGCTTGGGCATGCGCAGCCAGTGGCGTATCGGGGCCTCGGTGCGGTAGTCGAGGCGGCCGTAGGAACTGGTGGTGAACCACTGGCGGGTCTGCGGGACGAATTCCGCGAGCCGGTCGAGCGCGCTGCCCTGGCCGGGCGCGTCGGAGAAGTCGATCATCAGGTTCAGGGCGTGGACGGTGCCGATGGAGCGGGCGTAGCCGGAGGGGGTGGGGATGCTCTCCGGCATCAGCACGCGGTTGTGACCGTTGAGCATGCAGGGGCGCAGCGTCGTGGAGCGGGCCGGGGCTATGGGGCCCGCCGTCGTGGAGCCCGCCGTCAGGTGAGCCGTACCGGCGGAGGTGGAGACCGCCAGCGTCAGGACGGTGACCGAGGCGAGCGAGGCGGCGCGGCGCGGGCGTATCCGGCGGCGGGACGGCTGCATGCGGTGGCCCTTCGCTCCACGGCAGCCGCGCCTCACCGGCTGCACCCTTGCGATCACCCTGTGCCGGGGGGTGCGGGGACGCGCGTTGAGAGAGGCCGATCGAGGGGTTCGGGGGCGGGGGAGGGGTGACGGTGGGGGCGGGGAGGTGTGGGGCCACCCAACATCGATGTGCTGTGACTCAGATCACATGAAATTCCTCGTGTTGGCGAAATAACCGGGGACCGATTCCCCGTTTAGCCCAGTGTCCGAGCGAAACGGGGACTGAATCCCCGGATCGCGATCACTCAGCCCCTCCCCAGGAGTACGCCGTGCAGACCGCCACCCCCGTGCAGCGTCGGGCGTCCCGGCCCCGGGCCGATGCCCTGCGCAACCGGGAGCGGATCGTCACCGCCGCCCGGGAGATGTTCGTCGAGTTCGGCCCCGACGTGCCGTTCGACGAGATCGCCCGCCGGGCCGGCGTCGGCAACGCCACGGTGTACCGCAATTTCCCCGACCGCGACGCCCTCGTCCGCGAGGTCGTCTGCTCGGTCATGGACCGTACCTCCGAGGTCGCCGAACAGGCGCTGGCCGAGGAAACCGACCCCTTCGAGGCGCTGGAGCGCTTCGCGCACGCCGCCGCCGACGAGCGGATCAGCGCGCTGTGCCCGATGCTCTCCGGCACGTTCGACAAGCACCACCCGGACCTGGAAGCGGCCCGCGAGCGCATCGAGCGGCTCGTTCAGGCGCTCATGGACCGCGCCAAGGCGGCCGGCACGCTCCGTCCCGACGTGGGTGTCGGTGACCTGATGGTCGTCGTGGCCCAGCTCAGCCGGCCCCCGGCCGGTACCGCGTGCTTCAGTGCCGACCGTTTCGTACACCGCCATCTTCAGCTGTTCCTGGACGGTCTGCGGGCTCCGGCCCGCTCCACGCTGCCGGGCACGGCCGTGACCGTGGAGGAACTGCGCCAGTCCTGAGCGACCAGTAGCGATCCGCAGCGATTAGTTCCGCGTTCCACCCAAGTCATCCCTCACAGCAGAGCTTCCGGCCGTCAACGAGGACGAGCCGTCACGTACCGTCACCGTTTTCCTCTACGACGTCCCGGAGTGGGTACCCCCATGTCTCAAGCAGCCTCAACGGCCCCCGGCGTCCCTGACGCCAACCGCTGGAGGGCGCTCGTCTTCATCGCGCTCGCCCAACTGATGGTCGTCCTCGACGCCACCATCGTGAACATCGCCCTCCCGTCCGCCCAGCAGGACCTCGGGATATCCGACGGCAACCGGCAGTGGGTCGTCACCGCCTACGCCCTCGCCTTCGGCGGTCTCCTTCTCTTCGGCGGCCGGATCGCCGACCTGTGGGGCCGCAAGCGCGCCTTCGTCGTCGGACTCACCGGCTTCGCCGCGGCCTCCGCGCTGGGCGGTGCGGCGACCACCGGCGCCATGATGTTCGGCGCCCGTGCCCTGCAGGGCGTCTTCGGCGCGCTGCTCGCTCCCGCCGCGCTGTCCCTGCTCGCGGTGATGTTCACCGACGCCAAGGAGCGCGCCAAGGCCTTCGGCATCTACGGCGCGATCGCCGGTGGCGGCGGCGCCGTCGGCTTCATCCTCGGCGGCGTGCTCACCGAGTACCTGGACTGGCGCTGGACGTTCTTCGTGAACATCCCCTTCGCCGTGATCGCCGCGCTCGGCGCGTACTTCGTCATCCGTGAGCCGGAGGGCGGCCGCAACCGCAATCCGCTCGACATCCCCGGTGTCCTGCTGTCCACCGCCGGCCTGGTCTCCCTCGTCTACGGCTTCACCCGCGCCGAGTCCGACGGCTGGGGTGACACCACGACCGTCTCCCTGTTCGTCGCGTCGGCCGTCCTCCTGCTGGCCTTCGTCGCCACCGAGGCCAAGGTCAAGGCCCCGCTGTTGCCCTTGCGCGTGGTCACCGACCGCAACCGCGGCGGCATCTACCTCTCGCTCGGCATCGCGATCATCGCGATGTTCGGCACGTTCCTCTTCCTGACCTACTACCTGCAGGTCATCAAGGGCTACTCGCCGATCAGGACCGGCTTCGCCTTCCTGCCGATGATCGCGGGCATGATGGTCGGCTCGACGCAGATCGGCACCCGGCTGATGACCCGCGTCCCGGCGCGGGCGCTGATGGGCCCCGGCTTCCTGGTCGCCGCATCGGGCATGCTGCTGCTGACGCGGCTGGAGATCGGCTCGTCGTATGCCTCGACCGTGCTGCCGGCGATGCTGCTGCTCGGTCTCGGCATGGGTACGGCGTTCATGCCGGCCATGTCCCTGGCCACCCTGGGCGTCGAGCCCCGGGACGCCGGTGTCGCGTCCGCGATGGTCAACACCTCGCAGCAGGTGGGCGGCGCCATCGGTACGGCCCTGCTGAACACGATCGCCGCCTCCGCGACGACGTCGTACATCAGGGACCACATCGCCTCCGCGACCTCCAAGTCGCAGGCGCAGCTGGTCCAGATGCAGGGCGCGGTGCACGGCTACACCAACGCGATCTGGTTCGCCGTCGGCATGCTGGTGCTGGCCGCCGCGGTCGTGGTGACCTTCGTCAACGCCGGCCGCCCCGGCTCCGCCCCGGTGGCGTCCGGCTCCGGCGAGGCCACCGAGGAGGAGCTGCAGGTCCCGGTCGTCGCCCACTGAGGCACGTGGGCAGGGGTACCCGTAGAGCACCGAGCCCGTCGGTAGGGACGAGGAAGGGGACGTCTCGTCCGTACGCCTGAAGGGGGTCCGCCCCGGCTCCGCCGATCCGGTGGGGCCGGGGCGGACCCGTGTCCGGTGCGGGCGGGGCGGTCCCGTGTCCGGTGCGGGCTGAGGCGGACCGTCTGCGCGCGTCCGCCCGGCGGCTCAGCGGAGCCAGGGCAGGTCCGCGCTCGCGTCCTTGGGCTGCAGTCCCTCGGCGATGATCGACATGATCTCGCCGAGGGACTTCTGCTGCTCGGGGGTGAGCCGGTCGAACAGGGCCTGGCGCACGGCCGCCACATGACCGGGCGCGGTGCGCTCCAGCACCTCGTACCCCTCGTCCGTGAGGACCGCGAGCTGCCCGCGCTTGTCGGAGGGACACTCCTCGCGCCGCACCCAGCCGCTCTTCTCCAGGCGCGCGACGGCGTGCGAGAGCCGGGAGCGCGTGATCTTCGCCCGCATGGCCAGCTCGGTCATCCGCAGCCGCCGCCGCGGCGCCTCGGCGAGCTGGACGAGCAGTCCGTAGTAGACGTGCGGCATGCCCGCGTCGCGCTGCAACTGGCGGTCGAGGTGGTCCTCGAGAAGGGTGACGGCGTGCATGTACGCACGCCAGATGCGCTGTTCCTCGTCGGTGAGCCAGCGGGTGTCCTCAGCGGGTGCCGTCTTCATGACTCCACTGTACGAGGCACCTTCTTGAAATTTAAACAAGTGCGGCGTAACCTCATCGGCGAGAGAGCTTGAGCTTTCAAGCAGTCGCGTCTTCAGGGGCACGCCGCACCGTTGCCGCACGAAGGGAGCCGCCGCCATGTCCGCCGCAGTCGAGGAGCGCACCGCGCCCCAGCGCATGCCCGCCCTCTACCTGAGCCACGGTGCGCCCCCGCTGGCCGACGACCCGATCTGGCCCGGCCAGCTCGCCGCCTGGTCCGCCGACCTGCCGCGCCCCAAGGCGATCCTGATGGTCTCCGCCCACTGGGAGGAGGCCCCGCTCGCCCTCGGCGCGACGCGCACCGTTCCGCTGGTCTACGACTTCTGGGGCTTCCCCGAGCACTACTACCGGGTGCGGTACGAGGCCCCGGGCGCCCCGCAGCTCGCCGACGCCGTCCGCAAGCTGCTGCGAGCCCCCGGCACCCCCGTCCAGGACATACCGGACCGCGGCCTGGACCACGGCGCGTACGTCCCGCTCGTCGAGATGTTCCCCGAGGCCGACATCCCGGTCCTGCAGGTCTCCATGCCGACCCTGGACCCGGTGAGGCTGATGGAGATCGGCCGCAAGCTGGCCCCGCTGCGCGACCAGGGCGTCCTGATCGTCGGCTCCGGCTTCTTCACCCACAACCTGGCCGCCCTGCGGCACGCGGGCGGGGGAGTGCCCACCTGGTCCTCGGAGTTCGACGACTGGGGGCGCCGCGCCCTGGAGACGCGCGACTGGGACGCCCTGCTGGACTTCCTGAACAAGGCCCCGGCCGGCCGCTACGCGCACCCGCGCACCGAGCACTTCGCCCCGCTGTTCGTGACGATGGGCGCGGCGGAGGCCGGCGGTGAGCTCGACGCCCAGAAGTCCGTGATCGACGGCTTCTGGATGGGAATGGCGAAGCGGTCGGTGCAGTTCGGATGACGGCGGCGGGACGCTAGACGCCCTGCCGGAGGCCCTGCTGGAGGTCCTTCTCGTACCAGGCCACGTCCCAGTACCGCCCGAACTTGCGGGCCACCTCCCGGTAGGTGCCGACATGGCGGAAACCGAAGCGTTCGTGCAGGCGCACGGACGCTTCGTTGGGCTGGGCGATGCCCGCGTACGCGCGGTGCAGGTCCTCGCCTCCAGGGCTTCGAAGAGGGCCCTGTAGAAGTGCCCGCCGACACCACGGCCGGTCGCGTGCGGGGCGAGGTAGATCGTGACCTCCACCGAGGTCGAGTACGCCGGCTTCGGGCGGAAGGCGCTGGATGTGGCGTACCCCAGGATCTGCTGTGACTCGGCGTCCGCGGCAACCATCAGCCGGTGCGGCCCGTCTTCGGGGTGGGAGAGCAGCCAGGGGCGGCGCTCCTCCGCCGTGAAGGCCGTGGTGTCGAATGTGATCGGCGTCTCACGCACGTAGTGGTTGTAGATGTCCGTGAGAGCTTCGAGGTCGCTCTCGGCTCCCGGCCTGACCTGTACGTGGCTACGCTCTGCCATTGCCCCGCCTCCCAGTGTGGCGGGACAGGGTACTGCATGATCAGAAAAAATGAGGGGCGGGTTGGGAATTCTGTCCGGATTCCAGTCGTTGTTTCCTTCGGATGCCGGGCACCCGGAAGGGTGGCCGAATCGTTACCAGACCATCCGCTAGCCCACCATCGCAAGGGAGCACGCATGGCAACCCGTGCCGTCGCCCGTCGCCAGGCCGCCGAGGGCGAAACCATCGACGCCGCGGCAAGCAGTGTTCGCGCCCAGAGCGGAGACATCGCCGACCGCGACCTGGTCGGCATGTACCTCGACGAGATCGCGCGTACGCCCCTGCTCGACGCCGCCAAGGAGGTCGAGCTCTCACAGATCATAGAGGCGGGCGTGTTCGCACGGCAGATCCTCGACGGGGAGGAGGAGGCCAAGGCGGATGCCACCCGTGAGGAGCTCGAGGCCCTGGTCGCCGAGGGGGAGCGGGCCAAGGACGTCTTCATCCGCTCCAACCTCCGACTGGTCGTCGCCGTCGCGCGCCGCTATCCGCGCAGCGGCCTGCCGCTGCTCGACCTGATCCAGGAGGGGAACGCGGGCCTGGTGCGCGCCGTCGAGAAGTTCGACTACCGCAAGGGCTTCAAGTTCTCCACCTACGCCACCTGGTGGATCCGCCAGGCGATCACGCGATCGATAGCCGACCAGTCGCGGACCATCCGGCTGCCCGTCCACCTGGTCGAGGAGCTGGGCCGCATCCGCCGCGTCCAGCGCGAGTTCAACCGTGAGAACGGCCGGGACCCCGAGCCCGCCGAGATCGCGGCCGAGCTGGACTCCTCGGCGGAGCGCATCAGCGACGTCCTCGACTGGGCGCGTGACCCCGTCTCCCTGAACATGTCGGTGGACGACGAGGGCGAGACCCAGTTCGGCGACCTGCTCGAGGACACCTCCGCGGTGTCGCCGGAGCAGTCGGTGCTCACGCTGCTGCGCAGCGAGGAGCTGGACGACCTGATCGGCCGGCTCGACGACCGCACCGCCTCGATCATCAAGATGCGGTACGGCATCGAGGACGGCCGGGAGCGCACGCTGACGGAGGTCGGCAAGGAGCACGGCCTGACGCGTGAGCGCATCCGCCAGATCGAGAAGCACGCCCTGCTGGAGCTGAAGAAGCTGGCCCGCCAGACCGGCTTCGACGCGGCGGCGTAACGACGGTGCAGTCGCCCCGCATCGAACACGCGGGTCCGGGGCACAAGACCTCCGGGCCCCAGCACAAGACCTCCGGGTCCCGCGACCCGCACGGTCCGTACAGCCACAGAGCCGAGTCCCGACGCACTCCCCCCGGCGCCGGGACTCTCCCCGGGCCGGGCCCCGGCGCCGCTCCCCCCTGGCGCCGGGGCCCGGCTCTTTCGTATGTCCGGCCACGGCAGGGGCACGTCGGCGGGCCGCCCCGGACCTGAACCCCGGGGCGGCCCGGATGGCAGATTGTGTCACAGCGGCATAACCTGCCGTACGTGAGCAGTACCGCACATGGCGCGTCCCTGACCGAGCGGCGCAAGGCGGCGACCCGTATGGAGATCGCCCGGGCCGCCGCGGGACTGTTCATGGCGAACGGCCTGCGTGCCACCCGCGCCGAGGACATCGCCCGCGCGGCCGGGATCGCCCCGCGCACCTTCTACCGCTACTTCGCGACCAAGGAGGAAGCGCTCGCGCCGCTCTTCACCGCGGGCGCCCACCGGTGGACCGACGCCGTCCGAGACACCCCCGCCGGCCTCACCGTCGCCGAGGCCCTGCGTCACGCGGTGCGGCACACCCTCATCCCCGGCACCGGTGTGTCCGCCACGTCGCTGGAGTGGGTCCGCACCCTGCTGCGCCTCACCGAGTCCCACCCCGCGCTCACCAAGGTGTGGGCGGAGATCTGCCAGGCGGCCGAGCGGGAGTTGGCGGAGGTGCTCGTGGCACGGGCGGGTGGCGGGACGCCGGGTCAGGTCACCCCGTCCCTCCGGTTCGCCGCCGCCGTCGCCGGTGCGGCCGTCCGCGTGGCGGTGGAGAGCTGGGCCGCGGGCGACGCACCGGCCGGCGGCCCGGGCGGGCCCGCCGCACTCGCCGTACGCAACCTGGACGCCCTGCGGGACTTCCCGTGGACAGCGGCCGAGCCGGACTCCCCGTGAGAGAGCGGCCCAGCCGCGGCCTCACCCGGTCGCCCGGCTCAGCCGCGGCCTCACCCCGCCGCCCGGCTCAGCCGCGCTCCCAGGTCCCGTACCGAAGCGACGAGGTCGGCCGGACGGTGCACCGTGAACTCGCAGTCCACCAGCGCGAGCCGTACTGCCAGCCACTCCACCGAGTCGCTCGCCACACCCCGCAGTCGGCAACTGTGCTCGTCGAGCGGCTCGGGGGCGCCGACCCACCGGGGTACGCGTGCCGCGACGAAGTCGGCGGGGGCGGCGAAGGTCGCCTCGAACTCGTAGGTCTCCTGCCGCCGGTACACCGACTGCCGCAGATACTCGGCCGCGCTCCCGTTCGGCAGCTCCCGCGGCGCGAACCGGGCACCCGTCGCGAACGGCTCGGTGACCCGGTCGACCCGGAACGTACGCCAGTCCTCGCGCTCGAGGTCGTAGGCGACGAGGTACCAGCGGCGCCCCGTCGACACCAGCCGGTACGGCTCCGCCAGGCGCCGCGACGGTGTGCCGTCCCCGGAGCGGTACGCGAACCGCAGCCGCTCCCGGCCCGCGATCGCCGAGGCCATCACGGTCAGCGTCTCCGGCGCGATGCTCGCCCCGTCGCCGCTGGCCAGGGCGGTGGTGGCGGCCTGGAGCGTGGTGACGCGGTGGCGCAGCCGACTCGGCAGCACCTGCTCCAGCTTGGCCAGGGCCCGTACCGAGGCCTCCTCCACGCCCTCGACGGCGTGCCCGGCGCCCGCCCGCAGCCCGACCGCGATGGCCACGGCCTCTTCGTCGTCCAGAACCAGCGGTGGCATCGCCTTCCCGGCGACCAGTCGGTAACCGCCGTCGGCACCCTTGCTGGCCTCCACGGGGTAGCCCAGCTCGCGCAGCCGGTCGATGTCCCGCCGCACGGTGCGCCGGGACACCCCGAGCCGCTCGGCGAGCTCGCCGCCGGGCCACTCGCGCGGTGTCTGCAGGAGGGACAGCAACTGGAGGAGCCGGGCCGGAGTGTCGGTTGTCATGTGTCGAGGATGCCGGAGAAGTAGGACGTGATCTGACCTAATGGGCTCTTAGTTTCGGGGCATGACCTCCACCGAGACACTCGGCGGCCGCACGGCCGCCGCGGGCGACCGCCGACGCTGGTTCGCGCTCGCGATCGTGATGACCGCGGCCTTCATGGACCTCGTCGACGTCACGATCGTCAACATCGCCATCCCGTCGATCCAGCGGGACGCGGGCGCCTCGTTCAGCCAGATCCAGTGGATCACCGCCGGTTACGCCCTCGCCTTCGCCGCGGGACTCATCACCGGCGGTCGGCTCGGCGACATCCACGGCCGCAAACGCCTCTTCCTGATCGGCATCGGCGGCTTCACGCTCGCCTCGGCGCTGTGCGGCTTCGCCGCGAACCCGGAGATGCTCGTCGCCTCCCGGATCCTGCAGGGCGCGATGGCCGCGATGATGGTGCCGCAGGTGCTGTCGATCGTGCACGCCACCTTCCCGGCACACGAGCGGGGCAAGGTCTTCGGCCTGTTCGGCGCGATCGTCGGGCTGGGTGCCGTCTCCGGGCCGCTCCTCGGCGCGCTGCTCACCGAGTGGAACCTGTTCGGGCTTCAGTGGCGGCCCATCTTCCTGATCAACCTGCCGGTCGGCGTCGCCGCGTACCTCCTGGGCCGGCGCTTCATCACCGAGTCCAAGGCGCCGAGGGCCCTGCGCCTCGACCTCGTCGGCGTCGCCCTGGTCACGCTGGGCCTGCTGATGCTGCTCTACCCGCTCACTCGTGGCCGGGAGCTGGGCTGGCCGCTTTGGGGGTACGCGTCGATGGCGGGCGCGCTCGTCGTCTTCGGGGCGCTGGTGGCGTACGAGAAGCGCAAGACCGCGCGTGACGGTTCCCCGCTGGTCGAACTGTCCCTGTTCCGGGTGAAGAGCTTCTCGGCGGGCATCGCGGTGCAGACGGTGTTCGGTGTCGGGCTCGGCATCTTCTTCCTGGTCTGGACGCTGTACATGCAGGTCGGCCTCGGCTGGAGCGCGTTGCGGGCCGGACTGACGGGCGTACCGTTCTCGATCGCGGTCTCCACCGCGGCCGGGATGTCGGTGCAGAAGCTGGTCCCGCGCTTCGGCCGCAAGGTGCTGCAGGCGGGCGCGCTGGTGATGACGGCGGGCGTGCTCCTCTACATGGCGGAGGCCCACCGGTACGGCCAGTCGATCGCCTCCTGGCAGATGGCGCTGCCGCTGGTGGTCATGGGCGTGGGCATGGGCCTGATCGTCGCCCCGCTGACGGACGCGATCCTGTCCGAGGTGCCCCGCGAGCACTCCGGATCGGCGTCCGGCCTGATCAACACGGTGCAGCAGATGGGCAACGCGCTCGGCCTCGGGCTCGTGTCGGTGGTCTTCTTCGGCGAGATCGGCGACCGGTTGCCCCCCGCACAGGTGGGCCCGGCCTTCGTGCACGCCTTCCAACACGCGCTCGGTTGGGTGGCGGCGGTGATGCTGGTGATCTTCCTGCTGATGTCCGCGCTGCCCAAGCGGCCGGCGCAGCATGTCGAGGGCGATGCCGCGGGGCGCTCCGACAGTGGCGCGCGGAACGGCGCGAGCAACCACACACAACCCGCAGACGGCGCACAACCCGTCGGGGCAGCGCGGTAGCCGAACCGCCACGCCGGCGCAGCACACCGCGCCCGTTCGTGTCCGTTCTGTAGCCGCAACCTGTTTACTTTCCGGAAATTCGGACGTAGCCTCCGACCTGAAACCACACGTTCGGGCATGGTCGGAGGTGAACAGACATGTACGCGCCGGAGCGACAGCAGGAGATCCTCCGGCTCGCCCGTGACGGCGGCCGGGTCGATGTCGTCTCGCTGGCCGAGGAGTTCCAGGTCACGGCCGAGACGATCCGCCGCGACCTGAAGGCCCTCGACCGCGCGGGCCTCCTGCGCCGGGTGCACGGCGGTGCCATCCCCGCCGGGCGCCTCGACTTCGAGCCGGACCTCGCCGAACGGGAGTCCACCGCGGCCGACGAGAAGGACCGGATTGCCAAGGCGGCCCTCGCCGAGCTGCCGAGTGGGGGCACGACGATCCTCGACGCCGGTTCGACGGTCGCCCGGCTGGCGGGGGCGATCCCGCTGGACGCGCAGCTCACCGTCGTCACGCACAGCCTGCCCACTGCGGCGCGCCTCGCGGACCACCCCGGCATCCAGCTCCATCTGGTCGGCGGGCGCGTCCGGCACCGTACGCGCGCCGCGGTGGACGCCTGGGCGCTGCGGGCCTACGGAGAGATCCGCGCCGACGTCGTGTTCATCGCGGCCAACGGCTTCTCCGCCGACCACGGACTGACCACGCCCGACCTCGCCGAGGCCGCCGTCAAGCGTGCGGCGATCCGCGCCGCGCGCCGGGTGGTGCTGCTCGCCGACTCCTCCAAGCACGGCCAGGAGCACTTCGCCCGTTTCGGCAACATCGGTGATGTGGACCTGCTGATCACCGACAGCGGGCTGAGCCCCGAGGACGCCACCGCGATCGAGCGCGGCGGCACGGAAGTAGTGCGCGCATGATTCTCACCGTCACCCCGAACCCCTCCCTCGACCGCACGTACGAGGTCCCGTCCCTGGACCGCGGCGAGGTCATCCGGGCCACCGGCGAACAGGTGGACCCGGGCGGCAAGGGCGTGAACGTCTCGCGCGCGGTCGCCGCGGCCGGGCAGCGCACGATCGCCGTCCTGCCCCTCGGTGGTGCCCCGGGCGCGCTCGTCGCCGACCTGCTGCACGCCCAGGGCATCGACGCCGCACCGGTCCCGATCGCCGGAGCCACCCGCTCCAACATCGCGGTCGCCGAACCCGACGGCACCCTCACCAAGATCAACGCGCCCGGTCCGGAGCTGTCCCCCGCCGAGGCCGAACTCCTCCTGGAGACGGTCCGCGCGCAGTACCAGGCGGCCGACACCACCTGGATCACCTGCTGCGGCAGCCTCCCGCGCGGCCTCGCCCCGTCCTGGTACGCCGACCTGGTGGCCCGTGCCCACGCCGCGGGCGCCCGGATCGCGCTCGACACCTCCGGTCCCGCGCTCCTCGAAGCACTGCGCGAGCGCCCCGACGTCGTGAAGCCGAACGCCGAGGAACTCGCGCAGGCCGTCGGGCGCCCCCTCGTCACGGTGGGCGATGCGGCCAAGGCGGCCGAGGAGCTGCGCGCGATGGGCGCGGGCGCCGTGCTCGCGAGCCTCGGCGCGGACGGACAACTGCTGGTCAACGCCGCCGGCACATGGTTCGGTAGCGCCCGCGTCGATGCCGTACGCTCCAACGTCGGGGCCGGCGACTCCTCACTCGCCGGTTTCCTGATCGCGGGCGGCAGCGGCCCGGAGGCCCTGGCCTCTGCCGTCGCTCATGGCGCCGCGGCGGTCCAGCTGCCCGGCAGCGTGATGCCGACCCCCGCCGACCTCGACCTCTCCGCCGTCACCGTCACGTCGGACGTACCCGTGGACCGCGTGTTGACGGAGCCCGCCTCATGAGCGCGCAGCCGACGCGGCGGAGGGCGGCCGCGCCCGCCGCAGCCATCCGGAGGCGGGGTTTCCCCGGCCCTGCCGCCCCAGAAGCCCCCTTCCTCCCCGTAGCACCTCACCTCACCCCCGTCCCCACCACCGCCCACCACAACCCCCGGGCGATACGCGTGCGAAGGAGCCCGCGATGAGCGAGATGATCACCGCGGACCTGGTCGACCTCGACCTGTCCGCCGACACCAAGGAAGCGGCGGCCCGTGCCCTCGCCGAGCGGATGGTGGCCCAGGGCCGGGTGACCGACCTGGAGGGCTTCCTCGCCGACGTGGCGGCCCGCGAGGCGCAGATGCCGACCGGCCTCGACGGCGGCATCGGCATACCGCACTGCCGCAGCGAGCACGTCACCGAGCCGACCCTCGCCTTCGGGCGCAGCGGTCGGGGCGTCGACTTCGGTGCCGCGGACGGCCCGGCCGACCTGATCTTCCTGATCGCCGCCCCGGCGGGCGCGGACGACGCGCACCTGACGATCCTGTCCTCACTGGCCCGCCAGCTGATGAACACCGAGTTCACCTCCGCGCTGCGGTCCGTGAAGGACGCGGCGGCCGCGGCCGCGCTCATCCGCGGCGACGAGGCTCCGGCGGCGGCCGAGGCCCCGGCGGCGGCCGAGGAGCCCGTCACCTCCGCCGTCTCCTCGGAGGCGGCCGGTGAGGAGGCGGACGGGCGCCCGTTCCGTATCGTCGCCGTCACCTCCTGCCCGACCGGTATCGCCCACACCTACATGGCCGCCGAGTCGCTGGAGAACGCAGGCCGCGAGGCGGGTGTCGAACTCGTCGTCGAGACGCAGGGCTCGGCCGGCTTCACCCGGCTCGACCCGGCCGTCATCACGGCGGCGGACGCGGTGATCTTCGCCCATGACGTCCCCGTACGGGAGAAGGACCGCTTCGCCGGCAAGCCGACCGTCGACGTCGGCGTGAAGGCGGGCATCAACCGGCCCGCCGAGCTGATCGCAGAGGTGCGCGCGAAGGCCGAGCGCGGCGAGGTGACCGCTCCGGCCTCGGGCGGTACGCCCGTGGAGCGCGCCGGTGAGTCCGGCGAGGGGTACGGCACCAAGCTGCGCAAGTGGCTGATGTCCGGCGTGAGCTACATGGTCCCGTTCGTCGCCGCGGGAGGTCTGCTCATCGCCCTGGGCTTCGCGATCGGCGGCTACAAGATCAACAAGGCGCCTTCGGTCATGGACCACTTCGTGTGGTCCCAGGGCGACAGCTGGGCCGCGCTGCTCTTCCAGATCGGCGTGGTGTCCTTCGGCTTCCTCGTCCCGGTCCTGGCCGGCTACATCGCCTACGGCATGGCGGACCGTCCCGGTCTCGTGCCCGGCTTCGTCGGCGGCTCGATCGCCCTCACCATCAACGCGGGCTTCCTCGGCGGCCTGGTCGCCGGTCTCCTCGCCGGTGGCGTGGTGATGGGGATTCAGAAGGTCAAGATCCCGCCGGCGCTGCGCGGCATCATGCCGGTGGTGGTGATCCCGCTGATCTCCTCGGCGATCGTCGGGTTCCTGATGTTCGTCGTGATCGGCAAGCCCATCGCCTCCGCGCAGAAGGGCATGACCGACTGGCTGAACAGCCTGTCCGGCACCAACGCCATCCTGCTCGGCGCCCTGCTCGGCCTGATGATGTGCTTCGACCTCGGCGGCCCGGTCAACAAGGTCGCGTACACCTTCGCCACCGCCGGTATCGCGGTCTCCAACCCGAGCGACTCCGCGATGAAGATCATGGCCGCGGTGATGGCCGCCGGTATGGTCCCGCCGCTGGCGATGGCGCTGGCCACCACCGTGCGCGGCAGGCTCTTCACGCACACCGAGCGCGAGAACGGCAAGGCCGCCTGGGTGCTCGGCGCCTCCTTCATCTCCGAGGGCGCGATCCCGTTCGCGGCGGCCGACCCGCTGCGCGTCATCCCCTCGTCCATGGTCGGCGGCGCCATCACCGGCGCCCTGTCGATGGGCTTCGGCGCCACGCTGCGCGCCCCGCACGGCGGCATCTTCGTGGTCCCGCTGATCGGCAACCCGTTCCTCTACCTGGTCGCCCTCGTCGCCGGCGTGTGCGTGTCCACGGCTCTGGTGGTGATCCTGAAGGGCATGCGCAAGCAGAGCCCCGAGGGCTCCGCGAAGGAGGCCGCGGGAGCGTCGGTATCGGCCCGTGACTCCAAGCAGCCCGTCGCCGCCTGATCCGGCGGTAGTGACAACGCGGTTGGGCCGCGCCCCTCAACAGGGGCGCGGCCCAACCGCGTTTGTGGCGCACTTACCTCGTCCTTTGCCCGTCTTCGCCTCGACTCGCCGTAGACGTCGCACTCATCACAGTGGTCGCACCTGCGAGATTGGTCACGGTCCGGTGCTGGAAGCCCGGTTGGTGGTGTCTACTGGAGGCATGCCCGCGCACGAGTCGATCCCTCTGGTGGTCTCCGTGGTCGTCGCCGCCGTAGCGACCGGCCTCTGGGTGATCGGCCTGTTCCAAATGCACCGCCAGTACCGCAAGGGCGTGACCCGGGGCGGAACCCTTCGCGGCGTTCCCCGGCAGCGATGGACGGCCCCCCACTGGGACTCGGTCCACCTCACCCCTGCCGAACGGGACGCCTTCGCCAACCTGGTACGGCGCTTCCGTGACGGCCGCTCCCAGGGGCACTCCGGAAGCTAGTGCCGCAACAGACCACCAACTAGACGGTGTCCGCCGGCTGGCCCAGCGTCGCCGCGCGGCGCTCCATCGCCTCCCGGGCCGTCTCCTCGGTCGCGTACACCTCGCACATGTGCCGGCCGTCCGGTGTCGCCGTGTGCTCGACCTCCCACAGGGACAGCTCCCTGCCGTCCCGCAGCAGGAACGCGTGCTCGTACAGCGAGAAGCACAGCGCCGCCCCCGCCCGGCCGGCCCGGGGCGGCCGTCCGAACGCCTGCGTGATCTCGTGTGCGAAGGCCGAGTCGAGCAGTAACGTCGACAGGTCCGCGCCCGGCCGGTCCGGGTTCTCCGCCCGGCGCAGCAGCCGGCGCGCGTGGTCCGCCGAGTCGTCGGGTACATACGCGTGACGGGGCTCGGGGACCGGAGACAGCTGCGCCGGCACCGGCAGTTCGAAGTCCGGTGTGTCCGACGGCAGCGGGAGCCGGGCCGTGGCGGTGCGCAGCTCCTCCGCGTCCACATACACCTCGTGCTCGAGATGGCCGCCCGGCGCCGTGTTGTGGACGAGCTCCCACAGGGTGACCGCCGTGCCGTCCGCGAGCAGCCAGGTGTGCCGGTAGGTCTCCCGGTGCAGCCCCGCGCTGTGGTGCGCGGAGTGCAGTGAACTGTCGTACGCCAGCGCGCAGTCCAGGTGCCCGATCGTCTCGTCGGGCAGCTCGAAGGAGTTCAGGGCGCGGCCGAGGAGTCGCGCGAGGTGCTGCTCAGGGGACTCCGGCGACTCGGCCGGCTCGTACGCTGCCGTCTCGTACGGAACGCTCAAGGTTTCTCCCGGCGTTGCTGCATGTCACCTTGTGGGTGCATACCGTAGCCCCTTGCTCGGACATCGTGCCTGAGAACCGGGAAAACCCGCGGTGGGAAAACGGACGGGCCGCACGGCGGGTTCCCGCGTCCTGATCCTCTGTCATATGCCTCTTGAGGAACGGCAGCTCACGGGGGCCGTCGGGCGGCCGGTCACACCATGCTTCCCGCGGTCCACTCGCTCCACGGCATGTTCCAGCCGCTGAGCCCGTTGTCCGGTGCGACCGTCGTGTCGGGGGAGTTCTCGACGATCACGACGTCACCGATGAGCGAGTTGTCGTAGAACCACTTGGCGATCGTGTTCCCCTGCGCGCCCTGCACGTCCTGCATGCCGACGCAGCCGTGGCTGGTGCCCTCACGACCGAAGGGCGGATTGCCCTGATTGTACCAGTAATTGCCGTGGATGAAGGTCCCGGAGGTCGTCAGCCGCATCGCGTGCGGCACGTCCGGGATGTTGTACTCGCCACCGAGGCCGACCGTCTGGCTGTTCATGCGCGTCTGCGGGAACTTCTCCGAGATCACCATCCGCCCGTTGTACGTCGTGTGCTGCGGGCTGCCGGTCGACACCGGAATCGTCCTGATGGTCCTGCCGTCCCGAACGACCGTCATGGTCTGGGTCTTCGCGTCGACCGTGGAGACCTGGGAGCGTCCGATGGTGAACGTGACGGTCTTCTTCTGCACACCGCGGACGCCGTTCGCGCCCTCCACACCGTCCAGGTCGATCTTCAGGGTGACCTTCGAGCCGGCCTTCCAGTAGTCCTCGGGCCGGAAGTCCAGGCGCTGCGCACCGAACCAGTGCCCCACCACCTGCCGGCCGCTGCTGGACGTCACCGTGATGTGCGACTGCACGGCCTTCCTGTCGGTGATCGCCTTGTCGAACGTGAAGGACACCGGCATACCGACCCCGACCGTCGCCCCGTCGTCGGGCGTGTACGTGCCGATGAAGCTGCCCGCCTGAGTGACCGTGGTGAAGATGGAGTTGGCGGCGGCGACCCGGTTGTCGGTGTCCTTGGCGGTGGCCGAGATCTGGTACTTCGTCCCGCGGTCCAGCTGCTCCTTCGGCTTCCAGGTCGTCCCGTCCGCGGAGATCTCCCCCGGCACCGCCGTGCCGGTTCCCGCCGCCGTCATCTTCACCTGGGTCAGCTTCCCGTCGCTGACCTTCACTCCGGTGGTGTTGATCGACGCGCCGGTCGAACCGTCCTTGGCGGAGATGGTGATCTTGGCGGCGGACACCTTGGAGTCCTTGCCGCCCTTGTCGTTGTCGGCGGTGGCGCTGCCGCCGCAGGCGGTGAGGGTCAGGGCGCCGACCATCAGGGCGGCACAGGCCCCCAGTGCGCGCCGCGCTCGCATGTCCGGCGTTGTCACAGGCTTCTCCAGGTCGTCGGGGTGTGCGTTCGGTTGCGTGATCCGCTCGAGTACGTGGAGAGAGAGCGAACGCCGCGCTGGAGGGTTCCCGTCCGCCACGCCGCACGCCCTTACGTGACAGAACCGGGACAATCGCCCACCACCCCGGGGCCTTTCGGCCTCTCATGCCCTTCCGTCACAGCGCCTCCGCCGCGCCGTACAACTCCCCGTACGACGGCCACGCCCCGCCCGGCCCGTCCACCGGCTCGGCGGCGCGTACCGCCCGCACGATCGCGCGCGTCACGAGGTCCGCGCCCGCCGCCAGCACCTCGTTGAGCGCGAGGGGGTCCGCGGCGGCGAGCGGACGGGCGCCGGTCGCCAGCGTGAACACCGTGTCCCCGTCGTGCAGCAGGTGCGCCGGCCGCACGGCGCGCGCCAGACCGTCGTGCGCCACGCCCGCGAGCTTCTGCGCCTGCGCCTTGGTGAGGTCGGCGTCTGTCGCGACCACGGCGAGGGTGGTGTTCAGCGGCGGGCGCGGGAGGCGCGCGGCGGATTCGGAGAGCCGTCGCCGCGCGGCCTCGTGCACCTCCCGCGCCGGACGGCCGACCCGGCCCTGGACCAACTCCCCGTACAGCGCGCCCGTCTCCGGATCCATCGCCGAGCCCACCGCGTTGCACACCACCAGGGCGCCGACCGTGATCCCTGAGTCCAGCACGGTGCTCGCGGTGCCGACACCGCCCTTGAGCCGTCCGACCGTCGCGCCGGTGCCCGCGCCCACACAGCCCTCCGCCACGGGCGCGCCCGGCTCGCTCGCGGCCGCCGCCTCGACCGCGGCCCGGCCCATGGCCGCGTCCGGGCGGGCCCTGAAGTCACCGCCACGCCCCAGGTCGAAGACGCAGGCGGCCGGCACGACCGGCACCACGTGGGACGGATCGGGGCCCACCCGCACCCCGCGGCCGTGCTCCTCCAGCCAGGCCATGACGCCCGACGCCGCGTCGAGCCCGTAGGCGCTGCCCCCGGTCAGGACGACCGCCTCGACCTTCTGCACCAGGTTGCGTGGATCGAGCGCATCGGTCTCCTTCGTGCCGGGCCCGCCCCCGCGCACGTCGACCGCCGCGACCGCACCGCCCTCCGGGGCTAGGACGACCGTGGTGCCGGTGAGCCAGCCGTCCCCGATCCGTGTGGCGTGACCCACGCGCAGACCGGCGACATCTGTCAGAGCGTCACGTGTCATGGACCCATGATCCTTCGCCGCACTCCGGTCGTGACACCGCGCCGCAGAAATCCGCCCCGTCGGTGCCACCCGGTGGCGAGCGCCCCTTCCTGCGAAGCCGCGACGCCGCGTCTTGATGCAGCGGAGACGTACGCTGGGGTTATGAGCGCCACCCCGACGTCCAGCCCAGACCGCGAACCGCGGGATGCGAAGCCCGAGCCCAAGGACGCCCTGGTCTTCGACGACCCGCTGAGCACGCAGTCGTCGGACGACACGGACCTGGGATGGGGCGAGCGGCCCCGCCCCAGCGGTGACAGCGCTGCCGATCTGGCGCGGTTCCTGGACGAGAAGCCGCCCCACCACCTGTGAGCCCGCCCCACCACCTGTGAGCTCGCCCCACCATCTGTGAGAGCCGTCACAGGGCCCGTTGTCGGCCCTGCCCTGCGTCCTGTGGTCGTCTTGGAGTGTGTCAGGCGTCGGTCCGGTTCGGGCTGCGCTGCGCGACGAGGGCGTCGCGGATCTCCTCCAGCACCTCCAGTTCGGTCACCTCGGACACGTCCTTGGTGCCGTGCTTGGCCTTGCGGCGGGCCTCCTGCCGGGCCAGCAACTTGGACATGGGCAGGACCATCAGGAAGTAGACGACGGCGGCGGTGATCACGAAGTTGAGCGTGGCGCCGAGGACCGAGCCCCAGAATATGTGGACGCCCGTCGCGTTGGCGCCGGTGCCCGTGCAGGGTTCCTTGATGCAGGAGCTGTAGCTGTCCAGGCTCTTGGTGCCGAGCGCCCCCACGACCGGGCTGATGACCCCCTTCACCACGGAGTTCACGATGTTGGTGAAGGCGGCGCCGATGACCACCGCGACCGCCAGGTCGACGACGTTTCCACGCATCAGGAAGGCCTTGAAGCCCTGCAGGACGCCCGGCATTTTGATCTCGCTCACCACTGGGACCCTTCTCTACTGCACACGCTTCGGAACGAACAGCTCCGCAACCTACGGCAGGGCGTACCACGGCTGTCCAACCGCATGCCGTGAGGAAGGGGACCGGGCTCAGCACAGCGCGACCGCCAGCAGTGTGAAACAGGGCCGGGCTCAGCACAGCGTCACCGCCAGTCGGGAGGTGGCGCCGGCGCCGGCCAGGCGCGCGGCTGTGGGGCGCGGCACGGACAGCACCAGCAGCGCGCCGTTCTCCGTCGGATCGACATCGGGCACCCGCGACACCCGGGCCCCGGCCGCGACGACCCTGGCCTGGCCGCCGCCGTCGGCCGCGATCACGTCGACGCGGTCGCCGGGCCGCAACAGCCGCACGGTCGCCGCGTCCGCGATCCGCACCGGCGCCGTCACCGTCTCCACCGGGCGCGGCTCCCGTACGGCCGCCGCGGTCGGGCGGCCCCCGGTGTCCGGATGTCCGCGTGCGCCCTCGGACCGGCCGGGCCCCGCCGCGACGAGCGCGGCAGCGGTGACGGCCAGTCCCGCGGCCACAGCCCGCCTCCGGCACCGCAGCACCCGCCTCAACCGCTGCCGCCCTCCTCGCACCCGTACGGGAGCGAAGTGGGGCACGGCACAGGTGGGAGGCGTGTCGGAACGGGGGGAGAGGCCGGCGGGCGGGTACGTGGGCGCGGGGACCGCCGCGTAGGGCTGAGGGGCGGAGGGGGAGATGCGGGGCATGCTGGTCACCACCTGCGTCGTGAGTGATCGGGTCGCGATCCACGATGACGCTTCGCGGTGGAGGCCGTGGACGCCTGTGGGTTACTCCGCGGTTGTGGACAACTCGCTCACCCGAACGGGACGTTCCGCACGGCCGACCCCACCACAGGCGACCCCGCCACAGCCACCCCCGCCACCGCCGCGGCGGCCCCCGTCACGGCAGCTCGAACCCCGGGTTCATCCCGCCGAGCGCGTTCACGCACAGGCAGTCCCGCTCCTCGGTGGCCGGCAGCGCGGCCACCGCGTCGAACAGCACGCCCCGCAACCGGTCCACGTTCGCCGCGAACACCTTCAGCACCTCGTCGTGCGAGACGCCGTCTCCGGTCTCCGCCCCCGCGTCCAGATCCGTGACCAGGGTCAACGACGTGTAGCACAGCTCCAGTTCACGAGCCAGCGCGGCCTCGGGATGGCCGGTCATGCCCACCACCGACCAGCCCTGTGCCCGGTGCCACAACGATTCGGCGCGGGTGGAGAACCGCGGCCCCTCGACCACGACCAGCGTTCCGCCGTCCACCGGCTCCCAGTCCCGCCCGCGGGCGGCCTTCAGGGCGACCGCCCGCCCGACCGGGCAGTAAGGATCGGCCAGGGACACGTGCACCACGTTCGGCACGGTGCCGTCCGGCAGCGGCAGCCCGTCGAAGTACGTCTGCACCCGGGTCTTCGTGCGGTCCACCAGCTGGTCGGGGACCAGCAGCGTGCCCGGCCCGTACTCCGGGCGCAGCCCGCCCACCGCGCACGGGCCGAGGACCTGGCGCACCCCGACCGAGCGGAGCGCCCACAGGTTGGCGCGGTAGTTGATCCGGTGCGGCGGCAGATGGTGGCCGCGGCCGTGGCGGGGGAGGAAGGCGACCCGCCGGCCGGCGATCTCGCCGAGGAAGAGAGAGTCGCTGGGAGCCCCGTACGGGGTGTCGACCTGGACCTCGGTCACCTCGTCGAGGAAGGAGTAGAAGCCAGAGCCGCCGATGACACCGATCTCCGCGTTCGTCATGGCGAGCACAGTAGCCGCCCCGTACGGGCGTGCGAGCCGGCTGGGGAGAACTCCGCAGCCGCCGCCCCCGGCGGGCCGGAAACCCCGAAGACCCCGCCGTCACACGACGGCGGGGTCCCACGACACGGACCTATGCGGCGGAGGAGCTGGTGCTCGACGACGAAGACGACGAGGACGACGAAGACGACGACGAGCCGGAGTCGGACGACGACGAGGAGGAGCTCGACGACTTCGACGACGCCGGGCTGCTGCTCGACGAGGAGCCGCGGCTGTCGTTGCGGTAGAAGCCGGAGCCCTTGAAGACGATGCCGACCGCGGAGAACACCTTCTTCAGGCGGCCACCGCAGTTGGGGCACTCGGTCAGGGCGTCGTCGGTGAACTTCTGCACCGCCTCGAGGCCCTCGCCGCACTCGGTGCACTGGTACTGGTAGGTCGGCACTTGTCTTCCTCCTGGCACTCTCACTCAATGAGTGCTAACGACGATCCATAGTGACCTATTCCGCGGGATCAGTCCACCGTCACCGGTGCGCGGTGACCGACGCCACGTGCCACGGTGCGGCCGTAAGGTCGCGTGACCAGCCACGACCGCAGGGACAGCAGGGTCAGCAGCGCCAGCACCGTACCGCCCATCGGGACGAGGAAGCCGGCGCCGGTCCACAGCCGGTCCTCCAGCTGTCCGGCCACCGTGACCGCCGCCGCCTGGCCGAGCGCGACCGCGCCGGTCAGCCAGGTGAAGGCCTCGGTGCGGGCGCCGTCCGGGACCAGGGCCTCGACCAGGGTGTAGCCGGTGATCAGGGACGGCGCGATGCACATGCCCACCAGCAGGCCGAGTCCGGCAAGCACGGCCACCGAGTGCGCGGTCCACAGGGCGGAGGCGGCCAGGGCGAGGGCCGTGCAGCCGATGACCAGGCGGCGCCGCGGGGCGGCCTTCCAGGCGATCGCGCCGCACACGACGCCGGAGAGCATGTTGCCCGCGGCGAAGACGCCGTACAGGACGCCGTTCAGGCCGGGCTCGCCGATCGACTGACTGAACGCGGAGAGCGAGACCTGCATGCCGCCGAAGACGGAACCGATGCCCAGGAAGGTCACGACCAGAACCCGCACCCCGGGGACGCGCAGGGCGGACGCGTGCTCCACGCGCGCGTGCGTGACGGCTGCGACGGCCGGCTGCGTACGCTTCTGCGCCGCGAACAGCACACCGCCCACCAGCGTCAGCGCCGCCTCCGTGAGCAGACCCGCGGCCGGGGCCACGGCGGTGCACAGGGCCGTCGCCAGGAGCGGGCCGAGCACGAAGGACAGCTCGTCGGTGACCGACTCGAAGGCCGCCGCCGTCGACATCAGGGGCGAGTCCTTCAACTTCACGCCCCACCGGGCGCGGACCATGGGGCCGATCTGCGGCACCGACGCGCCGGTCGGGACGGCCGCCGCGAAAAGGGCCCACAGCGGGGCGTGGGCCAGCGCGAGCGCGGTCAGAGAAGTGCCTGCCATGGCGTGCACCAGGACGCCGGGCAGCAGCACCGCCCGCTGGCCGTGGCGGTCGGCGAGACGGCCGCTGTAGGGCGCGAACAGGGCCATGGACACCCCGGTGGCCGCCGCGACGGCGCCCGCGGCCCCGTAGGAGCCGGTGGTGTGCCGGACGAGCAGCACGATGGAGAGGGTGAGCATCGCGAACGGCTGACGCGCCGCGAAGCCGGGGAGTAGGAACGTCCAGGCGCCACGGGTGCGCAGCAGCTGCCCGTAGCCCGGGCGGGACGCCTTCGAGGTGACCGTGGACTCCACGGCCCGTGCCTTTCTGCTGCCTGGTAGCGCGGATGCGCGCCGAGAGCTGTCCTCTTGCGCGGACTGCGGTAGATACCGGCCCCTACGAAGGAAGGGCGCCCGGCCGCCATACGGTCGCGCCAGCTCTGCGTCAGGCAGAGTTGGTTCGATCAGGGTGCGCCTGGATTGTACAGGGGTATCGCACAGGACGCCTGTGAAACAGAGCACCGTCCAGCGCTCGACCTGGGATTCCCGACGGTGTGAACGGTACGAAACGCGCCGTTCACCAAGGCGCCCTCAGCGTCCCGGCGCGCCGTTCCCGGTGGTCCCCAGCCAGCCCGCCAGCTTGCCGCCCTGGCCGACGGCCCGCAGACGCCTCTCCGCCGCGTCGCGGACCTGGTCCGTGGCGACCACGAGCAGTTCGTCCCCGCGCCGCAGCACGGTCGTCGGCAGCGGAACGAGCGATTTCCCTTCCCGGACGACGAGGGTGACCGCGGCTCCGGCCGGCAGCCGCAGCTCGTTGATCTCGACGCCGTGCATCCGCGAGCCCTCGGGGATCGTGACGGACAGCAGATGCCCGCGCAGCCGCTCCAGCGGCGCCGATTCGATGCCGAGGTCCGTGGCTTCGGGACCCTCGCCGAGGCGTAGCTGGCGGGCCAGCCAGGGCAGGGTCGGCCCCTGGACGAGGGTGTAGACGACGACCAGCACGAAGACGATGTTGAAGATGCGGCGGCTGCCGGAGACGCCGCTCACCATGGGGATCGTCGCCAGGATGATGGGCACCGCACCGCGCAGCCCGGCCCACGACATCAGCGTCTGCTCCTGCCAGGGGAGCCGGAAGGGCACGAGGCTCATCACGACGCTCAGCGGACGCGCCACCATCGTCAGCACCATGCCGATGACCAGGGCGGGCAGCACGTCGTCGGCCAGTTCGTGGGGGGTCACCAGCAGACCGAGCAGGACGAACATGCCGATCTGGGCGATCCAGCCGAGCCCTTCGGCGAAGCCCCGGGTCGCGGGCCAGTGCGGCAGCTTGGCGTTGCCGAGCATCATCGAGGCGAGGTACACGGCGAGGAAGCCGCTGCCGTGGGCCAGCGCGCCGCCCGCGTACGCCATGACCGCCATGGCCATGACCGCGATCGGGTAGAGGCCGGAGGCCGGCAGCGCCACGTGCCTGAGACCCCAGGAGCCGAGCCAGCCCACCGCGAGGCCGATGGCGGCGCCGATGGCCAGCTCCAGGAGTATCTTCCCGAGCAGCGTGTACCAGTGCTCGATCGGCCCGGCCGTGGAGAACGCGACGACGAGGATGACGACGGGGGCGTCGTTGAAGCCGGACTCGGCCTCCAGAACGCCCGCCACGCGCGCGGGGAGGG
Organism: Streptomyces sp. NPDC051104; assembly: GCF_040682835.1. Taxonomy (NCBI): domain Bacteria; kingdom Bacillati; phylum Actinomycetota; class Actinomycetes; order Kitasatosporales; family Streptomycetaceae; genus Streptomyces; species Streptomyces sp. NPDC051104. The sequence continues at coordinate 71,256 of NZ_JBFBBS010000015.1, read as the reverse complement.
GCACTTTCCGCAGCACCGAGAAGACCGCCGCCGCGTCGGTCGACGACACCACCGCTCCGATGATGAGCGCCTGCCGCCACTCCAGTCCGCTCAGGTAGCGCGCGCCCGCGGCCGTGACGCCGACGCTCACCGCGACGCCGACGAGCGCCAGCGCGGAGGCCGCCGGCAGGGCCGGCTTGATCTGCTTCCACTTCGTGCCGAGACCGCCCTCGGCCAGGATCACGACCAGTGCCGCGTATCCGATGACCTGGGTCAGCTCGGCGTTGTTGAAGTGGATGCCGAATCCGTCCTGGCCCATGGCGATGCCGATGCCCAGGTAGACGAGCAGGCTGGGGAGGCCGCTGCGCGACGAGATCCGAACCGCTGCCACCGCGACGAGCAGAACGAGCGAGCAGAGGAGCAGGAGCTGGTTGAGGTGGTGGACAGTCAGCGGCCGTTCCCTTCTCGCCAATCCGTGGGCCGCGAGGCGACGCCACGATCCGAGCACGCGAAGCCCGGTGCTGGGGCGGACTTCACTTCGACTACTTCATTAGCTTACCTAACTCTTGACGCTTTCTTGACGCTTCGGGCCGCATGATCGAACTCCGGTCCGGGCTGGTTCCCGACTCCGCGTCAAGGCGGACCGGGCCCTGCGCCTATGGTTGCTCCAGCGCTCAGTAGAAAGCACAGCCCGCCCTGCCGCTCGTGTTAGGACAGCAAGGACAGCGATGCCCCCCAACACCACCGCCTCTTCCGGCCAGAAGCCCGGCAAGTCCGGCAGGAAGAAGGGGCGCAGAGCCCGACTGCTCGTGATTGTCCTGGTTGTGGCCCTTGTGGGAGGTTTCGGATACGGCGGCTACTGGTCCGTCAGCACCGTGCGCGCCTCCTTCCCGCAGACCAAGGGGACGATCACGCTCGAGGGCCTGTCGGGTCCCGTCGACGTCAAGCGCGACGGCTACGGGATCCCGCAGATCTACGCGTCCTCCGACGAGGACCTGTTCATGGCGCAGGGGTACGTCCAGGCGCAGGACCGGTTCTACGAGATGGACGTGCGCCGCCACATGACGTCCGGACGCCTGTCCGAGATGTTCGGCAAGAGCCAGGTCAACAACGACGAGTTCCTGCGCACCCTGGGGTGGGACCGGGTGGCGCAGAAGGAGTACGACACCAAGCTGTCGGCCTCCACGAAGAAGTACCTCCAGGCGTACGCCAAGGGAGTCAACGCCTACCTGAAGGGCAAGGACGGCAAGGAGATCTCCCTGGAGTACGCGGCGCTGGGCCTGACCAACGACTACAAGCCCCAGCCGTGGACCCCGGTCGACTCGGTCTCCTGGCTCAAGGCGATGGCCTGGGACCTGCGCGGCAACATGCAGGACGAGATCGACCGCTCCCTGATGACCAGCCGCCTGGGCCCCAAGCAGATCGCCGACCTGTACCCGGAGTACCCGTACAGCCGCAACAAGCCGATCGTCCAGGAGGGCGAGTACAACGCCCTCACGAAGGCGTTCGAGCAGACCGACTCGACGGGTACAACGGGTACGGCAGGCTCGAAGGGTGCGACAGGCACGACGGGCACGCAGTCGACGACCCGGACGTCGAGCTCGACGTCCACGTCGACCTCGGCCTCTTCGTCCCTGCGCAGCCAGCTGGCGGGTCTCACGAACGTTCTGGCCGACGTCCCGACCGCCGTCGGCGTGAACGGCCACGGCATCGGCTCCAACTCCTGGGTCGTCGCCGGAAACCACACCATCACCGGCAAGCCGCTGCTGGCCAACGACCCGCACCTGTCGGCCTCGCTGCCCTCGGTCTGGTATCAGATGGGCCTGCACTGCACGACCGTCTCCAGCAAGTGCGGCTACGACGTCACCGGCTACACCTTCGCAGGCATGCCCGGCGTGATAATCGGCCACAACCAGAACATCTCCTGGGGCATGACCAACTCCGGCGTCGACGTCACCGACCTCTACCTGGAGAAGCTCTCCGGCAACGGTTACCTGAGGGACGGCAAGGTCGTGCCGTTCACCACCCGCACCGAGACGATCAAGGTGGCGGGCGGCGACTCGAAGAAGATCGTCGTCCGTGAGACGAAAAACGGCCCGCTGCTGTCCGACCGCGACGACGAACTCGTCAATGTCGGCAAGAAGGCCACCGTCGACACCGTGGCACCCGACCGCGCCGACGGCTACGGCGTCGCCCTGCGCTGGACCGCGCTGGACCCCGGCAACACCATGGACGCCGTCTTCGCGATCGACAAGGCGTCGAACTGGTCCCAGTTCCGCCAGGCGGCCCGCTCCTTCGACGTGCCCTCGCAGAACCTGATCTACGCCGACACCCAGGGCAACATCGGCTACCAGTTGCCCGGAAAGATCCCCACGCGCGCGAAGGGTGACGACGGCTCGATCCCGGCGCCCGGGTGGGACTCGAAGTACGACTGGACCGGCTACATCCCGCAGGCCGCGCTGCCCTACGAGTTCGACCCCAAGCGCGGCTACATCGTCACCGCCAACCAGGCCGTGATCGACAAGGACAAGTACCCCTACACGCTCACCACGGACTGGGGCTACGGCTCGCGCAGCCAGCGGATCACCGACCTGATCGAGTCGAAGATCAAGGGCGGCGGCAAGATCTCGACCGACGACATGCGGCAGATGCAGCTCGACAACAGCAGCGAGATCGCCAAGCTGCTGGTGCCCAAGCTGCTCAAGATCGACGTCTCGGACAAGCACGTCCGCGCGGCGCAGAAGCTGCTGGAGGGCTGGGACTACACGCAGGACTCCGACTCGGCGGCGGCCGCGTACTTCAACGCGGTCTGGCGCAACATCCTCAAGCTCGCCTTCGGCAACAAGCTGCCCAAGGAGCTGCGGGTCAAGGGCCAGTGCCTGTGGGTGGAGCCCGCCGACTCCACCGGCCCGGCCGACGAGGACCGCAAGGTGCGCGAGTGCGGCCAGCGCGAAGCGGACCAGGCGCAGCCGGACGGCGGCGACCGCTGGTTCGAGGTGGTCCGCAACATCGTCGACGACGAGAAGAACGACTGGTGGCAGTCGCCCGCGACGCGCACCGACCCCGCCACGACGACGCGTGACGAGCTGTTCGGGCGCGCCATGAAGGACGCGACCTGGGAGCTGGTCGCCAAGCTCGGCAAGGACATGGACACCTGGAGCTGGGGCCGGCTGCACCGCCTGTTCCTGAAGAACCAGACCCTGGGCACCGACGGCCCGGGCATACTGCAGTACATGCTCAACCGCGGCCCCTGGAAGCTGGACGGCGGCGAGGCGACCGTGAACGCCACCGGCTGGAACGCGGCGGGCGGCTACAACGCCCTGTGGGTGCCGTCGATGCGCATGGTGGTCAACCTGGCCGACCTCGACAAGTCCAAGTGGATCAACCTCAGCGGTGCCTCGGGCCACGCCTACAGCGCCCACTACACCGACCAGACGGAGAAGTGGGTCAAGGGCGAGCTGCTGCCGTGGAACTTCTCGAAGGACGCGGTGGACAAGAGCACGACCGACACGCTGGTGCTCAAGCCCTGACGGGCACCGCACCGTGAGAACGGCCCTTCACGCGCGCGTGGAGGGCCGTTCTCCATGTGCGCGGCTCTCACGGCCGGCGGTGGAAGCGGCGTACCCCCGACGGGGTCACCACGGCGTGCACCGGGCGGTCGTGCGCCTCCTCGGGGACCCGCTCGACCACCTCCGGGTCGTACAGGAGCACCACCAGGGCGGGGTCGGCGCCCGCGCGCTCCAGGCGGGCCAGCACACGGTCGTAGGAGCCGCCGCCGCGCCCGAGGCGCATGCCGCGGGCGTCGACCGCCAGCCCGGGCAGCAGTACGGCGTCGGCCTCCCGGACGGCCTCCGGGCCCAGGCGCTCGCCCGCGGGTTCCAGGAGGGCCATCCGCCCGCCGTGCCGCACGCTCACCAGGGACTCCGGCCCGGCGTACGTCCCCCAGTCGAGGTCGTTGTCCGGCAGGAGCACCGGGAGCAGTACGCGCACGTCCCGCGCGCGCAGCGCGTCCAGAAGCGCGAGCGTGCCGGGTTCGCTCCCCACGGAGACGTACGCGGCCACCGTGCGCGCGTGCGCCAGCTCGGGCAGCTCCAGGGCCCGTTCGGCCAGCGCCGTCGCCGCATCCCGCACGTCATCGGCGGTCAATCCGCCCCTCACCGCGAGGAAGCCTCGCCGCAACATTCGCTTGCCAGGATCTGCCTGGTGTTCCTTGGGACCCACAGGTCAGTGGCCTCCTCGTTCACAATGCGCTCATATGAGAGCGAATTAACCGGAGTCACAGTTTCCGCACATACCCACCGGATATCGTTGCGGACATGACTCAGTCGCACCCCAGGATCACCAAGGCTGTCATCCCCGCTGCCGGCCTCGGCACCCGGTTCCTGCCGGCCACCAAGGCCACGCCCAAGGAGATGCTGCCGGTCGTCGACAAGCCCGCGATCCAGTACGTGGTCGAGGAAGCCGTGTCCGCGGGGCTCGACGACGTACTGATGGTCACCGGGCGCAACAAGCGCCCCCTCGAGGACCACTTCGACCGCAACTACGAGCTCGAGTCGGCCCTGGAGAAGAAGGGCGACGCCGAGCGGCTCGCCAAGGTCCAGGAGTCCAGCGACCTCGCCACCATGCACTACGTCCGCCAGGGCGACCCCAGGGGCCTCGGCCACGCCGTCCTGTGCGCCGCCCCGCACGTCGGCCAGGAGCCGTTCGCGGTCCTCCTCGGCGACGACCTGATCGACCCGCGCGACCCGCTGCTCAAGCGCATGATCGAGGTCCAGGAGCAGTACGGCGGCAGTGTCATCGCGCTCATGGAGGTCGCGCCCGAGCAGATCCACCTCTACGGCTGCGCGGCCGTCGAGACCACCGAGGACAGCGACGTCGTCCAGGTGACCGGCCTGGTCGAGAAGCCGGACCCGGCGGACGCCCCGTCGAACTACGCCGTCATCGGCCGCTACGTCCTCGACCCGCACATCTTCGGCATCCTGCGCAAGACGGAGCCGGGCCGCAGCAACGAGATCCAGCTCACCGACGCCCTCCAGCAGCTCGCCGAGGACGAAAAGGTCGGCGGCCCGGTGCACGGCGTGGTCTTCAAGGGCCGCCGCTATGACACCGGCGACCGTGGCGACTACCTGCGTGCCATTGTCAGACTCGCATGCGAACGTGAAGACCTGGGCCCTGGCTTCAGGACCTGGCTTCGCAGCTTCGTAGCCGAGGAGATGTAGCGATTTGAGCGCCGCCGCGACCCGCACCACCGGCCAGGACCGCCTGTGGTCGGTGGACGAACACCTGGAGGACATCCTCACCACCGTCCGCCCCTTGGAGCCGATCGAGCTGAACCTGCTCGACGCGCAGGACTGCGTCCTGGTCGACGACGTCACGGTGCCCCTGTCACTGCCGCCGTTCGACAACAGCTCCATGGACGGGTACGCGGTGCGGGTCGCGGACGTCGCGGGCGCGAGCGAGGAGTTCCCGGCCGTCCTCACGGTGATCGGCGACGTCGCGGCGGGCGCGGCCGACCTGCTGCACGTCGGGCCCGGCCAGGCCGCGCGCATCATGACCGGCGCCCCGCTGCCGCCGGGCGCCGAGGCCGTCGTCCCCGTGGAGTGGACCGACGGCGGGCTGGGCGGCGGCCCCGTCACGGGGATGCGCGCCCGCAGCCTCGCGCCCGAGGGAGCCGCAGGACAGGTGCGCGTCCACCGCCCGGCCGAGGCACGCGCGCACGTGCGCGCCGAGGGCAGCGACGTCCGGGCCGGCGACCTCGCCCTGGAGGCCGGCACCGTCCTCGGGCCGCCGCAGATCGCGCTGCTCGCCGCGATCGGCCGCGGCACGGTACGCGTGCGCCCGCGCCCGCGCGTGGTCGTCCTGTCCACCGGGAGCGAACTCGTCCAGCCCGACGAGGAACTGGCGGCCGGCCAGATCTACGACTCCAACAGCTTCGCCCTCACCGCCGCCGCCCGGGACGCCGGCGCCATCGCCTACCGGGTCGGCGCGGTCGCCGACGACGCGGACACGCTGCGCTCGACCATCGAGGACCAGCTCGTCCGGGCCGACCTCATGGTCACCACCGGAGGGGTGAGCGTGGGCGCGTACGACGTCGTCAGGGAGGCGCTGTCCTCCGTGGGCGACGCGGACGAGGCGGGCGGCGGCGTCGAGTTCCGCAAGCTCGCCATGCAGCCCGGCAAGCCCCAGGGCTTCGGCTCCATCGGCCCCGACCACACGCCGCTGCTCGCGCTGCCGGGCAACCCGGTGTCGTCGTACGTCTCCTTCGAGCTGTTCGTACGCCCGGCGATCCGCACCCTGATGGGCCTGTCGGACGTCCACCGCCCCCGGACCAGAGCCGTCCTGAAGGCGGACAAGGCGCTGACGTCGCCCGCGGGCCGTCGGCAGTTCCTGCGCGGCACGTACGCCGACGGCACGGTGACCCCGGTGGGCGGCGCCGGCTCCCATCTGATCGCGGCCCTCGCCCAGGCGGACGCCCTGATCGTGGTCCCCGAGGACGACACATCCATCGAGCCGGGCACGGAGGTCGAGGTGGTCCTGCTCGGCTGACGGCGGGCGCCCCGGGTGTCCGGGTTCGGAGGCTTCGCCCGGTCGGACAGGCCTGTCCGTCCGGTCCGGTCGCGTCTCCGTATCCGGTCCGTGGACCTTGGTCGGCTGATCCTGCCCGGTTGGCGGTACCGTGTCGCGCACAGCAGGTCCGCGTGCCGGGCCAGGACCGGGAGTGCCGCAGCACATGAGTTCGCAGGACAGACTGACCCATATCGATGACGCGGGGGCGGCCCGCATGGTCGACGTCTCCGGGAAGGACGTCACCGAGCGGACCGCGCGCGCCAGCGGCCGTGTGCTGGTCTCCCCGCGCGTGATCGAACTGTTGCGCGGGGAGGGCGTCCCCAAGGGTGACGCGCTGGCCACCGCGCGCATCGCGGGCATCATGGGCGCCAAGCGGACCCCCGACCTCATCCCCCTGTGCCACCCGCTCGCGGTGTCGGGTGTGAAGCTGGATCTGTCGGTCGCGGACGACGCCGTGGAGATCACGGCCACCGTGAAGACCACCGACCGCACGGGTGTCGAGATGGAGGCGCTCACCGCGGTCAGTGTCGCGGCGCTCACCGTGATCGACATGGTCAAGGCGGTCGACAAGGCGGCGGTGATCACGGACGTGCGCGTGGAGGAGAAGACGGGCGGGAAGTCGGGCGACTGGAGCCGGGCATGACGGCACCGGCCGAACCGCCGATCGGCGGTGCCCTCCCGGCGCCGTACGCGGCCCTGGTGGTGACCGCGTCGAACCGCGCGGCCGCGGGCGTGTACGAGGACAAGGGCGGCCCCCTGATCGCGGAGGCGCTCACCCGCTTCGGTTTCGCGGTCGACGGCCCGTGGGTCGTCCCGGACGGCGACCCGGTGGAGAACGCACTGCGGACGGGCTCGCGCGCCGGCTACGACGTGATCGTGACCACCGGGGGCACCGGCATATCCCCCACCGACCGCACCCCCGAGGCGACCCGCGCGGTGATCGACTACGAGGTGCCGGGCATTCCCGAGGCCATCAGGGCGTTCGGAAGGGAGAAGGTGCCCACGGCAGCGCTCTCCCGGGGACTGGCCGGAGTCGCCGGCGGGACGCTGATCGTCAACCTGCCGGGGTCCACCGGCGGGGTGAGGGACGGACTGGCCGTCCTGGAGCCCCTGTTGGTCCACGCCGTCGACCAGATCCGCGGCGGGGACCACCCCCGGGCCGACGCCGGCGGGTCCGCGGTCCGCGAGGACCGCCCCAGACCGAGTGGGGGTGCGAGCTGAACAGCCCATCCTGGCCCGTCGAGCTGGTGGACGGCGATGTCGTCCTCCGGCCGATACGGCTGCGCGACCAGCGGGCATGGCGCGAGGTCAACCGGCGCAACCGGGAGTGGCTGCGACCGTGGGAGGCGACCATTCCGCCGCCCGCGCCCGGCGGCCCGACAGCGCACCGGCCGACCTACCGGCAGATGGTCCGGCACCTGCGCGCCGAGGCCAGGGCGAGCCGGATGCTGCCCTTCGTCATCGAGTACCAGGGGCGCCTGGTGGGGCAGTTGACGGTGGCCGGGATCACCTGGGGCTCGATGTGCTCGGGGCACGTCGGCTACTGGGTGGACGAGGGGGTCGCGGGCCGCGGGGTGATGCCGACGGCCGTGGCGCTCGTGGTCGACCACTGCTTCCGCACCGTCGGGCTGCACCGCATCGAGGTCTGCATTCGCCCCGAGAACGGTCCGAGCCGCCGGGTCGTGGAGAAACTGGGATTCCGTGAGGAAGGGCTCCGGCCGCGTTATCTGCACATCGACGGGGCCTGGCGGGACCATCAGGTCTTCGCGCTCACCGCGGAGGAGGTGCCCGAGGGGTTGCTGGCGCGCTGGCACCGGGCACGCTCTCAACAGGCCCACCGCCACCCCAGGAAATAAAAAATACGTTCGAATTTGATCGGGTGGCGATCGTCTCGCGTTCGTCTGAGGGCAATGAATTAGCGGCCCCGTCGGTCTGCTGATCGCATCAGTCCCAAAAAAAGTTCGAAATATCAGCCAGATCGTGCGACACACCGGCTCAATTGGCAGATGGCCTCACGCAAACCCCTCTACCGTGTGAGGCGTGAGCAGCAGCGGCCTCATCTACGCAGTCATTGTCGGGGCCTGGGCCGCCTACTTGGTGCCGATGTGGCTCCGTAGGCAGGACGAGCTGAACGAGTCTCGTCCGACGGAACGCTTCAGCACCGCCATCCGGCTGCTGTCCGGACGGGCGGGCATGGAGCGTCGATACGCCAAGGACCTGCGGGCGCGCTCCGCCGAAGAGGGGGAGCCCGGCGCGCGGCCGGACGGTGTCACCGGCTCGGTGGACGTCCGGTCCTTCGCCATGCCTCCGACCGAGCGGCAGCCGCGGGCGCGGGCGGAGGCGGAGCCGGAGGGCCGGCCCCGGCGGGAGCAGGGAGAGCGGGCGGAGCCGGGGGAGCCGCGCACGGCCGAGCCGGGTGTACCCGGACAGGTGCTCCGGGCGCGGAAGGTCTCCTCGGCGGAGGCCATGGCGCGCGCCCGGCGCTCGAAGGTGCTCGCGCGCCGGCGGCGGACGACCGTGATGCTCTTCCTCGCCTTCACGCTCGGTGCGATCGTGGCCGCGGTCGGGGGGCTCGCGTTCCTGTGGGCGCCGGGCGTGCCGGCCGTCCTGCTCAGCGCGTACATCGCGTACCTGCGGGCGCAGGAGCGGAAGCGGTTCACGTACACGATGGACCGGCGACGGGCCGAGGTGGCGGCGCAGCGGTTGCGGGAGCGGCAGCCGAGGCGGCGGCCGCCGGTCGACTCCGAGGCGGAGGAGGCGGAGGACGGCCCCGAGCCGGAGAACGACCCCGGGCTGTCCGCGCTGGCCGCCGACCGACGCGCGCTCGTGGAGCAGACGGACCACGCGGAGTGGGTGGACCAGCAGCGGGAGCGGCAGCGCAGGCCCGGGCACGGGGAGAGCTGGGACCCGGTGCCGGTACCGCTGCCGACGTACGTGACCGCGCCGGTCGCTCCGCGGGCGACGCCGAGTGTCGACCTCGGGACGCCGGACGCGTGGAGCTCGGCACGGTCGAGTACGGCGGAGGCGGCGCCCTCGGCGGGCGGCGCGGAGCCGGGGGCCGGGGCGGAGCCGGGGGAGCGGGCGGAGGCTGCCGACGCGGATGCCTCGGACCGGAGCGATGCCCGGCGGGCGGCGTCGGCTCGGCGGTCGCGCGAGCGGGGGCGGACGCCGCTGTTCGACCAGTACGAGGAGGGGGAGCGGCCTCGGGCCGCGAACGAGTAGGGGGTGGCGCCGGGGTGCGGGGTGCCCGGACACCCAAGCGCCCACCCGTGCCGCCCCGGGGTCCCTCCAGGGCGTCAAGGCGCTGGGGGAGGTGCGACCGCCCGCAGCCGGGGCGGCTGCGGCGGCTGCTCCGGCGGCACGATTGCCCGCAGGTGGGGCGGCCGGGGAACGGATTTCCTGACCAGCCGATGGGGATGCTAGAGTTTCACTCGTTGCAAGGGCCTGTGGCGCAGTCCGGTAGCGCACCTCGTTCGCATCGAGGGGGCCAGGGGTTCAAATCCCCTCAGGTCCACGCAGCATGGAGGCCCGTCCCCTCAGGGGACGGGCCTCTTGCCGTGCGCGTCCCGCCCACGGCGGCGAGGTGCGCCAACTCCTCGTGCGCGTCAGGCGGGAAGCAGTGAGCGGCGGTACCACTGCGCCGACTCGGGGAAGTCGGCGGCGAATTCCGGGCCCGGGACCAGACGCAGATCGCGCCACAGCGGCATGCCGTCGAACCAGTGGTCGGTCCTCAGCATGTCGAGCGCGCGCGACGACTGACTGTCCGCCGCGAGAAGCTCCCGGGCCTCTGTCACCGAGAGCCGCCGCTGCGGCCAGGTGAGCGAGGCGCACACGGCCGCCGCGCGGAGCAGGGTTTCCGAGGTGACCGGCACCGGGTGCGCCGCGTGGTACGTGATCGACGTCAGGTCGGCAGCGGACGCGAGACCGGAACCGACCACGAGGCGGGCCAGGTCCCGTACGGAGATGACGGACATTCGGGCGCTCCAGCCCTCGACGGTACCGGGCAGGGCACGCAGGAGACGGACCATACCCGGTACCACCCAGGTGTCCCCCGGGCCGTAGACGAGATGCGGACGCAGGACCACGCCGCCCGCCTCGAGGACGGCGTCCTCGGCCGCGGCGCGGGACAGCGAGGTGGGCGATCCCGGATTCCGTACCAGCTGTCCGGGGCCGGCGCCCCGAAAGGTGCCCCGCCCGTAGACGGAGGCCGTGCTCACGTACACGATGCGGGGCACGCCGGCGCGGTGGGCCTCGGCGAGGAGGTTCCGCGTTCCCCGGGCGTTTACGGACTCGTTGGCCTCCGGCGCGGTGCCGATGTACGAGGCGCAGTGCAGCAGAACGTCCACACCCTCGCACACGCCGCGCAGCGAGTCGGGATCGGTGAGGTCGGCCGGCACGACGCGGCGACCGGGCCCCGCGGCGTGCACGGGCCGGCGGTGCGACATCAAGGTCAGGGCCATGCCCCGCCGCCCGGCTTCCTGGGCGACATGACCGCCGAGGAAGCCCGCGGCGCCGGTGATCAGGACGGTGCGCATGGGACGGCTCTCCAGCTCCTTCAGGCGGTACGACGGGTCAGGGCGCCGGACGCAGCACCAGCTCCGCGGCGAAGACCTGCTCGCCCTGCTGGGTGCCCCGCACGTGGACGCGGAGGTCCCCGCCCGCGTCGCGGCGCAGGACGTCGGCCTCCATCCAGCAGGGGGCGTCGAGCTCGGCATAGCGCCTGAACTTGCTTACCAGAGCGAGGAGGAGAGCACCGGGCTGCCGGGTCGCCGCGCGGGCCGTCTGCCGGGCGGCCTCGATCAGCAGCATGCCGGGGACGTGGTCGACCGGGTGGTCGAAGAAAATCGGGTGACCGGTGTCGACGCGCAGCTCCCACCGGTTTCCCCCGGTTGCCGCAGACGCGGCGAGCAGGACGTGCTGCGGGTTGGTGTGACCCACCTGGGCCGGGTCCACCGGCGCCGGCAGGGGGCGGTTGGTCGTGGTGGGGCGTCCGCCGCGCAGCCGCCGGTGTGCGCCGGGGCTCGTGCAGCTGAATCCGGCGCTGCCGGTCGCCACGGGGACCCCGTCGCGGTGCACGGAGACGTCGTAGCGCATACCCGCCAGGTTCCTGCCGCGTCGGACGATGTCGTGGCAGACGGTCCGCAACTCGACATCCGTCGGGCTGGAGTCGACGGTGAACGCCGAGGCGGTGGCGGCGAAGGAGAGGTCCCACATCAGGAACTGATGGCCGAACGGAACGCCGTACTCGGCGTGGGAGAGCAGGATTCCGGTCTGGCGTATCGACTCCAGCAGCAGCATCGGGTCCTGGTGGTTGCCGACCGGTGCGAACACCGCGTGGCTCCGGGGCCACTGCGCGCGGACCGTGTAGGAGTCGGACAGATGACCGGTCCCGTGGCTCGGGGTCTTCTCCCACCCGGTGAGGAGCACCTCGGCCACGGAGGCCCGATGGACGTATTCACGGGGAACCGTCGTGGTGAGCGGCGCTCCGGTCACCGAAGCGCTGCTGATCCCGGGAGTTACGACCGAAGTCAGCATCCGCGGCACTCCTGTCTGTGTGCGGACAGGGCGGACCAGACCGCGCGCCCGGACCCCCCGTCACTGATTGAACGCGTGTAGCAACCAACGTACAGGCAGCCCGGTCTGTTTTGCGAGTAAAGCAAGCGTAAAATAAGGTCTGCCTGCTTGGTTTACGGGCGGGTTACATTCACTTCTCGCATCCATGAATGAAGGAGGCGCCGCTTCCAGGGGGGCGCGGTGAGGTGAAATGCTGGAATTACGAAGGCTAAGAGAGATATGTCCGAAGCCGGTACTGTCGGTTTCGTGAAAGCACTGCCTGTCGGGGACCGGTTGACAATCAGACAACCTTGCCTGGTAACTTCCCAAGAGGTGAACGCTCAACAGTTCGATCTGTCGTGTCTGGGGGAGGGCGTTGGATGAAGGGGCAGGTCATGGATCCGGTCCGACCGCGTGTGGGGGAGCGCGGTCGGCAGTCCGGCGGCGTGCCGTCCGACGGCACTCAGCCGCAGGCCGAGGCGGAGGCGGAGCCCGTGAAGCCCGACGGCGGGCAGGCGCTGCGAGTGCTGGTCGTCGAGGACGCCCAGACTGCGGGCACCCTGGTGCAGGAACTGCGCCGACACGGCTACGCGGCCAGGAGCGTGGCCACGGGAGCCCAGGCGCTGCAGGCCCACCACAGTGTCGACCTGGTCCTGCTCGACCTCGACCTGCCTGATCTGGACGGACTGGAGGTGTGCCGCCGGATACGGGAGGTCGGCGACGTTCCGATCATCACCGTGACCGCGCGGGGAGCCGAACTCGACTGCGTGCTCGGATTGCAGGCGGGGTCGGACGACTACGTCGTCAAGCCGTACGGCCTGCGGGAACTGCTGGCCCGGATGGAGGCGGTGATGCGCCGGGCCCGTCCTCGGCGACCGGCGGGCCGGGTCATCACGTACGGGCCGCTGCGCATGGATGCGGACACCCGTGAACTGCTGGTGGAGGGTCGGCATGTGGAGCTGACCCCCAAGGAGTTCGACCTGATGCATCTGCTCGTCTCGGAGCCGGGCGCCACCCTCTCCCGCCGCCGGCTGATGAGCCAGGTGTGGGGGGACGACTGGTCCCACCGGGGACGCACGATCGACACGCACGTCAGCAGCCTGCGCAGCAAGCTCGGATCGAGCAGCTGGATCATCACCGTGCGCGGAGTCGGCTTCCGCCTCGGACGGCCGTGACGCGATGCCTTTGCCAGGGGGTGGTGGTCATGCCCGGGTGCCATACAATGCAGACAGGTTTGTTTGTTTCCTGGCGTGAGATGCGAGGTCTGGGGATGGCTCGGCAGGAGCGAGGGATCAGGTCGAGACGCTCGATCCTGGAAGCCGCCGCAGACGTGTTCGGCGAGCGGGGATACGACGCGGCGAGCACCAACGAGATCCTCGCCAGGGCCGGTCTCACGCGCGGGGCCCTGTACCACCACTTCCCCTCGAAAGAGGCGATCGCCATGGCGCTGGTGGAGGCGCAGGGCGAGGCTCTCGTGGTGCCGGACCAGGTGGTGAAGCTCCAGGCCGCCATCGATCTCACGCTGGACTTCGCCCGCCGGCTGCAGACCGACACGGTGCTCCGGGCCAGCGTGCGGCTGGCCGTCGAGCAGTCGTCCTTCTCGTTCCCGGCCCAGGAGCCGTACAACCAGTCGGTCTCCGTGATGGAGGACCTTCTCGGGCAGGCGGAGAAGCAGGGCGAACTGCTGCCGGGGATGGACCTGGGAGAGGTGGCCTCGACCGTCGTCGGGGCCTTCACCGGCCTCCAAGTCATGTCGCAGGCCTACAGCAACCGGCGGGACCTGCCCGCCCGGATCTCCGCGCTGTGGCGGCTCCTCCTGCCGGGGCTCGCCGCCCCGGGCATGCTCCCGCGACTGCGGACGACCCCGCTGCCGGACGCCGAGGGGCCGTTGGCGAGGGAGGTGTCCGGATCGGTCTGAGAGTGGGGAGGGCGCGGCGCCCGCGCCGCCGACGGCGCACGGACCCTGGGGTCGCCGAACACTGCGTCGGCCCGAGGGTGTCGGGTCGGCGCGCGTCGTCGTCGGGGCCGTGCGACCGCGGCGTCGGCGGTGCGGGACCTCTGTCGTCCGGACCACGTGGAGGTGGTTCGGGCTGCGAGTGGCCCGGGCCGCACGTCACCAGATGGGGAGCGGCACGTCAGGAGGCGAGGAGCTGAGCCACGTGGACATCCCCGACGCTTCGCCCGAGTTCCTCGATGAGCCAGGTGATGTGTTCCTCGTCGCGCCGGTAGTGGGTCCACTTGCCGACGCGCGTGGAGCGGACGAGACCCGCGCGTTCGAGTACGGCCATGTAGGCGGAGACCGTGGACTGGGCGAGTCCGGTCTTGGCCTGGATGTGGCTGACGCAGACGCCGACCGCGCGCGGGTCGGTGACGGCCGGGTTGACCGGGAAGTGTTCCTCCGGTTCGCGCAGCCACTGAAGCACTTGGAGCCGCACGGGGTTGGCGAGTGCCTTGAGCGGTTCGAGCAGGGGTGCGAGCTCCCCTGCCGCGGGCGTGTCGTGTGTCGTCATGAGCCTTCCGGGCGGACGCGGGGCCGACTGTGATGCATCGATGATAGGCGATACGTTACGGCTTCGTAAGCTGCCGGCCGCCCGGTGAGGTGCCGCACGGTCCCCCTTGACACCACATATCGAAGTTCTGCGATACTTCGATGTGTCAGCGTTCCGCAACGGCACGCCCCGTACCGCATGCCACTGCAACGGAGGGTTTTTCTCATGCCTATCGGGCTCATCGCCCTGGCGCTGGGGGGCTTCGGGATCGGCCTCACAGAGTTCGGGATCGTCGGCCTGCTGCCGGAGGTCGCAGGCGACTTCGGTGTCTCGGAGTCGGTCGCCGGGTACCTGGTCTCCGGTTACGCGCTCAGTGTCGCGATCGGCGCCCTCGCGCTGACCGCGGCCATCTCCCGCTTCGACCGCAAGAAAGTCCTGGTCAGCCTGATGGTGCTGTTCATCGCGGGCAACCTGATCTCCGCGATCGCTCCCACCTACTCGCTGCTGATGGTCGGCCGGGTGGTCGCGGCCCTGTGCCATGGAGCGTTCTTCAGCGTCGGCGCGGTCGTCGCCTCGGACATGGTCGCCGAGAACAAGAAGGCTAGCGCCATCGCGCTCATGTTCGGCGGACTGACCGCCGCGAACGTGCTCGGTGTGCCGCTGGGCACCTTCCTCGGCCAGCAGCTCGGCTGGCGCTCCACCTTCTGGGCCATCACGGTCATCGGCGTGGTCACGCTGGTCGGCATCCAGGCCCTGGTCCCGCAGACGACGGCGGCCACCCGGACCAACCTGCGCAGCGAACTCGCCGTCTTCCGCCGCGGCCAGGTGTGGGTGTCCATCGCGCTCAGCATCCTCGCCTTCGGCGGTGTCATCGGCGGCTACACCTACATCGCCTTCACGCTCACCAAGGTCAGCGGGTTCTCCAACAGCACCGTTCCCTGGCTGCTGGTTCTGTTCGGGGTGGGCACCTTCATCGGCAACTTCATCGGCGGCAAGGCCGCCGACAAGTCCCTCAACGCCGCTCTGATCGGCAACATGGCGGTCCTCGCGGTGGTCATGGCCGTCTTCGCCCTCACGGCGGAGAACAAGGTGGCCACGGTCCTCTCGCTGCTGCTGATGGGCACCATCGGCCTCGCGACGGCGCCCGGCCTGCAAGTGCGGACCATGAAGTACGCCGCCGACGCGCCCACCATGGCCTCCGGCGCCAACATCGCGGCCTTCAACGTCGGCAACGCGATCGGCGCCTGGCTCGGCGGGCTGGCCCTCGCTGCCGGGTACGGGTACGTCTCCCCGCTGTGGGTCGGAGCCGGGCTCGCCCTCGCCGGGCTCGTCGTGGTGGCGGGAGGATCCCTGGGCGGCACCTCCGCGGCGTCCAGGACCGCGCCGGCGCCCGCCGCCCGCCGGACGGACCACGTCGAAGCCGGCGCGCAGTAGGAGCGCCGCCCGCTGCGGGGATAAACGTCTCGAAAAACGGATCCGAGGAACCGGAGAGGTTCCTCGGATCCGTTTTTAATTTCTCGTTCAGCGGGTGTGGAGAATTGCTTTGACCGGGTGGGGCAAGAGATCGGTTGAGCTCGTGTGCACCGCAGTGACCAGCATGTTTGATATTTCTCTGACATTGTCCTGAGTTTTCTTGATATCTGTCTTTGCATGGCTTGAAGAGGTCTGACAAACCCTGTATCGGTGTCTGTTGAAACGGATCGTACGGGCGGAAAGAATTTCCATGGGAGCCCGATGCGATGCGTCGGTCGAATTCCCGAAGCGCGTTCCTCGGG
The DNA here is from genome assembly GCF_040682835.1 of Streptomyces sp. NPDC051104. NCBI lineage: Bacteria > Bacillati > Actinomycetota > Actinomycetes > Kitasatosporales > Streptomycetaceae > Streptomyces > Streptomyces sp. NPDC051104. The sequence goes on along the minus strand of NZ_JBFBBS010000015.1, from coordinate 54,893 downwards.
AACGCGAACCCGCCGCGCCCGAAGACGAGCGCGTGACGCACCTCGACGGAACGAAGGTGCCTTCCGTTTCCGCCCAGAACACCCGAGAAGGGGATGCCTGTGTCCCGCTCTCTTTCCCATGCCGATCCGACGCCGGACACCCTTGGACGGCCCGCGCTCGTAGAGGACGTCCTCAGTACCAGGGACCGCATCCGCGTGGCCGGGTTCTTCCCCGGTCTCGGCAGCCGGGCCTTCTACCGGGGTCTCGGCCGGTCCCTCTTCGACTCCGGGATCCCGGAGATCACCGACATCTACCGGGACGCCGCCCGCGCCCTCGGTTTCCCGGCCCGGCCCGACCTCCTCCTCATCGCCCCCGAGAACCTTCCCGAGGGCACGATGGAACGCCAGGGCTTCATCGGGGCAGCCCTGCTGGTGCACAGCCTGGCCCTGGACGCCTATCTTCGGCATCGGGTCGCCGAAACCGGAACCCCCGCCAGTTTCATCGCCTACACCGGCGAGAGTTTCGGCATCCTGACGGCCGCGGTGGCGAGCGGATCCCTTTCGGTCCCCGACGGTGCGCGGATCGCCCAGGCCTTCACGCCGCTGATGCTCCTGGCCGCCGGTGCCCGGAGCACCGACGAGGCGTTCGCCCGGAACATCGCCTCGTACCTGGACGACTCCGTCCGGCAGACGTCACTGGTCCCCGAACCCTTCCACGTGGTCGCCGTGAAGGCGCGGACCCCGGAGGGCCTCGTGGACGTTCTCGACGCGACAGGAGCCGCGTACCCGGTCACGGATGTCGAACTGCACAAGACGTACTCGCCGACACAGGCGAACCTCTACGTGCGTTCCGGTGTCAAGCCCGAGTTCGACCGGTTCGTCGCCGCCTTCCCGGAGGTGGTCACCCGGGAACTGAAGGATCCCACCGTGTTCCTGGCCCACTCGGCGCGGATGCGGCCGGCCCGCGACGCCCTGGAGCGGTTCCTCACCACCCACCGGATCCGCTTCGAAGAGCCTCGCGTCCCCGTGGTGTCCAACCACGACATGTCGTTGCTCACCACCGCGTCCGCCGTCCGCCAGGGAGTCCTGGCGATGACGGACCGGGTCATGGCCTCCCGGGACACCTGCGAGACGCTCGGCGGCCTCGACCCGGACATGGTGCTGGAGCTGGGCCTGGGCGCCAAGTCGGTTCAGCTGCTCAGGGACAATGCCGTCGCCGCACCCGTCATGGCGTACACGGGCAGTCACGAGGACACCGAGAGGTTCCTGCGTTCCGTCGACGTGACGGACGCCCTGATGGAGAACTTGGAGCGGCTGTACACCACCGACCAGGAGCTGACGGACCGTCATTACGACGTGCTCCGCGACCTGTTCCGGGTCGCCGCCGGGAGCGACTTCTGCGACGCCTACGTATCCCGGACGCTCGGGCGCGTCGTCACCGCGGAGATGCTGCGGCCCCACCGCGAAGGGTCGCCCGCGTTCCACCGGTTCCTCGAAGTCTTCCAGCACACGCGGAACCACCGGGACCACATCGCCGTCGACCGGGGCGAGCTCGTCATCAGGGCGCGGCTGAAGAAGAAGCTCACCGGCGATGACCCCGCATCACTGGGCAGGGCCCACGTCGAACTCAGGGTCGTCGACGGCGCCGGCGGGATGACGACGAGGACGGTCGACACCCGCCGCCCGGAGGTCGTCGTCTTCCACTTCGACCGACTCGCAGACGTCGACGACGCGTGTCTGGGCCGCCGGACCGGACTGCTGCTGGACACACAGCCGACAGCCGTGCAGATCCACCGGCAGACGCTCGACGGCCCGGACGCCGACGGCACCTCCCCGGCAGGCCGCCGCATCGTCTACCAGTACCTGTTGTTCCACACCCTCGCCCAGCACCGGCCCGCGTTGTTCGCGCAGAGCGACCACTACCTCGAAGGCGGCGACATCCCCGGCTGGCTGGCGGCCCTGGCCGTCTCCGGCGCGGTCTCCCTGACCGACGCGGTCGCCCTGTCGGCCGCGCGCCCGCAGGGCGACGCCGTGGAGCGGATACTGAGCCGCATCACCGAGGCGGTGATCCCGCTGGTGTCGCCCGAGGGCGTGCCGGTCCAGTCCAGGAGGGACCTTCAGGACGCCACCCGCGCCGTGCTCGCGGGCGGTGTCCTCGGTACCGGCGCGCCACGGCGGATCCATCTCAACGGCAACTGCCAGATCATCGCCCTCGGTGGAGACCCCGACATCGCCGGAGTGGACGCCGGCCCCTGTGACACGCATGTGGTCCGTGTCGTGGAGCCGGGCGAGGCGTGGAAGAAGCGTCTCAACCCCGCCCTGGACGAGTTCGAGTACGCCTGCGTCCTGTGTCTGACGGAGGAGAACGAGCGGGTCCTTCACAACGCGCGCAGCCGCAGGATCCTCTCCAGCACGGTGTACGCCTACATCGACAGCGACGAATCGGTCGTCAGCTTCGGCAAGGGCGGCAGCGAGTCCATGACGATCTTCGTCAGGAAGGAGGGCGAGGAGGGCATCACGGTCCGGAAGATCCTCAGCGAGGCACTCACGACCGCGCGGTGGAACCCGGACGGGGACGGCGTGATGCTGCCGCCGTTCGCGAAGGCCCGGAAACAGGCGGAGTTCCTGCAGTCCCTGCCCGCGTCGGTGCGCGGCTACTTCCCCGAGGTGTACTCCGTCCTGGAGCGAGAGGTCCCGGTCCCCTCCCATCTGCGCCGCGACGGTCGTACGGTCGACCGGGAGGTCATCTACGAGATGAGCTACGTGGAGGGGGACGAGGTCAGCCGGTTCGTCGAGCGGCACACCCCGCCGCCGGCGGTGGTCGCCCGCCTCTACGAACAGATCATCCGGGTGCTGAGCGAACGTGTGCACAGCGTGGGCCGGGTACCGGCACCGGGCGAGACGCTGGACGTCTCCTACTTCAGGAAGATCGAGGACCGCCTGGACCTGTGCCGCCGCACGGCGCCGCGCACCTTCAACGAGCACCTTCTCGGCACCGAGCGGATCGTCGTCAACGGGATCTCCTACCTCAACTCGGCGGCGCTGCTCAAGCGGTTCCGGGAGACACCCGAGTTCGCCGAGGTCCTCGAACCGGCCTATCACTCGCTCGTGATGGGCGACACGAACACCGAGAACATCAAGATCGCCAACAGTGAGCCACTGCTGCACGCCCAACGCGTCATCGAGTCCGGAGCACGGCAGGAGGACGTCGACGCGGCGCTGGCCGCCATCACCCCCGCCTCACTGGGCATCAAGTTCCTCGACCCGAGAGCCATCGGCTTCAAGAGCGAGGGCAAGGACACCCGCGACGACGCGATGTACGACAACAAGCCGTGGCACAACTCCATCGGCCACTACGACGAGATCCACTTCGAGTGGTTCACCCTGAGCGTCGACGCCGGCGAGGGGAGGACGCCCCGGGTCGACATCGCTTTCGTGGACGGCAACCCGTACCAGAGGTCGTACCGGGTGCGGGACGTGGTCGCCACCGGAACGGCGGTGGACCCGGAGGCGCCCGAAGGCATCGAGGACTACTTCGCCCCGGTGATGACGGCGGCGCTCGGACTGGACGACCCCGGCTCGGCCTACCTCAGGGACGACCCCTACTGGCTGGTGCGTTTCGTGTTCATGATGGGGCAGCACTTCACGGCCATGCCCCCGTTCCACTTCCAGCAGGAGCTGGACGGCACGCTCATGGACACCTACCAGACCCAGCGCCGCCCGGTCGCCATCTACTGCGAAGGCATCAAGTGGCTCAACTGGGCGCTGCAGATGCTGGAAGGCACGAGGACCGAATTCCTCGGCCTCGAGGTGCCCCGCCTGCCGCACCTGGGCGGCTGACGGCCGCCGGCCCGCGCAGCCCGCAGCGTGCCACGCACTCCCGGTCGCCGGGCGAACCCCGTCCGCACCTTGCCGCCCGGCGACCGGGCCCCGCACACCCGCACCGCACACCGCACCGCACAGAAGGAGCCTCCTGTGACGTCCCTGTCGTTCTCGGCACCGGTGGACGGCTTGCACCACCTGTCGAACGAGACCCGTGTGATCGCCACCCCGTGGAGCCGCATGGTGCGCGGCATAGGCCTCGGTCAGCACCCCGTCGCCTACGACGCCGAAGCCGCCGCGCGGATCCGGCACACGTTCGACCTGCTGTCCGCCAAGGGCGCCGACAGCAGCGCGTACACCCGTTTCTCCCGCCTGCTCGCCCACTTCGTCCTCGACGTCGCGGATCCCGACCGCCACCTGCGCCGCTCCGACCTCGAACAGGGCCTCGTCCCGATCCTGGACGCCGTCCGCGCCGAGGCGAACCCGTACTTCCGGGTGATGGCCGGCTGCATCCTGATGGACGCCTTCGCCAAGCTGGGCCTGGACCGGGCCCTGCTGGTCAATGCGGAGACGGACTTCCCGGCGGAGATCCTGGCCGTCGCCGACACCATCGAGCCGGACCGGATCAAGGACGAGAACGCGGGTCGGCACGGCCACTACGAGAAGCTGTCCGCCTACTCCGCTGTCTTCCTCGCGTTCGGCCAACTGGGTCTGAGGGACAGGCTGGTGGTCGGGCGGCGCAACCACGTCCGCGAGGCGCTGGGCCTGCTGGAGAGGATCCCCGCACCGTTCTTCCGCGGCCGCGGCGGCTCCATGCTGCTGTCGGTGATCTCGGTGCTCGGCTACGAGCGGTTCATCTCCGGCGAGGGCCGGGACTACAGGAAGGAGGTCCTCTCCTACCTCGACCGCGCGGACGAGCTGAGCCTGCCCCCCGCGTTCCCGCAGCCCATGTCGGAGAGCTTCCCGAAGGTCTATCCGCTCCTGACCATGCTGAACGCCATCGCCATGAGCGACCGGCCCGAGGAGTACCTGACCCACGGCCGGGACCGGCTGGCCGAGGCCAAGGAGCTGATGGGCCGCATCACCCCGGTCGAACGCACCCATATGGGCCTTTACTACATCATCGCCCTGCACAACCTCGGCCGGCTGCACGAACAGGTGCCGGACCTGGACGCCCTCGTCGAGGACATCGTCGGCCAGTGGGTGCACATCGATCCCGGAGCGAACTACTTCCTCCACGGGATCTCCTACGCCTACATCGTCCAGACCGCCCTGCTCACCGGCCGGCTGGCCCTGATCGACGGCAAGACGCTGGACCGGCTGGTGGACGGGTTCCCGGACCTGGACCGCACCGACGACGACCGGATCAACCGCCCCTATCCGTTCGCGTACGCGCTGAACGTCCTCGGCGAGGTGGGCTGCTCGCACCTCCTGTTCGAACCCAGGGACGCCTACGGCGGCGCCACGCCCATCGCCTGGGTCATCGACCGGCTCTCCGAGGGGGGCCGTGAGGAGCACCGCCTGTACATGCTGAACCACGCCCTCGTCAGCTACGCCCTGCGTCTGCGGGGGCCGAGGTGGGCGGAGACCCCCCTGTTCAAGAACTTCCGCTTCCCCCGCCCGAACGACAGGGGCGCGGACCGGCACGGCCGGTGAACCCGCGGCGGCGGTTCAGAGCGCCTTCGCGAAACACAGGCTCGATTCGTAGAAGCGGTAGTAGCCGAACTTCGCGCACGGTTCGTAGCCGCTGGAGGTGTACAGGGCCACCGCCTCCGGCTGCTTGGTGCCCGTCTCCAGGACCATGCGGGTGCGGCCGGCCGCGCGGGCGTCCTCCTCCAGGGCGGCGAGGATGCGGCGCGCCAGGCCCCGGCCGCGCATCTCCTCTATGACGAACATCCGCTTGAGTTCGGCGTCCCCGTCCTCGTATCCCTCGTCGCTCTTCTCCTGGGAGCGCCAGCCGCCCGTGGCCACGGGACGATCCTGCTCGTCGTACGCGATCAGGTAGAGGCCGGCCGGCGGTACGAACATCGCCGGGTCCAGGTGCGTGGCGTCGCCACCGTCGCCGTAGCGAACGTGGTACTCGGCCTGGACGAGGTCGTTGAGCTTGACGGCGTCGGGGTGGCCGAAGGAGGCACGGCGAATATTCACGCCGGAAAGCGTACATCTATACGAATACCGCTACCGGGGCTCTGCCCGCCTGCCGGTATCGTTCCCGGGTGCTCACTGTGACCTCCGTGAACGTCAACGGGATCCGTGCCGCCGCGAAGAAGGGCTTCGTGGAGTGGCTCGACGGTACCTCCGCCGATGTGCTGTGCCTCCAGGAGGTGCGCGCCGAACCCGGGCAGATCCCCGAGGGCGTCCGGGCGCGAGACGGCTGGCACGTCGTGCACGCCCCGGCCGCCGCCAAGGGGCGCGCGGGGGTGGCGCTCTACACGCGGCGCGAGCCCGACCGGGTGCGGATCGGGTTCGGGTCGGCCGAGTTCGACGGCAGCGGGCGGTATGTCGAGGCCGATCTGCCCGGTGTCACCGTCGCGAGCCTGTACCTGCCCTCGGGTGACGTCGGGACCGAACGGCAGGACGAGAAGGTCCGGTTCATGGCCGAGTTCCTCGGCCATCTCAAGCAGTTGCGGGAGCGGGCCGCCGCCGACGGACGCGAGGTGGTCGTCTGCGGCGACTGGAACATCGCCCACCGCGAGGCCGACCTGAAGAACTGGCGCGGCAACCGGAAGAACTCCGGCTTCCTGCCCGAGGAACGCGAGTGGCTGGGGCGGGTCTTCGAACCCGAGGACGGCGGGTACGTCGACGTGGTCCGGGCGCTGCATCCGGACGTCGAGGGGCCGTACACCTGGTGGTCCTACCGCGGGCGCGCTTTCGACAACGACGCAGGATGGCGCATCGACTACCAGATCACCACGCCGGGTCTCGCCGCCAAGGCGGTCAAGGCGTACGTGGAGCGCGCGGCGACGCACACCGCGCGCTGGTCGGACCATGCGCCGGTGACGGTGGTCTACGACCTCTGATCCGCCAGCAGTCGCCGGTCCAGGGCCAGTGACAGTTCCGCCTCCACCACGCTCTTCGCCAGTGGGCGCAGGCGTTTGATGTCCTCCGGCGAGCGGTCCTCCGTGGCCACCAGGTCGTCGAACACCTCCGCCAGGGCCTCCGCGTGTTCGCGGACGCGGCGGGCGGCGGCCAGGACGTCCGCCAGCGGGATGCCCTCACGGACCAGGGCCGCCGACACGTCCAGCAGTCGGCGGCTGACGTGCACGATCTCGCCGCCGTCCGTGCCGAGGTAGCCCAGTTCCAGTGCGGCGGACAGGTTCTCCGGTGTGGCCTGGTCGCCGAAGACGTCGGCCAGCGCCTCGGGGGTGAGCCGGACCGGGGTCTCCTCGCTGGGTGCGCCGAGGCCGAGCAACTCGCCGACGTTGCGGCCGTGGTCGAAGGCCTCGGCGAGTTCCGCGATGCCGCTGAGGGTGTGGCCGCGTTCCAGGAGCGCGGAGATCGTCCGCAGCCGGGCCAGGTGCGTGTCGTCGTACCAGGCGATACGGCCCTCGCGGCGCGGCGGGTGGATCAGCTTGCGCTCGCGGTAGAAGCGCAGCGTGCGCACCGTGACGCCGGCCTTCCTGGCCAGCTCCTCCATGCGGTACTCGCGCTGCTCCCCGTTGCCTGCCACGCCCGAACCCTACGTCGTACCGCCGGTAACTTTCCTTGCCCCACCCCTACCCATCGGTACGGCCGCTGCCCTACCCTCCCGATTGCGCCAGTGTTCACTGGCAGAGTCTGGCGGACCGGGAGGCTGCGGGATGGCCGAGCACGAGCATGTACGGGTGGCGGTGATCGGGACGGGGTTCGGCGGGCTCGGTGCCGCCGTGCGACTGCGCCGGGAAGGGATCACCGACTTCGTGGTCCTGGAACGGTCGGACGCAGTCGGCGGCGCCTGGCGCGACAACACCTATCCGGGCTGCGCCTGCGACGTCCCCTCCCACCTCTACTCGTTCTCCTTCGCCCCCTACCCCGACTGGCCGCGCACCTTCTCCGGTCAGGAGCACATCCGCGCGTACCTGGAGCATGTGGCGGACGTCTTCGGGCTTCGGCCGCACATCCGCTTCCGCAGCGAGGTGAAGCTGATGACCTGGGATGCCGCGAAGCTGCGCTGGGACATCGAGACCAGCAGCGGATCGCTCACCGCGGACGTCGTCGTCTCCGCAACCGGCCCGCTCTCCGACCCGAAGATCCCGGACATCCCCGGCCTCGACTCCTTCCCGGGCGCGGTCTTCCACTCCGCCCGCTGGGACCACGACCAGGACCTGCGCGGCAAGCGGGTCGCCATGGTCGGCACCGGGGCCTCCGCGATCCAGATCGTGCCGGCCATCCAGCCCGACGTCGCGAAACTGGTCCTCTTCCAGCGCACTCCGCCGTGGGTGCTGCCCCGCGTCGACCGCGCGATCAGCGGCCCGGAGCGGGCACTGCACCGCGCGCTGCCCGCCACCGCGCGGCTGCGACGCGGACTGCTGTGGGGAATACGGGAGTTGCAGATCCAGGCGTTCACCAAGCACCCGAACGAGCTGGGCCTCGTCGAGCGGCTGGCCAAGGCCAACATGGCCCGCGCCGTCAAGGACCCGGCCCTGCGGGCCAGGCTGACCCCCGACTACCGCATCGGCTGCAAGCGGATCCTGCTCTCCAGCGACTACTACCCGGCCCTCGCGCAGCCGAACGTGGACGTCGTCGCGAGCGGGCTCGCCGAGGTCCGCGGCTCGACGGTCGTCGCGGCGGACGGCACCGAGGCCGAGGTCGACGCGATCGTCTTCGGTACCGGGTTCCATGTGACGGACATGCCGATCGCCGAGCGGGTCGTCGGCGTCGACGGCAGGACGCTCGCGGAGACCTGGAAGGGCGGGATGCAGGCCCTGCGCGGGGCATCGGCCGCCGGGTTCCCCAACTGGATGACGATCATCGGGCCCAACACCGGGCTCGGGAACTCCTCGATGATCCTGGTGATCGAGTCCCAGCTGAACTACATGGCAGACTTCCTGCGGCAGTTGCGGGTCCTCGGCGGCCGGGTCGCGCTCGACGCCCGCCCGGATGCCGTCGCGGCCTGGAACCACAAGGTGCAGGAACGTATGAAGCGCACGGTGTGGAACACCGGCGGCTGCACCAGTTGGTACCTCGACGCGAGCGGTCGCAACACCACCATCTGGCCCGGTACGACGACGGAGTTCCGCTCGGCGACGCGGCGCGTGAACCTCGCCGAGTACGACGTGCTGCGGGCACCCGCCCAGCGGAGCGCGCAGGCCGAGGAGCGCGTGGAGGCCGGCGCATGAGGCGCCCGACGCCGGTGGCCACGGGCCCCTACGCGCCCCCGGCCCCGGACCGTGAGCTGACGGTCCTCTCCGCCGACGGCGCCCGGTTGCACGTCGAGCTGCACGGACCCGAGGGCGCGCCTCCGGTGGTCCTCGTCCACGGTTGGACCTGCTCGACCGCCTTCTGGGCGGCGCAGATCCGGGACCTCGCCGCCGACCACCGGGTGATCGCCTACGACCAGCGGGGGCACGGGAGCAGCCCCGTGAGCCGCATCTGCTCCACGGAGGCGCTCGCCGACGATCTGGAGGCGGTGCTCGCCGCCGCACTCGCGCCGGGCGAGAGAGCCGTGGTCGTGGGGCACTCCATGGGCGGGATGACGGTGCTGGCCGCCGCCGCGCGCCCCCGCTTCCGGGCGCACACGGCGGCCGTGCTGTTGTGCAGTACGGGCAGCGCGCGCCTGGTGTCCGAGTCGCTGGTGGTGCCGATGCGCGCCGGGCGCCTGCGCACCTGGCTCACCGCACGCGTCCTCGGCTCGCGCGCCCCGCTCGGGCCGGTCACACCGGTGGCGCGGCGCGTCCTCAAGTACGCCACCATGGGCGCCGCTTCGACGCCGGCCATGGTGGAGGCGTGCGCGCGGGTGGTGCACGCTTGTCCGCGCGAGGTGCGCCACGCGTGGTCGCGCGTGCTCGAAGGGCTCGATCTCGAGGACGCCGTACGGGAGCTGACCGCACCGACGGCCGTCGTGGTCGGCACTGCCGACCGGCTCACGCCGCCGGTGCACGCGCGGGCGCTGGTCGCCGCGCTGCCGCACTGCGTAGGCGGCACGGAGCTGCCGGGGCTCGGCCATATGACACCCGTGGAGGCACCGGAGCTGGTCACCGGGAAGATCCGCGAACTCGTCACCGCGTACGCGGCGGGCACACCGAACGAGCCGGTCAAGGAGGGCGCATGAGCAGGGTGAGCCTCGAGGGGCAGGTCGCCGTCGTCACCGGCGCGGCGCGGGGCGTCGGCGAACTGCTGGCCCGCAAGCTGTCGGCGCGCGGGGCCACGGTCGCGCTGGTCGGCCTGGAGGCGGACGCCCTCAAGCGGGTCGCGGAGCAGCTGTACGGGGACGGCGGGCACTGGTACGCCGACGTCACCGACCACGAGGCGATGACGCGGGTCGCACGGGAGGTTCAGCAGCGGTTCGGAAAGGTCGACATCGTGGTCGCCAACGCCGGTGTGGCCAACGGTGGGCCGTTCACCGAGTCCGACCCCGAGGCGTGGCGGCGGGTGATCGAGGTCAATCTGATCGGCTCCGCGGTGACGGCCCGCGCCTTCCTGCCGGCGTTGGTCGCGAGCCGGGGCTATCTCCTCCAGATCGCCTCACTCGCGGCGATCACGCCGGCGCCGATGATGACGGCGTACTGCGCGTCCAAGTCGGGCGTGGAGGCGTACGCGCACAGCCTGCGCGCCGAGGTCGCGCACCGGGGCGTACGTGTCGGGGTCGGGTATCTGTCCTGGACGGACACGGACATGGTGCGGGGCGCCGACGAGGACGAGGTGATGCGGGAGCTGCGGCAGCGGCTGCCGTGGCCGTCCAACAAGACGTATCCGCTGGGGCCGGCGGTGGACCGGCTGGTGGCCGGGATCGAGCGGCGGTCGACCCATGTGTACGGGCAGGCGTGGCTGCGCGGGATGCAGGCGGTGCGCGGGTATCTGCCGGGGATCATCGCGACCGTGGGGCAGCGGGACATGCGTCGGTTCGAGCCGCGGCTCAAGGGGGTGCGCACGGGGCTCGTCGGGGCCGGTGGTCGGGCCGATGAGCAGCGGCGGAGTACGCTCAGTAACTGATCGAAATGCGTGGTTTGTTCCTGCATGTCAGTCTGGTCGAGCCCGATCCCCTCACCCACTTCGGGAGTGAACCCACATGGGTATGAAGGACAAGTCCGAGCAGATCAAGCAGCAGGCCAAGCAGAAGATGGAGCAGGCCAAGCAGCAGGCGCAGCAGCGCGGCCAGCAGGCGCAGCAGCGGGGCCAGCAGGCGCAGCAGCGGGGCCAGCAGGCGCAGCAGCGGGGCCAACAGACGCGGGATGACGCGCAGCGGATGCAGGAGGAAGCGGAGGACCGCTTCGACCAGGACCGCGAGCGGTAGCCTGCGGCCGGCCTGCGGCCGGCTTCAGCAGCGATGAGTGGGGCGCCCTTTGCATTGAGGGCGCCCCACTTCTGCGTGCCGTCGTTCGAGGTCGGCTGTTGTGCGGTCTTTGTTGCACCGTGCCGGTGGCTGTGGGCTGTGGGCTGTGCCCACCCTCCCCCAAGCCGGCTGCCGCAGCGGTAGCGGCAAGCGGCAGCGGGATCAGCCCGTTGGCCTCGGTGGGAGTTTCGGGCGGGTTCTGTTCGGGACCTGGCTGTAGTCCGGTGGGGTTGCCGCCGGCTGGGTGTCCAGGAGGTTCAGGGCCACTTCGACCGCGTCCGCCAGTTGCCTGTGGCGGCCCTCCGCCCAGTCCACGGGGGTGCGCTCGATCTCCAAGTCCGGGGTGACACCCCGGTTTTCCACGGACCATCCGTACGCGTCGAACCACGCCGCGTTCATCGGCACCGTGATGACCGTGCCGTCGCCCAGGCGGTGACGGCCCGTCATGCCGACCACGCCGCCCCAGGTGCGCTGGCCCACCACCGGGCCGAGCTTCAGCAGTTTGAACGCGGCCGTGATCATGTCGCCGTCGGAGGACGTGGCCTCGTCGGCGAGGGCCACGACCGGTCCGCGTGGGGCGTTCGAGGTGTACGACACCGGCTGGGCGTTGCGTGTCAGGTCCCAGCCCAGGATGGGGCGCGTCAGCTTCTCGATGACGAGTTCGCTGATGTGGCCGCCCGCGTTGCCGCGTACGTCCACGATGAGCGCCGGCCGTGAGACCTCCTTCCTGAGGTCCCGGTTGAACTGCGCCCAGCCGGAGCCGCCCAGGTCCGGGATGTGCAGGTACCCGCAGCGGTCGCCGCTCAACTCCTTTACGACCGCACGGCGCTTGGCGACCCAGTCCTGGTAGCGCAGCGGCCGTTCGTCGATCAGCGGCACCACGGCCACACGACGGGGTCCGCCCTCCCCGTCGGCGGGCAGGAACGTCAGCTCCACCGTCGTACCGCCCGCCCCGGCCAGCAGCGGATACGGTCCCGTCACCGGGTCCACCGGCCGCCCGTCCACATGGGTCAGCACGGCGCCCTCGCGAATGCCGGTGCCCGCGAGGGGGGAGCGCGCCTTGGAGTCCGACGACTCGCCCGGCAGGATCCGCCTCACCACCCAGCGCCCGTCGTGGCGCACGAAGTTGGCGCCCAGCAGGCCCTGGTAGCGCTGGTAGTGCGGCGGGCCCTCGTTGCGCCGGGCCGCCGCCACGTACGCGTGCGAGGTGCCCAGTTCGCCCAGCACCTCGCGCAGCAGATCCGCGAACTCGTCCGGGGAGGCGACCCGTTCGACCAGCGGGCGGTACTGCTCCAGGATCGCGTCCCAGTCGATCCCACACATGTTCGGCTCCCAGAAGTAGGCCCGGATGAGCCGGCCCGCCTCCGCGTACGCCTGCCGCCACTCCGCGCCCGGGTCCACCTCGTGCATGATGCGGCGTGCGTCGATCCACACCGTCGTGTCGGAGTCGCCGGACTCGGTCGACGGCACGGCCCGCAGGTCGCCCTCGTCGACGACCACCAGCCGTGTCCCGTCCCCGCTCACCGCGAACCAGTCCAGGTGGCCGACCAGTTCGGACTTCTTCGCCTTGCTGAGGTTGAAGTGCTCCAGCGTGGGGCGGCCGGAGACGTCGTCCGGGTTGACGAAGGTCTCGCCCAGCGCGCCCGAGATCGGCCAGCGCAGCCACACCAGGCCGCCGCCCGCGACGGGACGCAGCTCCGAGTACTTCGAGGCCGTGACCGGGAACGGCGTCACCCGGTTCTCCAGCCCCTCGACCTCGACGGTCACCACGCCGCCGCCCTCCTCCTCGTCCTCCGCGGGGTCGAGACCGCCGGCCGCGGGCCGTCCCTCCGGGTTCAGCGCGAAGGGGGAGGGGGTCGCGGAGGACAGCGGGACCAGGTACGGGCGGCAGCCGAGGGGGAAGGACAGGTCGCCGGTGTGCACGTCGTACACGGGGTCGAAGCCGCGCCAGGACAGGAACGCCAGGTAGCGGCCGTCCCGGGTGAACACCGGGTTCTCGTCCTCGAAGCGGCCGTTGGTGACGTCGACGATCAACCGGTCCTTTATGCGGGCCATCCTGATCTGCCTCAGCGACCGGCCGATCCCCGGATGCGACCACGTCAGCCACGCGCCGTCCGGGGAGAACGCCAGCTCCCGTACCGGCCCGTTGTCCGAGCGGACCAACTCCGTGACCGCGCCCGCAGGCTCCTCGCCGCCGGCCTCTTCCCTGCCGGCCTCTTCGCTGCCGGCCTCTTCGCCGCCGGGCTCCTCGCCGCCGGGCTCCTCGTCGGCCACGGTGACGAGCAGCAGCCGTCCGTCGTTCGAGGCGATCGCGAGCCGTTCGCCCTGGGGATCCGCCACCATCTCCAGGACGCGTCCCAGTTGCCCGGAGGCCAGCCGGCGCGGCCCGCGGTCGCCCGAGGCCCGCGGCAGATACGCGATCTCGATGGCGTCCTCGCCCTCGGCGTCCGTGACGTACGCGATCTGCCCGCCGGCGCCCAGCATCTCCGGCAGCCGGATGCGCACGCCGGGGGTGTCCGTGATCGTGCGGGCGGGGCCGTCCCGGTGCGTGAGCCAGTACAGGCTGCCGCGGACGACCACCGCGCTGGCCCGCCCGGTCTCGTCCACCGAGATCCCGTCCACGTGCTGCGCCGCCGGCACCTGGTACTTGCGGCGCCCGGCCCGCGGCCCGCCCAGGCGCACGTCCAGGCGGCGCGGGATCGAGTCGGGGGACAGGTCGTCGACGATCCACAGGTCGCCCGCGCACTGGTACACCACCCGGGCGCCGTCGCTCGCGGCATGGCGGGCGTAGAAGCTGTCGTGGTCGGTGTGGCGGCGCAGGTCGGAGCCGTCGTACGCGCACGAGTACAGGTTGCCGATGCCCTCGTGGTCGGAGAGGAACGCGATTCGCCCGCCGACGAACATCGGCGAGTCCAGGTGGCCCTCGAGGTCGGCGAGCAGCCGCTGCCCGTGCAGCCACAGCCGGCCCATGGCGCCGCCGCGGTAGCGCTTCCAGGAGGCCGGTTCGTGCGGGGGTGTGCCGGTGAGCAGCAGCGTTCTGCGTTCGCCGTCGATGTCGGCCACCGCTATGTCGGAGACCGGGCCCCAGGGCAGCTTGCCGCCGGGGTCGCCGTCGGTCGGGACCTTGTAGGCGAAGGTGTAGTGGGAGAAGGGCTCGCCGTGCGAGGCGACGGCGAGGAGGTCGCCCTCCGGAGTCCAGCCGCACACCTGGGTGTCGACGCTGCCCCAGTAGGTCAGCCGCCGGCCGGGGCCGCCGTCCACCGGCGTCAGATGGATCTCCGGGAACAGGCTGCGCCAGCTCGTGTACGCGATGAACCGGCCGTCCGGCGAGAAGCGGGGATGTCCGATCTTCGTACGGTCCACGGTGAGCCGCCAGGCACGGCCGGACCCGTCCAGCGGAGCCGTCCACAGGTCGTCCTCTGCGGCGAAGCACAGGCGGTCGCCGTGCAGGTGAGGGAAGCGGAGGTAGCCGGGTGCCTTCTCGTTCTCGTACTCGTCGCGCGCTTCATTCACCTACCCATGCTTTGTCCGGCGACGGGGCGCGGCAACTCGTAGGGAGGGTGTGTCGGCAAGGGCGTCGACAGCCGCGTGACCCAGAACACGTACGAAACTGTTTCGTTTCGCTCGGCTGTGGGGGTATCGTCATGGCGTACGAAACAGTCTCGTTCGGAGCCCTGCGGCTCCGGGCGGGAGGCAGGAAGCACCGAGCAGGAGAGGTGAGTCGCATGACCGATGTCGCGACAGGGCGTCGTAGTCGGATCACCCCCGAGCGCGAGGCCGAGTTGTACGAGGCCGTGCTCGACCTGCTCCGTGAAGTCGGCTACGACGCCCTGACGATGGACGCCGTGGCAGCCCGCACCCGGTCCAGCAAGGCGACCCTCTACCGCCAGTGGGGCGGCAAGGCCGAGCTGGTGGCGCGAGCGATCCGGCACGGCAAGCCGAGCCGCTTCGACGACGTCGACACCGGGTCCCTGCGGGGCGACTTCCACGCCCTCGCGGCACACCAGGACGACTGCACCATGGAGCAGAACCACGCCCTGATGCGGGGGCTGGCCATGGCGACGCACACCAACCCCGACCTTCAGCGGGCGTTCCGGGAGCACCTCGTCGAACCGGAGAGGGAAGAGTTCCGGCGCGTGCTGCAGCGGGCCGTCGACCGCGGGGAGATCCGCGCCGACAACCCGGCGCTGCAGTTCGTGGTGCACATGTTGATCGGCGCCTTCGCCACGCGCGCCCTCATCGACAACCAGCCGCCCACGCAGGCGTTCCTGCGCTCGTACATCGACGCCGTGGTCCTCCCCGCCCTCGGCGCGCCCACCACCTGACCTGTCCCCGAGCTAGCCCCCACCTGACGTCACCGCTCACGTCGTCGGGCTGATCACCCCTGCCCTGAAACCCCACGACTGACCGGGAGTACGCCCTCGTGGCCACTTTTCTCTACAGACTCGGCCGTCTCGCCTTCCGGCGACGGCACTTCGTCGCCCTGATCTGGGTGGCGCTGCTGACGCTCGCGGGCGTCGGCGCCGCCAGCGCCCCGGCGGCGGGCTCCTCCTCCTTCTCCATCCCCGGCACCGAGGCCCAGAAGGCCTTCGACCTGCTCGAACAGCGCTTCCCGGGGATGAGCGCCGACGGTGCGACCGCCCGTGTCGTCTTCAAGGCGCCCGGCGGGGAGAAGGTGACGGCCAAGGACAACAAGGCGGTCGTCGAGAAGACCGTCAGGGAGCTGCGCTCCGGCTCCGAAGTGGTCTCCGCCGCCGACCCGTTCACCGCGCACGCCGTCAGCAAGAACGGCACGATCGCGTACGCGCAGGTGAAGTACAAGGTCTCCGGGATGGAGCTGAAGGACTCCTCCAAGGACGCCCTGAAGCAGGCCGCGCAGGGCGCGCGGGACGCCGGGCTGACCGTCGAGATCGGCGGTGACGCGCTGCAGGCCGCACCGGAGACGGGCGCGACCGAGGTCATCGGCATCGCTGTCGCCGCGGTCGTCCTCGTCATCACCTTCGGTTCGCTGGTGGCGGCCGGGCTGCCGCTGCTCACGGCCCTGATCGGCGTCGGCATCGGCGTCTCCACGATCACGGCGCTGGCGAACGCGCTGGACCTGGGCACCACGACCTCCACGCTGGCGATGATGATCGGCCTCGCGGTCGGCATCGACTACGCGCTCTTCATCGTCTCCCGCTACCGGGCCGAGCTGGCCGAGGGCCGTGAGCGCGAGGAGGCGGCGGGCCGGGCGGTCGGCACGGCGGGCTCAGCGGTGGTCTTCGCGGGCCTGACCGTGGTGATCGCGCTGGTGGGCCTGTCGGTCGTGAACATCCCGATGCTGACGAAGATGGGCGTCGCGGCGGCCGGCACCGTGGCCATCGCGGTCCTGATCGCGCTCACGATGATCCCGGCGCTGCTCGGGTACGCGGGCCGCAGGGTCAAGCCGGCGGGAGAGAAGAGCAGGCTGCTGGGCGGCGGCCGGGCCGCCGTCGGCAAGAGGGACAAGCCGAACATGGGCACCCGCTGGGCGAGCTTCGTCGTGCGCCGCCCGGTGGCCGTCCTGCTGCTGGGTGTGATCGGCCTCGGTGCCGCGGCCGTTCCGGCGTCCCAGCTGGCACTCGGCCTGCCGGACGACGGTTCCCAGCCGACGTCCACGACCCAGCGCCGGGCGTACGACCTGCTGTCGGAGGGCTTCGGGCCCGGCTTCAACGGGCCGCTGATGGTGGTGGTCGACGCGAAGGCGAGCGACGACCCGAAGGCGGCGGTCGCGACGGTGACCGACGACATCAAGGGCCTGAAGGACGTCACGACGGTCACGCCGGCGACGTACAACAAGGCGGGCGACACGGCGATGATCACGGTCGTCCCCGGCTCCAAGCCGTCCTCGACGACCACCGAGGACCTGGTGCACGGCATCCGGGACACCGGCGCCGGGCTGGAGGCGAAGACGGACGCCAAGCTGCTGGTCACCGGCACGACGGCGATGAACATCGACTTCTCGCAGAAGCTCAACGACGCGCTGATCCCGTACCTGGCGCTGGTGGTCGGCCTCGCCTTCCTCCTCCTGACCGTGGTCTTCCGCTCGATCCTGGTCCCGCTGAAGGCGGCGCTCGGCTTCCTGCTCTCGGTGACGGCGGCGCTCGGCGCGGTGGTCGCGGTGTTCCAGTGGGGCTGGCTGTCCGGCCTGCTGGGCGTCCAGCAGACGGGCCCGATCATGTCGATGATGCCGATCTTCATGGTGGGCGTGGTGTTCGGCCTGGCGATGGACTACGAGGTCTTCCTCGTCACCCGTATGCGTGAGGCGTACGTCCACGGGGAGACCCCCGGCCAGGCGATCGTGACCGGCTTCCGGCACGGTGCGCGAGTGGTGACGGCGGCGGCCGTCATCATGATCGCGGTGTTCTCCGGCTTCATCGGCTCCAGCGAGTCGATGATCAAGATGATCGGCTTCGGCCTCGCGATCGCGGTGTTCTTCGACGCGTTCGTGGTCCGGATGGCGCTGGTTCCGGCGGTCCTGGCGCTGCTGGGCCGCCGGGCGTGGTGGCTGCCGAAGTGGCTGGACCGGGCACTGCCGAACGTGGACGTCGAGGGTGAGGGCCTGCGGGCGGCGGCCGACGCGGCCGATCGCCGGAACCCGGACGCGGATCCGGACCAGGACAGGGAGCTGGTACGGGTCTGAGAGACGGCTTCCGAACGCGAACGGGGCGCCTCACCGGTGGTGGGGCGCCCTGCCTGTGCGTACGGCGACGGGGCTCAGCGCTCTTCGTCGCCGGGCTCGTCGTCGGCGAAGATCTCGGCGGCGGAGGTGGCGGTGATGGCACGGTCGAACCAGCGGGTGAGGGTGCCGAGGTCCTTGCAGGAGGTGACACGCTCGCGGTCGGCGTCGGTGAGGGGGATGGTGCGGCGGTCGAGGATGCGCAGGATGTCCTCGGCCTGTCGTTGGATGTGGCCTTCGGTGCGGCCTTCGGTGCGGCCCTCGTCGCGGCCCTCGTCGCGGATCTCTTCGGACAGGGGTGAGGTGAAGAAGGAAGTGTCGACGGCCACGAGGTTCCTCCAGATTTCGGCGGCTCGGGTCTTGTCGCCCAGGCCCTGAGCGGTGAGTTCCACGTACTTCATCGCGGCCTCCGGATCGGAGACCTCCAGGCCCTTCAGGGCTACCGACAGTGCTTTCAGTATGACATCGACGTCCTGATCGCGGCTGTGCACCATGGCGGACAACACGGCCATCTGGATGTCCTTGGCTGCCTCGGCGGCGTCCTGGATGACGGGTACCTCATCCGGTCCCAGGACCAGGGGACGCAGTGTCAGGGCGGGCCATTCCGGTGGGCCGATGTTCACGGGGCTGGATGCCCACGCGGCGGTACTCCGGTCCTTGCAGAGGACGAGGAGCAGTGGGGGCAACTTGTACTTGGCGTACAGGTGGGCGAGATAGTAGGCCCAGTTCGCGGGCTTGTCCGGGTCCTTCTTTCCCTGAGCCTCGATGGCGACGAGGAATGTGCCCTTCGCTGTCTCCATCTTCAACAGCGAGTCGACGCGTCGTTCCAGGGGGCGGTTCTCCGTGAGGTCGGTCGCGAGTTCGGTGATCGAGGTTGGATCTCCGAACGGGATGTGGAGCATCCGTAAGGCCCGGGTGACAAGGCCGGATTCCTCTTGGAAGACCCGGTGCAGGGCCTCGTGCTGGGAGCTGACCATGACGGGCAGCGGTCCTTTCGTCGGGAACGGTCGTGAGCATATGCCGGTGAACTAGTCCTAAATCCAGCTGAGATAGGAATGATCACCCTTTGGAGTGATGAGTCGCCCTGTGTGCAGCTCCGCCCAGACCGTCTTGAGCGGTGGCGGACCCGGGGCCACGCCCCAGCGATCGGACAGAGCCTCGACGAGCAGGAGCCCACGACCGGACTCGGCGTCCGCAGCCGCCCGATCCAGCCGGGGGAGACGGTCGTCCCGCGCGTCCGTGACCTCGATCCGGAGGGTGTCGCCGACGACGTACATCGTGAGCCGGAAGTCACGGCCCAGCACGCGGCCGTGTGTCACCGCGTTCGCCGCCAGCTCCGCCACCACGTGCGCCGCCGCGTCCAACGGCAGGCCCCATGCGCGCAGTTGCCCGGTCGCGAGCAGGCGGGCCAGGCGGGCACCGCGAGAGGTGGAGGACAACAGGGTCGTGAAGTCGCGAATGAGGGCGGTTTCCTGATTCATGTCACTCAGCGTGGCGGGATGTGCCTACGCTGATGGGCGACTTGGTGTGTGCGTACGGTGACTGTCCGGCGTTTGTCCTGGGCTGTCTCTGCTGTCTGAAGGTGGGTGGGCGTGAGCGAGGGTGCGGACGAGGCGGGCTGGGGAGTGGAACCCGGTGACGAGATCGCACCGTTGGTGGAGGCTGTCGGCCGGCTCCTCAAGTTCTGCCGTGAGGCCGCCGGGATGAGGGTCGTCGAGTTCGCCGATGTCATGGGGTACGGCGAGGATTCGATCCGCAAGGTCGAGCGCGGGGCACGGATCCCACGCGCCGATTTTCTGGACAAGGCGGACGAGATCCTGAAGGCGCAGGGGCATCTGAAGGCCTTCAAGGGGGACATGGAGAAGGCGCGCTACCCGAAGAAGGTCCGGGAGCTGGCGCAGTTGGAGGAGCGGGCCGTCGAGCTTCAGCTGTACGGCAACCACAACATCCATGGGTTGTTGCAGACGGAGGAGTACGCGAGGGCGTTGCTGCAGACCTGGCGGCCCAGGTTGTCGCCCGACGAGCTGGAGCGCGGTGTGGCTGCGCGCATGGCTCGCCAGTCCATCCTCGAGAAGGAGCCCGCGCCTGAACTCAGCTCGTCCAAGAGCAGGTGACGATCGAACGCCCGATCGGGGGGACAATGGTCTTGCGGCGACAACCCGAACGTCTGCTGGAGGTCGCCCAGTTGTCGAACGTCGAACTGCAAGTCATGCCCACCGAACGGGCGGACCACCCGGGAACCGGCGGGCGGATCCAGGTGCTGAGGTTCGGGGACGGCACCGGGGTGGGGCGGACGGACGACGGCTTCGGGGGGCGTCCGGTCTCCGACCCCCGGCAGCTCCGGATCCTCGAACTGCGGTATGGCATCATCCGAGCTCAGGCTCTCCCGCCGAGGGAGTCCCTGGCCTTCATCGAGAAAGCGCTGGGAGCACTATGAGCACGCCGGAACTCCACTGGTTCAAGAGCAGCTACAGCGACAGCAGTAACCCGAGTGACTGCGTCGAGATAGCCGCAACCGCCACCGCCACCCACATCCGCGACTCCAAGACCCCCCAAACACCCCACCTCACCGTCGCCCCCACCACCTGGAATTCGTTCGTGGCCTTTGTGTCCGGCAGCTAACCTGCCGTCCATGACGACGACGCCCGCAGAAGACTCCGGAGCCCACCCTCGTTTCGCTGCGGCCCTCGATGAGCTCGGGCTCGGCGACTTCCGCCCCCGTATCCGCCGCTTCCCGGACGCGACCCGTACCGCTGCCGAGGCCGCCGCCGCGATCGGGTGCGAGCTCAGCCAGATCTGCAAGTCGCTGGTCTTCGCGGCGGACGGGGAGCCGGTGCTCGTGCTGATGGACGGGGCATCGCGGGTGGACGTGGAGCGCGTCCGCGAGGAGCTGGGCGCCGAGAAGGTCACTCGGGCGAAGCCCGATGTCGTGCGGGAGGCCACCGGGTACGCGATCGGAGGCGTACCGCCCTTCGGGCACCGTACGAGGACGCGGGTCCTCGCCGACCGTTCGCTGCTCGACCACGAGACGGTGTGGGCGGCCGCCGGCACCCCGCACACGGTGTTCCCCATGGACCCCAAGTCACTGATCGCCCACGCGGGCGGCACGCTGGTGGACGTGCGCGAGCAGTCCGAGTGACGTCGGCCGTCACCGCGGCGGTGCTGCTCGCCGCGGTCACGCACGCCAGCTGGAACGCCATCGCCCACCGCATCACCGACAAGCTGGTCGGCTTCACGCTGATCTCGGGTGGCGGGGTGCTCATCGGACTGGCGATCGCCCTGTTCGCGCCGGTCCCGGCGGCTCGGGCGTGGCCGTATCTCTTCGTCTCCACCGGCATTCACATCGCGTACTACGCCCTGCTGATGCGCTCCTTCCGGCTCGGCGACTTCGGGCAGGCGTACCCGATCGCCCGCGGCACGGCCCCGCTGGTGGTCACCGTGCTGGCGGCGGTGTTCGCCCACGAGGTGCCGGACGGCTGGGCGGCGGCGGGCATCGCCGTGTCGTGCGCGGGGCTGACCGGGGTCGCGCTGTGGGGGCTGCGCGGGCGCCGGCCGAACTGGGCGGCCATCGGCGCCGCACTCGCCACCGGTCTGACGATCGCCGCGTACACCGTGGTGGACGGGTTGGGCGTACGGGCGTCGGGGTCCTCCCTCGGGTATATCGCCTGGCTGATGGCCGTGCAGGGAGTCGTCATTCCCGCCTATGCCTGGTACCGGTGGCGGGGGGAATTCGCGGGCCGCCTCCGGCCGTTCGCGGCGCTCGGGCTGCTCGGCTCCGCCCTGTCCGTGGCGGCGTACGCCCTCGTGCTGTGGGCCCAGACCCGGGCCGAGCTGGCCCCCATCGCCGCCCTGCGGGAGTCCTCGATCATCGTCGGCGCAGCCATCGGTGCCGTCTTCTTCAAGGAGCGGTTCGGCGCTCCGCGGATCGCGGCGGCCGGGCTGGTGGTCGTCGGGATCGGGCTGATGCTGCACGCGGGTTAGCCGATGCGTCGGGCTTGGTCCCCGTAGGCGTGCCGCGGTTGCCTGCCCAGGCACGGTCGCAGGCGCGACGTGTTCCAGAACGCGCGCTCCAGCCGTTCGGTCAATTCCTGTGTCAATGGTGGTCGAGGCACTGGCCGAGCCGTCCTGCGGGCCCGAGCGCGTCCAACTGCGGCAACCGGGCCTCCTGGTGCTCGGATTGGTTCGGATCCTCGAACCAACAAGACGCTGATGCGGTGGAGGTGCCGACGGGCCGTCAGTTGAGTTGAGGGTCTCTGTGACCCGAGTCAGGGGGTGGCCGTGGCGGTGGTGGACAGGTTCGCCGTGACTGTCCCGCTGCGAACACAGCCCACGGGTCGGGTATGCCCCCGGCATCTCGGTGCTCCGCGAGGCGGGCCCGGACCCGAGGTGCCGTGGGCGCCCCGGGCCGTTGAGGCTCGAATCATTCCGCTGGTGGTCCACGGCCACCCGATGACCTTCTGGTACGTACCGGCGGCGCGGCGATGGGTTGTGGAACGAGGATGCGTCGCATGAGTGTCGCCCGTGATGAAGGATGAGCCGGCTCAGTTCTGCTCAGAGAAGGAATAGTTCACTTGTCGCGTGCATGTCGATCCGCATAGTGTCCAGGCATTCGACCGCCAGGGGGGCGGTCCACTGGAAAGGTGTTTCAAGGGCATCGATGTGCGTCATGCCGCGATTGCCGCCGGCGCGGCCCTGTTGCTCTGCTTCGGGATCGCCGGCACTGCAGTCGCGGATGGGGAGGCGCCGTCGTCAACCGTGGGTAGTTCTGTTCAGGACCAGGACAGTTCGGCCATGGTAGTGGAGACGACCGAGATCGACGACCGTGTCGACCACGAGGATGGAAAGGAGGTGGCCATCGTCGAACCGAAGCGGTGTGACGGCCCGTCGACATGGGTTTCCATCACCTCGAAGCAGGCCTATCACATTCCGTCTTGGTGGAACGGCACCAAGTACAAGGACGGTCCCGGCGGCACCATGACTGTCAGCGTCACCAAGAGCGGCACCATCTCAAGTGAAATGACGGTCGGCGCAGAATCTGAAATGAGCGCGGTCATCGCGAAGGCGAAGGTCAGCGTCAGCGCGAAGATCGCAGGCAGTGTTTCCGTCACGACCGGACACACGTACTCGCGCAACATCTCCAACAACAAGTACGGCCACCTGCAGTACGGGTCTTGGGGCTACAAGGTTTCGTGGGTGAAGTACCGGTCGAGCGGCAATGGCTGCGACGGTGTCAAGCTCGCGAGCGGGCAGGCGACTCTTCCCACGTCCGAGACCGGATGGAAGTACTGGGAAACGTCGTCATGACCGCAATGAAGGCGCATCTCGGGCGCCGTACCTGGGTCATCGGATGTGCCCTGGCGTCGGCATTCTCCCTCGCTTCTTGTACCTCCGACGGCGACCCTGGGTCGGCTCACCCGTCATCGTCGGCGAGTGCGACAGCGCGATCCTCGCCGTCAGCGGAAAAGAAGCTCACTGCCGAGGTGCAGTCGGCTCTTGCAGCCAGCGCAACCAAGCAGAATGCCATGGTCGAGTCAGGGGTGGAGCGCGTCACTGACGGCGTGCACTCCGAACCCTTGTTGGACAAGGGAAACGCCTACAGGCTGTCCGTCGTATGCGCTGGCAGCGGAGATGTGGAGATCGCATTCACCCCGACCAGCGTGTCGTCGAAGAAGGATGTTTCCTGCGATCAGTCTACGTTCCAGCAGCGGTTCACCGGCGTGGACTCGCTGCGCATCGATGTCACCGCCAGGCGTGGTTCGACGGGGATGATCGGATGGCGAATCGATAGGGTTTGACCCGTCGGCTTTGCTCCCACGCCGGCCCTTGGTCGCCTTGGTGGCTTCCAGGGGCCCGACTGACGAAATTGCCTCGTGCCCCCCGGATGACGGCGGCCGGGTTGCCGGTTGTCCGGATGGGGCTGATGCCGCCCGCCGGGTAGGCGCCAACGGAATGCGCGTCCCCTGGGGGAGCATGGGAAGCGCATCAGTCACCGTGCGATCAGAAAGTTGACGTCATGACAGACAAGCTCACCGTGAGTGTCCTCGGTACCGGCATCATGGGGGCCGCGATGGCCCGCAACATCGCCCGCGCCGGACACACCGTCCGCGCCTGGAACCGCACCCGTGACAAGGCCGAGCCGCTCGCCGCCGACGGCGCGCAGATCGCCGGCACCCCCGCGGAGGCGGTGCGGGACGCCGACGTAGTCCTGACCATGCTCTACGACGGCGCCACCGTCCTTCAGGTCATGCGGGAGGCCGCCGACGCCCTGCGTCCCGGCACCGCCTGGGTGCAGTCGACCACCGCCGGGATCGAGGCCACGGGCCGGCTGGCCGCCTTCGCCCGCGAGCACGGCCTGGCCTTCTACGACGCCCCCGTGCTCGGCACCCGCCAGCCCGCGGAGGCCGGGCAGCTGACCGTCCTCGCCGCCGGGCCCGACGAGGGGCGGCAGACGGTGACGCCCGTCTTCGACGCCGTCGGCGCCCGCACGCTGTGGACCGGTCAGGACGGTGCGGCGGGCAGCGCCAGCCGTCTGAAGCTGGTGGCCAACAGCTGGCTCCTCGCCGTCACCGCCGCGACCGGCGAGGTACTGGCCCTGGCCAAGGCCCTGGACGTGGACCCGCAGAAGTTCTTCGACATCATCGCGGGCGGCCCGCTGGACATGGGCTACCTGCACGCCAAGGCCGACCTCCTCCTGAACGGCACGCTGACCCCGGCCAGTTTCGCCGTGGCGACGGCCGAGAAGGACGCCCGTCTGATCGTCCGGGCGGGGGAGGAGCACGGCGTCCGCCTCGACGTTGCCACCGCGACCGCCGAACGCCTCGCCCGCGCCGCCGCCCAGGGCCACGCCGATGAGGACATGGCCGCCGCGTACTTCGCCAGCTTCGAGGAGAAGTCCGGCTCCTGAAGGTTCCGGAGGATTCCCAAGGTGCCCGCGCCGTGCATCGGGGCTCCATGAGGAGCACCCTGGAATCAGCGGTTCCGGAGGTGATCGTCATGGCTATGCACACCGCAGTCGGATGGCATGTGGAACTCGAGTTCGAGGAGGACGACCAGCGGACGCGGGCGGCGGCGCTCGTCCGGCTCCCCGACGGCAAGGAGGTCCGGGCACGCGGGTACGCCAGCCGCCACGGCTCGGACTCGAATCAGCCGCGCGTCGGTGAGGAGATCGCGGGGGCGCGTGCGCTGAACGAGCTGGCGATGCAGCTGCTCACGAAGGCGCACGACGAGATCGACGAGGCGTCGGGGAGGACGTCGCATCCGCTGACGTTCCACTGACGCCCACAGTGAGATCGAACAGCGAGAGCGAGGAGTACCGATTCCGGTGGTGCCCGCACGTCGAGGCGTGCGGGCACCACCGTGTCGTGCCCGGCTACGCCAGCGTCGTACGCACCGCCCGTACCAGCGCCTGTGCCCGCGGGTCCGCTGTCACGCTCTTGTGGAAGCCGTTCGTCACATAGCCGAAGGCGATGCCCGACTCCGGGTCCGCGAAGCCCAGTGCGCCGCCGCGGCCCGGGTGGCCGAAGGAGCCGGGGGCGAGCAGCGGGGACGCGCTGCCGTGGAGCATGTAGCCGAGACCGAAGCGGGTCGGGACCACCAGCACGCGGTCCGGGCCCGCGGAGGCCTCTCGGCGGGCCAGCTCCACCGTCGCCGGGGAGATGAGGCGTACGCCGTCCACCTCGCCGGTCAGCGCGGCGTAGAAGCGGGCCAGCGCGTCGGCCGTCGCGATGCCGTTCGACGCGGGCAGGACCGCCGCCCGGTACCCGGGGTCGTTCTCGTCGGGCTGCGGGGTGATCGCCGCGAAGGCACGGCGGGTCAGGCTCGCCGGGTCCGCGTACGCGTCGGCGACCGCGCGCTTGGGCCGGGTGCGCAGGGCGCCCTCCCGGGCCGGGGCCTCGAGCGGGCCGACCCGGCCGACCCGGTGCGCCTCCGCCTCGGGCAGGCCCACCCACAGGTCAAGGCCCAGCGGCCCGGCGATCTCGGCGGCGATCCACGCGCCGATCGAACGGCCCGTGACCCGCCGCACCAGCTCGCCCGTCAGCCAGCTGTACGTCTGCGCGTGGTAGCCGTGGTCCGTGCCGGGCTCCCAGACGGGGGCCTGCCCGGCCAGCGCTGTGGCCGCCAGGTCGGGGTCGGCGGCCTCGGCCGGGGTGAGCGGGCGGTCCAGGACGGGTACGCCCGCCCGGTGCGCCAGAACCTGCCGCACGGTGGTGCGCTCCTTGCCCCGCGCCTTGTACTCGGGCCAGTGGTGTCCGACCGGCGAGTCCAGGTCCAGCTCCCCGCGCTCGGCCAGCATCAGCAGCACGGCCGCCGCGACGCCCTTGGTCGCCGAGCGCACGACCTGCGCCGTCTCCCGCTGCCAGGGCGCCGTGCCGTCGGCGTCCTTCGTGCCACCCCACAGGTCCACGACCTTGCGCCCGTCCCGGTAGACGGCGACCGCCGCCCCGCGCTCGCCGAGCGCCTCGAAGTTCCGTACGAACGCCTCCCTGACCGGCTCGAAGCCCTCGGCCACAGCGCCGTTCACGTCCACGTCCGCACTCCCGTCCCGATCGTCGATCGCCTGCGACTATGGGCGTAACGCGCGCCTCGAGCCTGCGATTCCTGGGGTTCATCAGCCCAGCACAATCGTTACATCGATGTTCCCGCGGGTGGCGTTCGAGTACGGGCACACCCTGCGGGCCGCCTCCACGAGCCGGGCCGCGACCTCCTGGTCGAGGACGGGCAGCGAGACGTCCGCGCCACCGCGCGGCCGCAGCGCGCTGCTCGTTCGTCACGCGCCCGTCGTCACGGACCGCGGATCGAAGCCGAAGGGCAGTTCCAAACGGTGGGCGCGCATCAGCTCGTCGTCGGCGAGCAGGTCGGCGGTCTTGCCGTCCGCCGCGATCACGCCGTCGCTCAGGATCAGGGAGCGCGGGCACAACTCCAGGCCGTACGGCAGGTCGTGCGTGACCATGAGCACCGTCACGTCCAAGGACCTGAGGATGTCGGCGAGTTCGCGGCGCGAGGCCGGGTCGAGGTTGGAGGACGGCTCGTCCAGGACCAGGATCTCCGGCTCCATGGCGAGGACGGTCGCCACGGCCACCCGGCGGCGCTGACCGAAGGAGAGGTGGTGCGGCGGACGGTCCTTGAACTCCGCCATGCCGACCCGCTCGAGGGCGCGGGCGACGCGCTCCTCCAGGTCCGCGCCCTTCAGTCCGGCCGCCGCCGGCCCGAACGCGACGTCCTCGCGGACCGTCGGCATGAACAACTGGTCGTCCGGGTCCTGGAAGACGATGCCGACCCGGCGGCGGATCTCCGCCATGTGCCGCTTGCCGACGGGCAGCCCGGCGACCTTCACCGTGCCCGTGCCGCCGGTCAGGATGCCGTTGAGGTGCAGCACGAGCGTGGTCTTCCCGGCGCCGTTCGGCCCGAGCAGCGCGACCCGTTCGCCGCGCTCGATGCGGAAGTCGACGCCGAACAGGGCCTGGTGGCCGTCGGGATAGGCGAAGGCCAGACCGGCCACTTCCAGTGACGGTGTCACTTCCGGTGAAGGTGTCACAGCATCCATCCCAGCAGGCAGACGACGAGGGCGGCGAAGGGCAGGGCGAGGGCGTACGACCACTGCGTACGGGACGCGGTCACCTCGTCGATGACCGGCATCGAGCCGGAGTAGCCCCGGCTGACCATGGCCAGGTGCACGCGCTCGCCCCGTTCGTAGGAGCGGATGAACAGCGCGCCCGCCGACTTCGCGAGCACGCCCCAGTGGCGGACGCCGCGCGCCTCGAAGCCGCGCGACTCCCGCGCGATCCGCATCCGCCGCATCTCGTCGGTGATGACGTCGCCGTAGCGGATCATGAAGGAGGCGATCTGCACGAGCAGGGGCGGGAGCTTCAGGCGCTGCAGGCCGAGGAGCAGTTCGCGCAGCTCGGTGGTGGCGGCGAGCAGGACGGAGGCGGCGACGCCGAGGGTGCCCTTGGCGAGGACGTTCCACGCGCCCCACAGGCCGTTCACGCTCAGCGAGAGCCCGAGGACCTCGACGCGCTCGCCCTCGGCCACGAACGGCATGAGCACCGCGAACGCGACGAACGGCACCTCGATCAGCAGCCGCCTCAGCAGGAAACCGGCGGGCACGCGGGCCGCGTACGCCACGAGGGCGAGGAGGCCGGCGTACAGCGCGAACGCCCACATCGCCTCGCGCGGGGTGGAGACCACGACCACCACGAAGGCGAACGCGGCGGCGAGCTTGGTGTGCGGCGGCAGGGCGTGCACGGGGGAGTGCCCGTGCCGGTACAACCGATGGGCGTGGCCGGCGCCCATGTCAGCTGGCCCGCGAGGGTTCGGCCGTCCGCCGCCTGCGGACGGCCCAGAAGACCGCGCTGCCCGCGACCAAGGTGACCCCGACGCCGATCACTCCGGCGAGGCCGCCGGAGAGGCGGGCGTCGGCGATGTCCTTGACCCCGTAGTCGGCGAGCGGGGAGTCGGCCGTCGCGTGCGGCTCGGTCCTCCGGTCGATGCCCTGGTCCTTGGCGACCTTCTCCAGGCCGTCCGGGCTGGCGGAGGCGTAGAAGCTGACGAAGCCGGCGAGGAGCAGAGAGGTGACCAGGCCGGTGACCCACAGCTTGCGGTGGTGGGGGTACCTCCCTGCTCGAGCGGAGACGAGAGCTTGGGGTCGGGCGGCGGCCACCGGGACGGCGGGCTCGGCGCCGGGCGCGTCGACCAGTTGACCGTTCACCCGCAGCTTGAGCTTCTGCTCCAGGCCCCGCGCCCCGTACACCAGGTCGGGCCGTACGGCGATGACGGCGCCGACCGTGAGCGCGGTGATCGTGGCCTCGCCGATGCCGATGAGGACGTGGACGCCGATCATCGCGGTGGCGACCTTGGAGATGGCCACGTCGGTCGTACCACCCACGGCGTAGATCAGCGTGAAGGCGACCGCGGCGGCCGGCACCGAGACCAGCGCGGCGACGAAGGAGGCGACGGTGACCGAGCGCCGCCTGCGCGGCAGCACCTTCACCAGGCCGCGGAAGACGGCGTACGACACGACGGTCGTCACGACCGCCATGTCGGTGATGTTCACGCCGAGCGCGGTCAGACCGCCGTCCGCGAAGAGGATGCCCTGCATGAGCAGGACGACCGAGACGCACAGGACCCCGGTGCAGGGCCCGACGAGTATCGCGGCCAGCGCGCCGCCCAGCAGATGCCCGCTGGTGCCCGCGGCCACGGGGAAGTTCAGCATCTGCACCGCGAAGATGAACGCGGCCACCAGGCCGGCCAGCGGGGCGGTGCGCTCGTCGAGCTCACGCCGGGCGCCTCTCAGGCTGACGGCCAGGGCGCCGGCGGCGAGAACACCGGTCGCGGCGGAGGTGGGGGCGTCGATGAATCCGTCCGGGACATGCACCGTTCGAGGATAGCGGCTTATTGCGACCACTTTGCAAGAGCTTGAGCGTTGTGGAAAGCGCACGGGGCGCGCACTGTGGCAAGCGACACTCGCATCGGAGGCCGGTGGCGCCCATATGTGCGACATTGGATGGGTAGCGGATTCACAGCTTCTGCTCGGGTGACGCAGCGTGAGGAGTGGTCCGATGTCCGTGGTGGAACAGTACGCGCGAGCCCATGTCGTCACCGACTCCCCGGAAACTCCTGACGCCGTCCCCGTCGTCCTGCGCTACGACCCGGACGCCGACCCCCGCTCGGTGCGCATCGGCCTGCCCGGCCCGCATGAGTGGGCCTTCTCCCGGGACCTCCTGGAGCAGGGCCTGAACGCTCCGGCGGGTACGGGCGAGGTTCGCATCTGGCCGTGCGGCCGGGTCCAGGCCGTGATGGAGTTCCACTCGCCGCAGGGCGTGGAAGTGGTGCAGTTCGAGTCGAAGGCCCTGATGCGGTTCCTGCGCCGGACGTACACGGTGGTGGCGGGGCCGGGGCGGTAGGGTGCGTCACCGGCAACGCCCTCGGCGGCACCGAGCGTCCGAGGGATCGGCTTCCCGTCCGGGGGAGGGGACAGCTTCCTGTGCGCGGACAGCTCCCGCCCCGGGGCTCAGCTTCCGGCGCGCAGCAGCGCCGCCACGATCGGGGCTCAGCTTCCGGCGCGCCGCAGCGCCGCCACGATCGGGCCTCAGCTTCCCGCGCGCCGCAGCGCCGCCACGATCGGGCCTCAGCTTCCCGCGCGCAGCAGCGCCGCCACGATCGGGCCCGCCGTGTCGCCGCCGTGGCCGCCTGCCTGGACCACGCCCGCGGCGGCCAGGTCGCCCTTGTAGGCCGTGAACCAGCCGTTCGGCTTCTTCTGGCCGTCGACCTCCGCCGAACCCGTCTTCGCGCCGGAGTCCGGGCCCAGCCCCGCCATCGCCTTGGCGGCCGTGCCGTACGCCGCCGTGTACTGCATGACCTCCTTCAGCTCGGACTGGGTCTTCGCGGACATGGTGCGCGAGGCCTTCGCGAGCGTCCGGTCGTCCACCGTCGGGGACACCAGGTACGGCTGGTGGAAGACGCCGGTCTGCACCGTCGAGGCCACAGACGCCATGTTCAGCGGGTTCATGCGCACCCCGCCCTGGCCGATCAGCGAGGCGCCCATCTGCGCGCCGCTCTGCACCGGGATCGAGCCGTCGAAGGTGGGGACGCCGATGGACCAGTTGTTCAGGCCGAGGCCATAGACCTGCTGGGCCTCCTCGGTCAGGTCGCTGTTGGACAGCTTCGGCGCGAAGTTGATGAAGGCGTTGTTGCAGGAGGCCGCGAAGCTCAGCTTGAACGAGCCCTGCTTGATCTCCGAGTCGTCGTCGTTGTGGAACGTCCAGCCGGCCAGCTTGTACGTCTTGGGGCAGGGGTGCGACGCCTCGGGGGTGACGAGCCCCTTCTCGAACAGCATCGTCGACGTGATGATCTTCATCGTGGAGCCGGGGGCCAGCGAGCCCTGGAAGGCGACGTTGAAGCCGTGGCTGGTGTTGGCGACGGCGAGGATCTCGCCGGTCGACGGGCGCATGACGACGACCGAGGCGTTCGCCTGCTTGGCGACCTGCTGCTCGGCAGCCGCCTGGAGCGTCGGGCTCAGCGTCGTCTTCACCGTGCCCGGCGTGCCCTCGCTCAGCGTCACCAGCGTCTTGTCGGGCGTCTTCTCCTTGCCCTTCGCCGCCGCCTTGCGCACGATCCGCAGCTCGATGCCCGCCGTGCCGCCGGCCTTCTTGCCGTACTTCTCGCGCAGGCCGTCCAGCACCGTGCCCAGCGACGGGTACTTGGCCGCGGTGATCTCGCCGCCATCGCGATCCAGCGTCTTGACCGGGGGTGTGCCCGCCTCGCCGGTCACCAGGCGGTCGCCGTCCGTCAGGTCCGGGTGCACCACCGACGGCTGCCACCGCACGAGCGGCACGCCGTCGTTCGCCCGCCGCACCACGGTCAGCTTCGAGTCGTACGTGAACGGCTTGCTCACGCCCCGGTACGACACCGTGGCCTTGACGGAGAACGGGACCGTCGCCCCGGTGGGGGTGCCGGGGGTCAGCGTGACGCCCGTGATGTGCGCGTCCTTGCGATAGCCGGTCAGCGCCGCTGTGGCGGCGGCCGAGTCGTCCGTGGCACCCGCCGCCTTCGCCGCGTCGCCCCGCTGCCAGGCCGTGAGGAACGCGGTGGCCGTCGCGTGGACCTCTGAGGCGGACGGCGGCCCGATCCTCACCAGCTTCCGGTGGCCCGAGGCCGCGTTGCGGTCGTCGGCCGCCGCGCCGCCGCCCAGCAGGCTGTAGGCGCCGACGGCGCCGCCCAGCCCGATGACGGCGATCAGCCCGCCGATCACCAGCGGCCGGCTGTTGTTGCGCCCGGCGACGCGCCTTCTCTTGCCCACAGCTCCCGGTCCTCCGCAGTTCCCAGGTCCCCCATTGCCCTCACAGTCCTCAACGAGAACAACACACTAGAGTCCCGCGGTGACACGGGTGACTTCAGCTGCCCGTTCGTAGCACAGCTGCGACAATAGGACCGGCCGCGTCGCCGCCGTGCCCGCCCTCCTGGGTCATGGCCGCCGCCGCGATGTCGCCCCGGTAGCCGGTGAACCAGCTGTTGGACTTCGCCTGCCCGTCGACCTCCGCGGACCCGGTCTTCGCGCCGATGTCACCGCTGAGCCCCGCCATCACCTGCGCGGCGGTGCCCTGGGTCGCCGTCAGCCGCATCATCGCCCGCAGCTGCGCGACCGTGCTCGCGGACAGCCCCTTGGCGGTGGCCAGTTCGCGGTGGTCGAGGTCGGGGGAGACCAGGTACGGCTGCCGGAACGTGCCCGTGATCGCGGTCGCCGTGACCGACGCCATGTTCAGCGGGCTCATCTGGACCTGACCCTGGCCGATGGCGTTGGCGGCGCGGTCCGGGCCGGTGGAGGCGGGAACGCTGCCGTCGAAGGAGACGATGCCCGTCTTCCAGTTGTTCTGCCCGAGCCCGAACCGCTCCTCGGCCTCGTCGGTCAACGATTCGTCCGTAATGGGCTTCTCGTCGATCAGCTTGACGAACGCCGTGTTGCACGACCGCATGAAGCTGTTCGCCAGTGTGGCCCTCTCGTTGGGAACCATGCCCTGGAGGTTGTGGAAGGTCTGGCTCTGCCAGGTGGCCGTCGGCGTGCAGGGCGCGGGGCCGTTCATCGTGGTGACGCCGTTGTCGATGAGCATCGCCGACGTGATGATCTTCATCGTGGAGCCGGGGGCGAGCCGCCCCTCGAACGCCGCGTTGAACTCGTCCCGGCGGTGGTTGGCGACCGCGAGCACCTCACCCGTACTCGGCTTTACCGCCACCACGGACGACTCCGTGTACTTCTGGACGGCCCGCTCGGCTACGGCCTGCGCGGTGGCACTGAGCGTGGTGCGCAGCTTGCCGGGCGTGCCCTCGGCGAGCGTCAGCAGGGTCTTGCCGGGTGTGTTCACGTCGGCGCGCTGGACCGACAGCTCGATGCCGGGTCTGCCGCCCGCCGTGTCGCCGTACTCCTCGCGCAGGGCGTCCAGGATCGGACCCAGGGACGGGTACTTGTCCTTCGTCAGCACCGCCCCGTTGCGGTCCACCGCCTCGATCGGCGGGGCCTTGGCCTCCCCGGTGACGAGCGTGTCGCCCTTCTCCAGGGCCGGATGGACGACGGACGGCTGCCAGTCGACCAGCGCCCGCCCGGTGGTCACGCCGCGTACGACGGTCAGCCTGCTGGCGTAGGCGAGCGGCTTGGACTTCCCCTCGTAGGACACCGTCGCCTTCACGGAGAACGGCACCGTGTCCCCGCTGGGCGCGCCCGGCGTGATGTGCACGCCGGTGATGTGCGCACTGGACCCGTAGGCGCTGAGCAGCTGCCCCGCGGCGTCGGAGTTGTTCGTGTACGAGGCCGCCGTGGCCGCGTCGCCCTTCTCCCAGGCGGCGAAGAACCTGCCGGTCGCCTCCTTGACCTCACCGGCCGACGGCGGCCCGGTCTTCACCTGCGCGGCCCCTTGGGAACCGCCCCCGGAACCCTCGTTCAGCGCGCTCAGCATGTTGTAGGCGCCGTACCCGGCCCCTGCGACCATCACCGCGAACACCCCGCTCACGATGACGACCTTGACCCCCTTGCGCATGGCACACAGCCCCCTCCCCGTAGGCCTCGCACTGTAGGCAGCCCGAGGGGCGGTTGGGGGCTGTGTGGTCGTTCGTTGTCGAAGAGTGATCAGAAATATGACCTGAACCCACGCATCCAGCCACGTACGTGAATGCCAGTACGTGAGCGGGGCGGCCCCGCCATCACCTGAGGGCGAGGCCACGGTCGGCGGGCGGTACGCCGGTCAGGAGACGTCGGCGCGCACCGGGTCGCCGAACAGGTCCTCGGTGTACGTACTTCGCGGTGAACGCGCCCTCGCCCTTCTTGCCGCTGTTGTTGATCGTGATCAGCGACGCCGGTGCGTTGCCGCAGAGCCGTCAGAGGGGGCCGGCGACAGCCGTCGACGCTCGGCAACGACAACGAGGGCGCGGCCGGCCGCCGCGCCCTCGTGGTGTCTCCGCCCAGCTAGACCCAGGTGTCCAGCCACATCCGCGACCGCCAGGAGTCGATCGGGATCGCCGTGCCCGTGTACAGGGGCCAGAAGTAGATGAAGTTCCACGCGATCAGCAGGACCAGGACGCCCGCGCCCGCCGCTCCCGCGATCCGGCGGCGTTCGTCCGCGCCGGGTGGGCCGAGGAGGGCGCCGATCATCATCGCGACCGCGAGGCACAGGAACGGCACGAAGACGACCGCGTAGAAGTAGAAGATCGTGCGCTCCTGGTACAGGAACCAGGGCAGGTAGCCGGCCGCGACACCGCACGCGATGGCGCCCGCGCGCCAGTCGCGGCGGAATGCCCAGCGCCACAGCACGTACACGAGCGCGAAGCAGGCCGCCCACCACAGCAGCGGGGTGCCGAGTGCGAGGACCTCGCGGGCGCACTTCTCGCCCGCGTCCGTGGGGCAGCCCGCCTCACCCGGGTTCGGGGACTCGTAGAAGTACGAGACCGGGCGGCCCACCACGATCCAGCTCCACGGGTTCGACTGGTACGTGTGCGGGGACGTCAGGCCGACGTGGAACAGATAGACCTCGTGCTCGTAGTGCCACAGGCTGCGCAGCCAGTCGGGCAGGAAGGTCCAGTTGCCGCCCTTGCCGTCGGTGGCCGCCCAGTTGCGGAAGTAGCCGCCGGAGCCGTTGGCCGGGGACAGGATCCAGCCGGTCCAGGAGGCCAGGTACACCGCGAGCGCGACCGGGACCGTCGCCAGGAAGGTCAGGCCCGTGTCCCGCTTGAGGACCGTGACGTAAGGGCGGCGGGCGCCCGCGACCCGGCGCGCGCCCACGTCCCACAGCAGGGCCATCGCACAGAACGCGGCCAGGAAGTACAGGCCGTTCCACTTCGTGCCGATCGCGAGGCCGAGCATCAGGCCCGCCAGCCAGCGCCACGGACGCCGTGCGAAGCGGGTGGTCTCGGCGGTGTGCGCGTCCGGGCGCACCCGGCCGTCCGCGTCCACAGGGAGGGCCGCCGCCAGCTTGGCGCGCGCTCTGTCCCGGTCGACGAGCAGGCAACCGAAGGCCGCGAGCACGAAGAACTCCAGCACGCCGTCGAGCAGCGAGGTGCGGCTCATCACGAACTGCAGCCCGTCCACCGCCAGCAGCCCGCCCGCCAGACAGCCCAGGAAGGTGGACCGGAACAGGCGGCGGCCGATACGGCACAGCAGCAGCACCGCCAGCGTGCCGAGCAGGGCCGTCATGAAGCGCCAGCCGAACGGGTCGAAGCCGAAGATCAGCTCGCCCAGGCCGATGACGTACTTGCCGACCGGCGGATGCACGACGTACGCGGCGTCCGTCGGGACCGGCACATGGCCGTTGTGCCGAAGGATGAGGTCGTTGGCGTCCTTGGCCCAGTTCGCCTCGTACCCGTTGTGGACGAGCGCCCACGCGTCCTTCGCGTAGTACGTCTCGTCGAATATCACCGCCCTGGGGCTGCCCAGGTTCCAGAACCGCATCAGCCCCGCGATCAGCGTCACGAGCAGCGGGCCGCCCCACGCCGACCAGCGCGTGATCCGGTCGGCGACGTCCGACCGCAGGCCGATCGTCGCCCAGATGCGCGGGCTGGGCCGGTTGTACGGCGGCACGAGCCGGTCGCGGACGTCGCTTCTCGGGCGCGCCGCGTAACCGAAACGGCGCAGCCGCTGCTGCCACGACGGCCGCGGCTCTTCGGCGGCCTGGCCCTGCCGGGTGTCCGTGGAGGACGCGGTACTGGTCACCGCGCCATCGTAGGGAACCCGTCTGTGTGAGTCCCGCGTACGGCGCCTGCGAGGATGGAAACGTGACAGTTGCACCTGGGACTACGACCGGAACCCTGGTCCTCGCCGGAACCCCCATCGGGGACATCGCGGACGCGCCGCCGCGGCTCGCCGAGGAGCTGGCCACCGCCGATGTGATCGCCGCCGAGGACACGCGCCGGCTGCGCCGGCTCACCCAGGCGCTGGACGTCCAGCCGGCGGGGCGTGTCGTGTCGTACTTCGAGGGCAACGAGTCCGCCCGGACACCGGAGCTGGTCGAGGCCCTGGCGGGCGGGGCGCGGGTGCTGCTCGTCACCGACGCGGGGATGCCGTCCGTGTCGGACCCCGGGTACCGGCTGGTGGCCGCCGCCGTGGAGAAGGACATCCGGGTGACCGCCGTGCCGGGGCCGTCCGCCGTGCTCACCGCGCTGGCGCTGTCCGGGCTGCCGGTTGACCGGTTCTGCTTCGAGGGGTTCCTGCCGCGCAAGGCGGGGGAGCGGCTGTCGCGGCTGCGCGAGGTCGCCGAGGAGCGGCGCACGCTGGTGTACTTCGAGGCCCCGCACCGGCTCGACGACACGCTCGCCGCGATGGCGGAGGTGTTCGGGGGCGAGCGGCGGGCCGCGGTGTGCCGCGAGCTGACCAAGACGTACGAGGAGGTCAGGCGCGGCTCGCTGGGGGAGCTGGCGGCGTGGGCAGCCGAGGGCGTACGCGGCGAGATCACGGTCGTGGTGGAGGGCGCCGGCGAGAAGGCCCCCGAGGAGCTGGACGCGGCCGAGCTGGTGCGCCGGGTGCGCGTCCGCGAGGAGGCCGGAGAGCGCCGCAAGGAGGCCATCGCGGCGGTCGCGGCGGAGGCGGGCCTGCCGAAGCGGGAGGTCTTCGACGCGGTGGTGGCGGCGAAGAACGCGAACGCGGCGGGCTGAGCCCCGGCGCTCCCCGCTCCCGGCGGGCGGTTCCGGCCCCTCGGCGCGGCGTCCGGGCGATGCGCGCCGCCATGATCGCTGGATACCCGTGTGAGGGGGCTCGTACCCGTTCTGAGCAGGGCGCATCTCTCCTGAGCGTGCGCCCCATAGGGCGGCAAAGGGCTGTCGTCGAAGGCAAAGCCGAAGCGGGCGATCGGGTGAGTTTGGCAAGCGAAGTCCAAATCGCCCCCAACACTCGACAGGTCCGCTCCCGCTCCCGCTCGTGAAGGCGTCCACTGGGTGACAGGGACGCACCCGTCCCTCGCCACCGTGGGACCGCGCGGGGTTCCGGGGGGAAGCCCGCACCGTGGGGCGCTTGTCCAGCGGACAAGAGGAGCTGGAATGAGTGAGATATCAGGGCGGACCGGCCAGGCCGCAGCGGCCGGCCAGGTCACAGGGCAGCCCGACCGCAGCGCGGCGACCGCCGTCGTCCACGAGTCCTATTCCTTCGCGTGCATGCGCTGCGGGCACGGCTGGGAGCAGTCGTACGAGATAGAGCACCACCTCGACGCGGACGGCACCGAGTTCGTGATGTACGTGGCGAACGGCCGCGTCGTCCCCTCGCCGCTGAGCCGCCCGGCCTGCCACAACTGCGACAGCCGCGTGGTGCGCATCATGCGCCCGGGCCAGGTGTCCTCCGTGCAGAACTCCCTGCACCGGCACCACGCCCCGGCCCAGGAGGCCGACGGCGAGGACCGTGAGGCGCCGCGCACGCAGCCGGAGGCCACCGACGGCCACCACCACTGGCACCTGTCGGACCTGCTCCACCCGTTCCAGAACCACCGCAAGGCGGGCTGAGGGCCCCTGCCGCGAGGCAGGCCCCAGGCGCGGCATGCCCCTTTCGTAGGATCGGGGCATGCCTTCCCGAGCGTCCGACACGTCAGGCAAGTCCGACAAGAACACGCCGCCGCCGCTTCCCGCGCCCCTCGGCGTGCCAGTCGCCGACTCGCACACCCACCTCGACATGCAGTCCGGCACGGTGGAGGAGGGCCTCGCCAAGGCCGCGTCGGTCGGCGTGACGACGGTCGTGCAGGTCGGCTGCGATGTCCGGGGCTCGCGCTGGGCCGCCGAGACGGCCGCGGCCCACGAATCCGTGCACGCGGCGGTGGCCCTGCACCCGAACGAGGCCCCGCGCATCGTGCACGGCGACCCTGGGGGCACCTCCCAGCCCCCTGGCACTGGGGGAGGATGGTCCCGGCAGGGCGCCTGGCAGCCGGGCGGGGACGCGGCGCTGGACGAGGCGCTCGCCGAGATCGACCGTCTCGCAGCCCTGCCGCAGGTCAAGGGCGTGGGGGAGACCGGGCTCGACTACTTCCGCACCGGGCCTGAGGGCAAGGCCGCTCAGGAGCGCTCCTTCCGTGCCCACATCGAGATCGCCAAGCGGCACGGCAAGGCGCTGGTGATCCACGACCGCGAGGCCCACGCCGACGTGCTGCGCATCCTCAAGGAGGAGGGCGCGCCGGAGCGGACCGTCTTCCACTGCTACTCGGGTGACGCCGAGATGGCCGAGGTCTGTGCGCGGAACGGGTACTTCATGTCGTTCGCCGGCAACGTGACCTTCAAGAACGCCCAGCCGCTGCGCGACGCCCTCGCCGTGGCGCCCCTCGACCTCGTCCTGGTGGAGACCGACGCGCCGTTCCTGACGCCCGCGCCGTACCGCGGACGGCCGAACGCGCCCTATCTCATTCCGGTCACGGTCCGCGCCATGGCCGCGGTGAAGGGCGTCGAGGAGGACGCGCTGGCGGCGGCCGTCGCGCGCAACACGGCCCGCGCGTTCGCGTACTGACCGGCCGCCCGGCCGGGGTGTCCCCGGGGGCCCGTGTCGCGACACCGAGTGTCGGCGTTGCTTTGGAGAGTGACGGCCAGCCGCTAGGTTCTGGTCGCCGTGTCGGAACCTCTCTGGAGCGTGTCGTCGTGAGCAACCGGCAGTACTCGCCGTACGGGGCGTACGAGGACCGTGAGGCCCCCGGTCGCGCCCACCCGGACACGTACCGGCCCGCGTACGAGGAGCGCGCCCGCGCGGCCGCTCGGGCCACGGGGATAACGGCCCGCCCGCCCCGCCGGGAGCCGGAGGCGGCCCCGCGCCCCTCAGGGCGCGCCCAGGCCCGGCACGCGGCGCGCGGCAGAAAGGGCGGCGCACGCCCCGACTCCATGCGCCGTCTGATCCCGCAGGCGCTCGTGGTCGCGTTCCTCGCCGGCGGCACCACCGCGTTCGTCGCCAACGACAAGGCCGTCGAGCTGACCGTGGACGGCCGCACCCGCACGCTGCACACCTTCGCCTCCGACGTCGGTGAACTGCTCGCACGGCAGGGCGTGAAGGTCGGCGATCACGACCTCGTCACCCCGGCGCCCGGGACACCGCTCGCGAGCGGCGACGAGGTCGCGGTGCGCTACGGCCACCCCGTGCGGCTCACCATCGACGGCATCCAGCGCGAGCTGTGGACGACGGCGCCCACGGTGGAGGCCGCGCTCCGGCAGCTCGGGGTGCGCGCGGAGGGCGCCTACGTATCGACCTCGCGCTCCCAGGGGATCGGCCGCGACGGGCTCGAGCTGGACGTCCGCACCGAGCGCACCGTGACGGTCCTCGCGGACGGGCAGGCCCGCACCATCCGGACCAACGCGGCGACCGTCCGCGAGGCCGTCGCCCAGGCCGGGGTCGTGCTCTACCGGCAGGACACGACGTCCGTGGCACCGGACAGCTTCCCGCGCGACGGGCAGACGGTGACCGTGCTGCGGGTGATGGGCTCCCAGGAGGTCCGCGAGGAGCCGATCCCGTTCGACGTGCGGCGCACCAAGGACCCGGAACTGCTCAAGGGCACGGAGGTGGTCGCGCGCCCCGGGCAGGCGGGCGCGCGCCGGGTCACGTACGCCCTGCGCACCGTCAACGGCGTGAAGGAGAGACCGCGGCGGGTCAGTGACGAGGTGGTGCGGCAGCCACAGACCCAGCTCGTCCGGATCGGCACCAAGCCGCACCCGGACCTGGTGGAGGGCGCGGAGCACCTGAACTGGAAGGGACTCGCGGCCTGCGAGTCCGGCGGCCGCGCGCACGCGGCGGACCCGTCCGGCACGTACGGCGGCCTCTACCAGTTCGACCGGCGCACCTGGCGCAGCCTCGGCGGCTCGGGCCGGCCGCAGGACGCCCCCTCGGAGGAGCAGACGTACCGGGCGAAGAAGCTGTTCGCACGCCAGGGGACCAGCCCGTGGCCGCACTGCGGGTCACGGCTGTACCGGTGACGGTGCCACCGGCCGGTGGCCCGCGCGCCGCCCCGTAGGCTTGCCCCGTGAACAGCCCCACCCCCGACGCCCTGCTGGGCCCCGCCGACGTCCGTGAGCTGGCGGCGGCCCTCGGCGTGCGCCCGACCAAACAGCGCGGCCAGAACTTCGTCATCGACGCCAATACCGTGCGGCGCATCGTCCGCACCGCCGAGGTGCGGCCCGACGACGCCGTCGTGGAGGTGGGACCCGGGCTCGGCTCACTGACGCTGGCGCTCCTCGAGGTCGCCGAGCGCGTCACCGCCGTCGAGATCGACGACGTGCTGGCGGCGGCACTGCCCGCAACCATCACGGCGCGCATGCCGGAGCGCGCCGAGCGGTTCGCGCTGGTGCACTCCGACGCGCTTCACGTCCGTGAGCTGCCGGGCCCCGCGCCCACCGCGCTGGTCGCGAACCTGCCCTACAACGTCGCCGTCCCCGTCCTGCTCCACATGCTCGACACCTTCCCGAGCATCGAGCGGACGCTGGTGATGGTGCAGTCCGAGGTCGCCGACCGACTCGCCGCCGCGCCCGGGTCGAAGGTGTACGGGGTGCCGTCCGTGAAGGCCAACTGGTACGCGGAGGTCAAGCGCGCCGGGGCCATCGGGCGCAACGTCTTCTGGCCCGCGCCCAACGTCGACAGCGGGCTGGTCTCGCTGGTGCGGCGCGCCGAGCCGATCAAGACGGCCGCGTCGAAGGGCGAGGTGTTCGCGGTCGTGGACGCGGCGTTCGCCCAGCGGCGCAAGACGCTGCGGGCCGCGCTCGCCGGATGGGCGGGGTCGGCCGCGGCGGCGGAGGCCGCGCTCGTGGCCGCCGGCATCTCACCGCAGGCGAGGGGCGAGTCGCTGACGGTCGAGGAGTTCGCGCGTATCGCCGAGCACAGGGAGTCCGAGTAAGTGAGTGTCAGGGTTCGCGTCCCGGCCAAGGTGAACGTGCAGCTCGCGGTGGGCGGTGCCCGCCCCGACGGCTTCCACGACCTGGCGAACGTCTTCCTGGCCGTCGGCCTGTACGACGAGATCACGGTGACCCCGGCCGACGAACTGCGCGTCACCTGCTCCGGGCCGTACGCGGAGCAGGTACCGCTCGACCGTACGAACCTGGCGGCGGGGGCGGCGCTGACGCTCGCGGAACGCCGCGGCCTCGATCCGGCCGTGCACATCCACATCGCCAAGGACATCCCGGTCGCCGGGGGCATGGCGGGCGGCAGCGCGGACGGGGCGGGCGCGCTGCTGGCGTGCGACGTGCTGTGGGGTGCGGGAGCCTCGCGCGAGGAACTGCTG
This sequence comes from Streptomyces sp. NPDC051104, assembly GCF_040682835.1. Classification (NCBI taxonomy): domain Bacteria; kingdom Bacillati; phylum Actinomycetota; class Actinomycetes; order Kitasatosporales; family Streptomycetaceae; genus Streptomyces; species Streptomyces sp. NPDC051104. The sequence continues at coordinate 13,723 of NZ_JBFBBS010000015.1, read as the reverse complement.
GACATCTGCGCCGAGTTGGGCAGCGATGTGCCGTTCAGCCTGGTGGGCGGGGCGGCGCTGGGCACCGGGCGGGGCGAGAGGCTGACCGCGTTGGAGGTCGGGGGCACGTTCCACTGGGTGTTCGCGACGGCAGGGCGCGGCCTGTCCACCCCGGCGGTCTTCCGCGAGTTCGACCGCCTGAACGAGGGGGTGCGGATCCCCGAGCCGGTCGCGTCCCAGGACCTGCTGGACGCCTTGGCAAAGGGCGACGCGGGCGCGCTGGCGGCGACGGTCTCGAACGACCTGGAGCCGGCGGCGCTGTCCCTGTTCCCGGAACTGGCGGACACGCTCGGCGCGGGGCGCGCGGCGGGGGCGTTGGCGGGACTGGTGTCGGGGTCGGGGCCTACGACGGCGTTCCTGGCGCGGGACGCGGAGTCGGCGGGGAGGGTGGCTGAGGCGCTCGTGGCGTCGGGGACGTGCGAGTCGGCGAGGGTCGCGGTGTCCCCGGCGCCGGGGGCGACGGTGGTCTGATGAGTGAGCCTCAGAGCTCGTCGATGGCGGTCAGATCGATGTCGATGGAGTACGGCCTGTCGACCTTGATGCGGTCGCGATAGGTGCCGGTAGACCTGTACATGCCTGTGTCCTGCGACAGCTCGAAGACCTCGACGGCCGGATGCTTGTAGGGCCCGGTCATCTCGACCAGCCAGTAGTACTAGATGCCTGCGGCGGCGTACTTGTGCGTCTTGGTGAGCCGATCGCGGGCTTCGGACTCCGGGGAAACGACCTCGACGGCGAGTACGACGTCCTTGCCTTCGAAATATGTCTGGTCCCGCCCCTTCTTGGCGGCTGCCTTGATCACGGAGATGTCCGGTTCGGGGCCGTTACGCCGATCAAGCACCACGGTCATCTCGCGTGCGACTTTCAACCCGGGCGGCAGAGTGCGGCGCAGGCCGCTGACCAGCAGGTCGATCGCGGCGAAGTAGAAGTAGCGCTGCGGGCGCACGAGGACCAGGCTCCCGTCGATCAGCTCGGTGTGGGGCGGGAGATCCGGCAGTGTGAACAGGTCGTCGACGGTGTAGCCGTCCATCGGGGGCATCCGCCATCCGGACCGCTCAGCAGGCTGGGCTGTCATGGTTCCTCCCATGGACAAGATCCTGGCGCCGCCCTCCACGGTAGCGGCCCAGTGCCGATCACGTCACCACAAAGAGTGACGACACCCGCGCGCCCCCTCCCCTCCCCCGGAGGCCCTACGCTTGAAGGCTGATCGATCCCCGCGTCAGGAGTGAAATGGCCGTCAACCTGGTCAATGTCGAGAACGTCAGCAAGGTGTACGGCACCCGTGCCCTGCTCGACGGCGTCTCGCTCGGCGTGTCCGAAGGCGACCGGATCGGGGTCGTCGGGCGCAACGGCGACGGCAAGACCACCCTGATCCGGATGCTCGCCAAGCTGGAGGAGGCCGACACCGGCCGCGTCACCCACTCCGGCGGGCTGCGCCTCGGCGTGCTCACCCAGCACGACTCCCTCGACCCGGCCGCCACCGTCCGCCACGAGGTCATCCGCGACATGGCCGACCACGAGTGGGCGGGCAACGCCAAGATCCGCGACGTGCTCACCGGCCTGTTCGGCGGGCTCGACCTGCCCGGGTTCCCCCAGGGGCTCGACACCGTCATCGGCCCCCTCTCCGGCGGCGAGCGGCGCCGTATCGCGCTCGCCAAGCTGCTGATCGCCGAGCAGGACCTGATCGTCCTCGACGAGCCCACCAACCACCTCGACGTCGAGGGCATCGCCTGGCTCGCGGGGCACCTGCGCGAGCGCCGCTCCGCGCTGGTGTGCGTCACCCACGACCGCTGGTTCCTCGACCAGGTGTGCACCCGCATGTGGGACGTGCAGCGCGGCGAGGTCTTCGAGTACGAGGGCGGCTACTCGGACTACGTCTTCGCCCGCGCCGAGCGGGAGCGCATCGCCGCCTCCGAGGAGACCAAGCGGCAGAACCTGGTCCGCAAGGAGCTGGCGTGGCTGCGGCGCGGCGCCCCGGCCCGTACCTCCAAGCCCCGCTTCCGCGTCGAGGCCGCCAACGAACTGATCAAGGACGTGCCGCCGCCCCGCGACAGCAGCGAGCTGATGAAGTTCGCCTCCACACGGCTCGGCAAGAGCGTCTTCGACCTGGAGGACGTCACCGTCCAGGCCGGCCCGAAGGTGTTGCTCAAGCACGTCACCTGGCAGCTCGGCCCCGGCGACCGCATCGGCCTCGTCGGGGTCAACGGCGCCGGCAAGACCTCCCTGCTGCGCGCCATGGCCGACGCCGCCCGCAGCGAGGGCGAGCAGCAGCCCGCGGGCGGCCGGATCGCCGTCGGCAGGACCGTCAAACTCGCCTACCTCTCCCAGGAGGTCGCCGAACTCGACCCCACCTGGCGTGTCCTCGAGGCCGTGCAGCGGGTCCGCGAGCGCGTCGACCTCGGCAAGGGGCGCGAGATGACCGCCGGGCAGCTGTGCGAGACGTTCGGCTTCAACAAGGAGAAGCAGTGGACGCCGGTCGGCGACCTGTCCGGCGGTGAGCGGCGGCGGCTGCAACTGCTGCGCCTCCTCATGGACGAGCCCAACGTCCTCTTCCTCGACGAGCCCACCAACGACCTCGACATCGAGACCCTCACCCAGCTCGAGGACGTCCTCGACGGCTGGCCCGGCTCGATGATCGTGATCTCCCACGACCGCTTCTTCGTCGAGCGCACCACCGACAAGGTCTACGCCCTCCTCGGCGACGCCACGCTGCGGATGCTGCCCCGCGGCATCGACGAGTACCTGGAGCGGCGCCACCGCATGGAGGAGGCCGCAGCGGCGGCCGCGGTACCGGCACCCGCCATGGCCAAGCCCGCCGCCTCCGCCGCCGACGCCCGGGCCGCGAAGAAGGAACTCCAGCGGATCGAGCGGCAGTTGGACAAGATCTCCGAGCGGGAGTCCAAGCTCCACGAGCAAATCGCCGAGAACGCCACGGACTTCGAGAAGGTCGCGGGACTGGACGCGGAGCTCCGCGAGTTGGCCGGTCAGCGCGAGGAGCTGGAGCTGCGCTGGCTCGAACTCGCCGAGGACGCCTAGGCGTTGGCGGACGCGGAGCGCGCGCCGCGAGCGGTGCGGGAAGGCGCGTAACGAGGGCATCACGGGCCGGTCCTCGCTTGGGAACAGGGGCAGGACCGGCCCCGTGTTCGAGGACGTCCCAGTGATAGAAAGGTCCGTCTGAGAACAGCCTGAGTACCACCGGCGTGGCGGAAACGAGCACCACGGGCGTGGGGACACATCAGTTTTGAGGGGGAAAGCGCTGATGACTCAGCCGCCTAACAGACCGCCCCGGGGCGGCAGTTCCGGGGCACCGCAGAATCCGCCGCCACAGGGTGGTTTCGGTGCCCCACAGGACCCCCGGCAGGCGACCCCGCCGCCGCCCTTCCAGCCCCCGGCGACCCCACCGCAGCCGGGGTACGGCTACCCGCAGCCGCAGCCGCCTTCCGGTCCGTACCAGCAGCCCGGCGCATATCCGCAGCCGGGCCCGTACGGCGGACCGGGCCCCTACGTCCAGCCCGGTCCGTACGCCCAGCAGCCCGGTCAGCCCGGACCCTACCCCCAGCAGCCCGGCCCCTACGCCGCTCCCCACCCCGGCTACGGCTACCCGCAGCAGCCGCCCCAGTTCCCCGGCGCGCCCGTCCCGCCCCCCGGCGGCGGCTCCAGGAACCCCTTCAAGGGCAAGCCCGCGCTGGTCGTCGCCGCCGTCGCCGCGCTGCTCCTCATAGGCGGCACCGTGTACGCGGTCAGCAGCGGTGGCGGGGACAACAAGCCCGCCGCCGACAAGAACCCGAGCTCCGTGCCGTCCTCCACCGCCTCCGCCCCGGCCGACGCGGGCGGTGGCAGCGGCGACGGCGGCGCGGACCCGGAGAACCTCAACCAGGGCCGCAAGTCGGGCGAGGACAGGGTCCTTTGGTACCAGCAGGCGCCCGACGCGCCCGGTCACGGCGCCGACGCCCCCGGCATGTGGATCACAGGCAGGACAGCGGTGAAGGCCGCGTACAAGCAGGTCTTCGCCTACGACGTCGCGGGCGGCAGTCCCACCTGGAACCCGATCTCCTTCCCGCAGAAGATCTGCGCGGTCACTGCGCACAAGACGGCCGACGACAAGGTCGTGGTCGCCTACATGAGCGGCGTGAGCGACAGCGCCAAGTGCAACCACATCCAGGAGATCGACCTCGACACCGGCAAGAAGGGCTGGAGCGCGCAGATCGCCGACGGCGCCCTGTTCGACAGCGCGCTCGCCGTCGACCTGACCATCACGGGCAGGACCCTGCTGGTCGCCCGCGCGCAGTCCGGCCTGGCGTACGACGTGGCCACCGGCAAGAAGCTGTGGGAGAAGCAGCGGTACGGCGCGGCCTGCTTCCCGACCGCGTTCGCGGGCGGCGCCAAGCTCCTCTCGGTCGCCTCCTGCGGTGCCGGGGGCTCCGATGCGCACGACGAGGTGCAGGAGCTCGACCCCACGACCGGCAGGGCCAAGTGGACCAAGAAGATCGCCAAGGGCTGGACGGTCGCCCGCGCCTACTCCGTCGACCCGGTCGTCCTCTACCTCACCAACGAGGACAAGACGCGGTGGAACGTCTCCACACTGAGGAGCGACGGCAGCCTGCGCTCCCAGCTCGACGCCAACGAGTCCTTCGCACCCCGGTGCGGCTGGGCCATCCTCAACCGTGACCTGCAGGGCTGCACGGGCGCCGTGGCCGACGCGAGCACCCTGTACCTGCCGACCGACGCGAAGAGCGGCCCGAACGAGATCGTCGCGATCAGCCTGGACACAGGCAAGGAGAAGTGGCGGGTGAAGTCCCCGGCGGACGAGTCGATGCTCCCGCTCAAGATGGACGGCACCCACCTGATCGCGTATGTCGAGCCGTCGTACGACACGGGCGGCCAGGTCGTCTCCATCGCGACGGCCGGCGGGAGCCGCACCGCGGCGAAGCTGCTGCAGAACCCGGCGGGCGCCGCGCAGGTCGAGAGCGGCTTCTTCTCCAAGGCGATCGACTACGTGGACGGGCGCCTCTACCTCTCCACCACCCGGCTGACCGGCGGTACCCGGTCCAAGGAGAAGCTGATGCTGGCCTACGGCAAGTGAGCGGTCCGCCGACCCTCCCGTCCCCGCCCACTGTTCCTGTGTCCTTCGAGGTCCTCACGCCATGAGCCAGCCGCCGTCCCCTCCCGACCAGCCGCCCCCGCCGCCCCACCAGCCGCCGCCGGGCGGTGGCTTCGGCGCCCCGCAGCCCCCTGCCCCGGGCGGTGGCTTCGGCCCCCCGCAGCCCCCGCCGCCGGGCGGCTTCGGCGCACCCCAGCCGCCGCCCCAGGCACCTCCGCCGCCCGCCCAGGGGTCGGGCTACGGCTACCCGCAGCCGCCGGCCCCGCCCCAACCGGGATACGGGTATGCCCAGCAGCCCGGACACGGCTACCCGAACCAGCAGCCCGGCTACGGCTATCAGCAGCCTCCGATGGTCCCCGTACCGCCGCGCGGGACCCCGGGCGGCGGCCGCAAGGGGCCGAGCGCCACGGTGTGGATCGTCGTCGCGGCGGTCGCGGCCATCGCGCTGATCGTCGGCGTCGGGGCCTGGTACGCGAACAGCTCCTCCGGCGGCGACACGGGCGGCGGTTCCGCGTCCGGTGCCGGCAGCGGCCAGGGCGGCCAGGGCAGCGGCACCGGCGGCTCCGGCTCCGGCAAGGAGAAGGCGCCGGCCGACCCCAGCGCCAAGGTCCTCTTCCAGATCCCGGCGCCGCGGATCACGGACAGACAGGAGCTCGACAACGTCGCGGGCTCCTGGCTCACCGACTCCGTCTACGCCAAGGCCGGCATCAACAAGATCGTGGGCTACGACCCGGACACCGGCGCGACCAAGTGGACGCTGCCGCTGAACGGCCAGACCTGCGCGGGCTCACCCGAGATCAGCTCCTCGGGGATCGCCGCGGTGGTCTCCGAGTCGGGCAAGCGGGCGAACGTGCGGGACCGCAAGCCGTGCAGCGACGTCACCGCGTTCGAGGTCGCCACCGGGAAGAAGCTGTGGACGAAATCGGTCGGCACCGGTAGCGCACCGGTCATGTTCCGCGAGGTCTCGATCAACGGCACGACGGTCGCCGCCGGCGCCGGCCTCTACGGCGGTGCCGCCTTCGACCTGACCACCGGCAAGGTGCTGTGGCAGCACGAGAGGGGCTCCTGCACGGACGTCGGCTACGCGGGCGGCGATCAGCTCGTCGCGGTGCGCACGTGCGGCCCCTTCGGCAAGGAGTTGTACGAGGTACAGCTGCTCGACCCGGGGACGGGTGGCGCCAGGTGGAGCTACAAGCTCCCCCAGGGCATCGACAACGCCAAGGTGATCTCCACCAAGCCGGTCGTGTTCGGCGTGGACTCGGGCGGCATCACCGCCTCCGGCGCCACGGACGTCTTCTCGCTGGACGACACCGGCAAGCTGCGGACGAAGATCACGCTGGAGGACGGCAAGTACGAGCACCACTGCGGCGTCGGCAAGGTGCACGACTGCCAGGCGATCACGGTGGGCAACGACAAGCTGTACGTGCCGACCAACGACCACGACGGCTCGGCCCAGGGCGCCCGGACCAACGAGATCATCGCGTTCTCGCTGGCAACCGGGAAGACCACCGGCGACCGGATCGACGCCGGCGACGGCTACGACATCTTCCCGATCCGCATGGACGGCGGGAACGTGCTGGCGTACAAGAGCGGCCCGTACAACAGGGGCGCCCAGGTGGTCTCGGTCGACGGCGGGTCCCTGAAGCAGACGAGACTGCTGGAGACCCCGGCCTCCCGGGAGGTGCTGGGCGCGATCATGAGCATGGTGCCGAAGACGTCCGAGCTGCTCTACAGCGACGGTCGGCTCTTCCTCGGCAAGGAGCTGGTCAGCAAGCCGTTCACGGCGGACCAGAAGTCGTACACCGCGCTCGGCTTCGGCGCGAAGTAGCGCGTACGCGGCGCACGGCGAAGGCCTCGCTCCTGTTCGGGGGCGGGGCCTTTCACGTACCCGTCATCAGGCGCCATTGGGCGGGATTTCCGTAATCCGGGGCACTTCTGGCCGGTAGGGGAAGCGCGATGTCGAACAAGCGTGTAGCTTCCGGGGGCATGAAGGGCGGGGGGTGCGCCGGGGGGCTTCTGTCCATGCGGGCCGGTGGGCATCCATAGTGGGCATCCACGGGGGGGACTGGGGGGTTGCTCGATGGGAGTGCGGCTCATGGTGGTCGACGACCACCGATTGCTCGCCGAGGCGCTGGCCTCGGCTCTGAAGCTGAGGGGACACCGGGTGCTCGCCGCGGCGGCGCCCGCCGCGGGGGGGGCGGACCTGGTGATCAGCAGGGCGCCCGAGGTGTGCCTGCTGGGCACGGCGGCACCCGCGGAACCGGGCGCCTTCGACCCGGTGGTGCGCATCAAGCGGGAGCGCCCGCAGGTGGCGGTGCTGGTGCTCGGCCCGGTGCCGAGCCCGCGCGGGATAGCGGCCGCGTTCGCCGCCGGCGCCTCGGGCTACGTACGGCACGACGAGCGCATCGAGGGCGTCGAGCGGGCCATCATGAAGGCGCGGGCGGGCGAGGCGGCCGTGGCGCCGCAGCTGTTGCAGGGCGCGTTCGACGAACTGCTCAACCCGGCGGCGCAGCCGGACGACGAGGGCCAGCGCCTGTTGCAGATGCTGACCCCGAGGGAGGTCGAGGTCCTGGTCCGGGTGGCCGACGGCGAGGACACCCGCCTGATCGCGGCGGGTATGGGCATCGCCCCGTCCACGGCCCGCACCCACGTCCAACGCGTCCTGATGAAACTGGGCGTGGGCTCCCGCCTCGAGGCTGCCGCCCTGGCCGCCCGGACGGGCTTGCTGGACCGGGCGGGGCCCGTCCAGCCCGGAAGCGAGTAGCCGAAGGTGCGCCCGGACAGGGGCGCGGGACCGTGTCGACATGCGGCTTCGCCGCGCGGGCGCGGCCGGCCACGGACCACCCGCAGCCGACGTACGACGCGCAGTTCCCCGGCGCTCAGGGAAGCGTGGCCGCGCTACTCCGGCCTCTCCTTCGACACCGCGTCAACGGACGGCGGAGCTATCGGCCTCAGCTTCAGCCACAGCAGGAACAGCAGGCCCAGGATCAGCATCCCGAGGCCCGTCCACAGGTTGATGTTGACGCCCTCCGCCTTGCGGATCGCCGCGTCGGAGGCCGTGAAGCCCGCGATCATCACGATGACGCCGTAGAGAACGAACAGGCCGCCGATGATGCGACGGAGGTCGAAGATGCGTGCCGCGGTGGCGGACTTTCCTTCCAGCTCGGTGACTTGGCGCTGGACGTCGTGTTCGGAGTACTCGGACATGGTCGGTCAATCCTCCGCGGTCAGAGCGAGAACGGGATGTAGCAGGCGGCGGCGAGGACGACCGCGCCCCAGCCGAGCAGGGCGGGCCTGCGGTACCAGGCGTCGTCGCCCGCGGAGGGCGGCTCGGCCATGCCGGGCAGGGGGGTCCCCCCTGCACCGGAGCTTGTCGTAGGTGCTTGGGGGAGGGTGCCGTAGACGAGGCCCTGGAGCTGGTCCTCCGGCTTGGGCCTGGTGAACAGCGAGACCGCGACCATCACGACCGCGCCGGCCACGAAACCGGCGATCGCGGAGACGAAGTTGGCGCCCTGGTCGGAGGGGATGCCGATGATGCCGTGCTTGTAGATGACGAAGTAGTTCACCATCGCGGTGACCGTGCCGGCGAGCAGGCCCCAGAAGCCGGACTTCGTGGACGCGCGCTTCCAGAACATGCCGACGACGAACACCACGAACATCGGCACGTTGAAGAAGGAGAACAGCGTCTGCAGGTAGCTCATGATGTTCGAGAACGACGACGCCAGGAACGCCGTGCCGACCGACGCCAGCACGCCGATCGCCGTGATGAGGCGGCCGAAGCGGACGTAGTACGCGTCCTCGCGGTCCTTGACGATGTACCGCGCCCAGATGTCGTTGGTGAACACCGTGTTGAAGGACGACACGTTGGCCGCCATGCCCGCCATGAAGGCCGCCAGCAGACCGGTCACCGCGATGCCGAGGACACCGTTGGGCAGCAGTTCCTGCATCAGGTACGGGATCGCGTCGTTGTACTGCAGGGACGAGCCCGGCGTGCCGATCTTCGGGACCAGGACGGCGGCCACCAGGCCCGGGATCATCACCAGGAACACGATGAAGATCTTCGGGAACGCGGCGATCAGCGGGGTGCGCTGGGCCGCGGAGAGGTTCTTCGCGGACAGGGCGCGCTGGACCTCGGCGAAGTTGGTGGTCCAGTAGCCGAAGGACAGCACGAAGCCGAGGCCGAGGACGATCGTCAGCCAGTTGGCGCCCAGCGGGTTGGCGTGGCCGATCCCGGTGCCGCCCCAGGCGGTGACGAAGTCGTGGCCGTGGGTCTGGGTGAGCTTGTCGGTCAGGCCGCCCCAGCCGCCGACCTTCTTCAGGCCGATCACGGTGATCGGGATGAGGGCCGCGAGGATCACGAAGAACTGCAGCACCTCGTTGTAGATCGCCGACGACAGGCCGCCGAGGGTGATGTACGCGAGCACGAAGAAGCCGGCGACCACGATCGCCACCCACTGCGGCCAGCCCAGCAGCGCCTCCACGACGATCGCGAGGGCGTAGAGGTTGACGCCCGCGATGAGGATCGCGGCGAAGGCGAACAGGATCGAGCTCAGCAGGTGCGCCCCCTTGTCGAAGCGCAGCAGCAGGAACTCGGGCACCGAGCGGACCTTGGAGCCGTAGTAGAACGGCATCATCACCAGGCCCAGGAAGACCATGGCCGGGATGGCGCCGATCCAGTACCAGTGCACGGTATAGGCGCCGTACTGGGCGCTGTTGGCGGCCATGCCGAGGATCTCGGTGGCGGCCAGGTTGGCGGAGATGAACGCGAGACCGGTGATCCAGGCGGGCAGGGAGCGCCCGGACAGGAAGAAGTCGAGGCTGGTCTTCACCGAGCGGCGGGCTGCGAAGCCGATGCCGAGGACGACCACGAAGTAGATCCCGAGGATCGCGTAGTCGAGCCCGTTTGTGGGGAGTCGTAGCTCGGCTGCCAGATATGTGGGGGTTTCCATGAGTACTCGCTTCGTTGCGTGAACCAATCAGTGCGGAACCGTACGCCCCCACGTTCGATATTTGAACACCTCTGATGATGGTCTTTGTTGGATTGTGACGTTGACGCAGGTGGTGACTTGTGTTTTGGTGTGTTGGGTTATGTTTGAAGGGTGAGTGGCTCGAATGGAGAGTCGAACGTGAAGAAGACCTCGACCCGGCTGGCCGACGGTCGTGAGCTCATCTACTACGACCTGCGCGACGACGTCGTGCGGGACGCGGTCGACCGCCGGCCGCTGGAGCGGACCGTCACGACCTCCGAGATCCGCCAGGACGTGCTGCTCGGCGACTCCGTCGCCATCGCCTCGCACCGGCAGGGCCGCACCTACCACCCGCCCGCCGACGAGTGCCCGCTGTGCCCCTCCCGGGACGGCAGGCTGAGCGAGATCCCCGACTCGTCCTACGACGTCGTCGTCTTCGAGAACCGTTTCCCCTCGCTCGCCGGCGACTCCGGCCGCTGCGAGGTCGTCTGCTTCACCTCCGACCACAACGCCTCCTTCGCCGACCTGACCGAGGAGCAGGCGGGCCTGGTCCTGGACGCCTGGACCGACCGCACCGCCGAGCTGTCCCACCTGCCGGCCGTCGAGCAGGTCTTCTGCTTCGAGAACCGCGGCGCGGAGATCGGCGTGACCCTCGGCCACCCGCACGGGCAGATCTACGCGTACCCCTTCACCACCCCACGCACCGCCCTGATGCTCCGTTCACTGGCCGCCCACAAGGAGGCGACCGGCGGGGAGAACCTGTTCGACGCCGTCCTGGAGCGCGAACTCGCCGACGAGCGGATCGTCCTGCAGAGCGAGCACTGGGTGGCGTTCGTGCCGTACGCCGCGCACTGGCCCTACGAGGTCCACCTCTACCCCCGCCGCCGCGTCCCCGACCTGCTCGGCCTCGATGAGGCGGCACGCACAGAGTTTCCCAAGGTCTACCTGGAACTCTTGAAGCGCTTCGACCGGATCTTCGGCGAGGGCGAGCCTCCGACGCCGTACATCGCCGCCTGGCACCAGGCGCCGTTCGGCACACTGGACGAGTTCGACGGCGTGACCAGGGACGACTTCGCGCTCCACCTCGAGCTTTTCACCATTCGCCGCACTTCCGGCAAGCTGAAGTTCCTCGCGGGTTCCGAGTCCGGCATGAACGTGTTCATCAACGACGTGCCGCCGGAGGCCGCGGCCCGGCGACTGCGAGAGGTAGCGAGTTCATGAGTGGGAAGTACCTGGTCACCGGTGGCGCCGGCTATGTGGGCAGCGTGGTCGCGCAGCACCTGCTGGAGGCCGGCCACGAGGTCGTCGTCCTCGACAACCTCTCCACCGGCTTCCGCGAGGGCGTGCCGACCGGTGCTTCCTTCATCGAGGGAGACATCCGCGACGCCGCCAAGTGGCTGGACGCCTCCTTCGACGCGGTCCTGCACTTCGCCGCGTTCTCGCAGGTCGGCGAGTCGGTCCTGAAGCCGGAGAAGTACTGGGACAACAACGTCGGCGGCACCATGGCCCTGCTCGGCGCCGCGCGCGAGGCCGGCGTGCGCAAGCTCGTCTTCTCCTCCACGGCGGCCACCTACGGCGAGCCGGTGAACACCCCGATCACCGAGACCGACCCGACCGCGCCGACCTCCCCCTACGGCGCCTCCAAGCTCGCCGTCGACCACATGATCACCGGCGAGGCGGCCGCGCACGGCCTGGGCGCCGTCTCCCTGCGCTACTTCAACGTCGCCGGCGCCTACGGCGCCTACGGCGAGCGCCACAACCCCGAGTCCCACCTCATCCCGCTCGTCCTCCAGGTCGCGCAGGGCAGGCGCGAGGCCGTCTCCATCTTCGGCGACGACTACCCGACGCCGGACGGCACCTGCATCCGCGACTACATCCACGTCGCCGACCTCGCCGAGGCCCACCTGCTCGCCCTTGACGCCGCCACCCCCGGCGAACACCTGATCTGCAACCTCGGCAACGGCAACGGCTTCTCGGTGCGCGAGGTCATCGAAACGGTGCGCCAGGTCACCGGGCACCCGATCCCCGAGGTCGTGGCCCCCCGCCGCGGCGGCGACCCGGCGGTCCTGGTCGCCTCCGCGGCCACGGCCCGCGAGAAGCTCGGCTGGAACCCGTCCCGCGCGGACCTCGCGGGGATCGTCGCGGACGCGTGGCAGTTCGCACAGAACACCGTGAGGGAGCAGTAGGTGGGCGTACGCGAGGGTTTCGGGGAGATCTACGGGACGGCTCCCGAGGGCGTCTGGGCCGCACCGGGCCGGGTCAACCTGATCGGCGAGTACACGGACTTCAACGAGGGCTTCGTGATGCCGCTCGCGCTGCCGCACACGGCGGTCGCGGCGGTCTCGCGGCGCACCGACGGTGTGCTGCGGCTGCACTCGGCGGACATCGAGGGCCCGGTCGTCGAACTGCACGTCGACGAACTGCAGCCGCTGACCAACACCGGCTGGGCCGCCTACCCGGCGGGTGTGGTCTGGGTGCTCCGTGAGGCCGGCCACCCGATCACGGGCGCGGACGTCCACCTGTCCTCGACGGTGCCCACGGGCGCCGGACTGTCGTCGTCGGCGGCGCTCGAGGTGGTCGTCGCCCTCGCGCTCAACGACCTGTACGAGCTGGGCCTGACCGGTCCGGAGCTGGCCAGGATCGCCCAGCGCGCCGAGAACGACTTCGTGGGCGTGCCCTGCGGGATCATGGACCAGATGGCGTCGGCGTGCGCCACGGACGGCTACGCGCTGCACCTGGACTGCCGTGACCTGTCCGTCCGGCAGATCCCCTTCGACCTGGCCTCCCAGGGCCTGACGCTGCTGGTCGTCGACAGCCGCGTGAAGCACGCGCTGGGCGACGGGGCGTACGCCGAGCGGCGCGAGGGCTGCGAGGAGGGCGCACGGCGGCTGGGCGTCTCGCATCTGCGGGACGTGGCGTACGAGGAGCTTCGGGCCGCGCTCGCGCGCCTGTCCGACGAGCGGGTGCGCCGCTATGTGCGCCATGTCGTCACGGACGACCACCGGGTCGACCAGGTGGTCCGGCTGCTGGACGCGGGCGAGGTCCGGGCGATCGGCCCCGTACTGACCGAGGGCCATGTCTCCCTCCGCGACGACCTGCGGATCTCCTGCCCGGAGCTGGACCTGGTGGTGGACACGGCGAACGCCGCGGGCGCGCTGGGGGCGCGGATGACGGGCGGCGGCTTCGGCGGCTCGGCGATCGTCCTGGTGGAGGCGTCGGACACGGACACGATCACCAAGGCGATCGAGGAGGCGTTCGCCGCCGCCGGTTATACGGCACCTCGTGTGTTCCCGGCGGTACCGTCGGCCGGAGCGCGCCGCCTGAGCTGATTACGCCCCCCCACCCTTCGCGTCCCTGGGGGCTGCGCCCCCGGACCCCCGCTGTCGGCCTTGCGGCCTCGTCCTCAGACTCCCCCGAGCTCTTCGAGCAGGGGGACCCCCGGACGGGCTGAGAATTCAGCCCCTCCGGCGTTTGAGGAGCGGGGGTCCGGGGGCCGGCCCTCGAACGGGGTCTGGGGCGGAGCCCCGGGTCCGGGGGCCGGCCCTCGAACGGGGTCTGGGGCGGAGCCCCGGCGGGGTGCAGGGGCGCAGCCCCGCGAGGGGTGCAGGGGACGTAGTCC